>CAYXBG010000001.1:0-54267 GCA_964463145.1 uncultured Acidobacteriota bacterium
TATATTCACTACTTCGCACATCTCTAGGATACGCGAGTAAAGACGCTCTCCTATTCGTTCGGAGAGGGTGTGCCGGGCGGAGTTCCGGGCAGGGCCCATCTCTGCCTTCAAAGGCAAATTAGTTGAGAACACCGTCAGCAGACGGTTTGTATAACGGTAATTGATTATCATATGGATCGTTTCTCTTACCCAGTCTGTTGGGCGCCCTGTCCCCAAGTCATCCCAGACCAAAATCTCGGCTCGTCTCAAAGGTTGGAGAACATCCTGTTCGGTTTCGGCTGAATCTTTCCCATAGGTGTACTGCAAGCGTCGCAATAGCTCCGCTTCATCGACAAAGCGAGCAGTGACATTTTTTTCGGCAAGAATCCCCTTGATTATGGCAACAGATAAATGGGTTTTTCCTACGCCACAGGAACCATGAAACAACATGCCCAACTCCACGTCCGGGAAGGCCTCTGTGAAATCAATAGCACTCAGCAACGCCTGTCCCTGGCTGGGAGTGTGTTTTTCGAATGTCGCAAAACTCTGCTTGTGGTAACGACTGGGTATAGAAGCTCTCTGGAGTCTGCTTTCAGGTCGTAATTCACTTCGGCATTCGGAGCATACTTCGACTCTCTCAACTTTTTCAAGTTGCACTATTACCCAACCAGTACCTCGGCAACTTCCACAGGATCTAACAGCCTGACGCACAGCCACCACTCCCATCCACATCTATCAAACCGGAACTCCGGTACTGCTCAATCATGCCTATAACTCTTGGAATATCTACTCTGTGACGGAAGAGTTCTCGTCCATCCAGCGTGGCCAAGGGTATATCCCAGCCATACAGACGCTCCAGTTCTCTCGAACTCTCTATGTCGATAATCTCAATTACAAATCCGAGTTCGTCCCCCAGATTCGTCAGAACCCGTAGGCTTTCATCACAAAGGGAACAACCCGATCGAGTATAGAATTTTATTTGAACGCGATCCATGGTTGATTTAGAATTCTCTCATGCCCATAAACTCAAAGCTCTTTTTAATCCTGAGTTTACTATTCTATGGTTGCCAGGAAACAACCCCGGAAAATTCGCAAGAGGGTCCTTTGCAAACTGCAATCGCCGAAAAAGTCGTGCTAAAAGTTGGAGACACGGCTCCTGACTTCGAACTCACAGACCAGCATCGTGAAAGAGTACTCCTTAGTGACTTCCAGGGGGCTAAGAATGTTGTCTTAGCATTTTTCCCTCTGGCCTTTACCAGTGGGTGCCGGGCCGAACTTCAAAGTTATCAATCTGATATCAGCTTCTTCAACGAAAACAATACTGTAGTGCTTGCAATTAGTGTGGATGCCCAGCCCAGCCAGAAAACATTCGCTGAAGAACTGGGTGCCCAGTACCAGTTTTTATCAGATTGGCCGGATAAAGAAGTGAGTCGTCGTTACGGGATCTTGTCAGAAAGAGGCTTTGCAGAGCGCCATACTTTTGTAATCGATAAACAAGGAATTATTCAACGGATCGATTCGGGGCGCGATGCAATAGACATTACTGGGGCCAAGTCAGCTTGCAGTGTTCTAAGCTGATTCCTTAGCCAATAGTATTCCCGAGGGACCTTGGCTCTTGATATCTCTGTCCCATTGGTGGTTTGCACTTTTGAAAGGCTGAACCTTTGTAAAATCGCTCACCGAGAAAGGTAATGACTATGGGCCGAAAATACAAACAGCAGGGCTATCAGGACCAGGATAAAAAAGAGAATCGAACCCATCCAGCAGGTTTCAGCAGCCATCGGGAAGGGCCCAGAGCTCCTAGGATGACAGCCTTTCACGGGGTTATGCGTTGCAACCCGTGCGGTCAGATCTTGCCACCCGATTTTGATCATATAGCTGCAGACTCAACTTGCACTGCTTGCAATGCAGAGCTTCATACATGCACGCATTGTTGTTTCTTCGACCCCTCTCAACGTTACGAGTGCACTCAGCCCTTGAAAAATCGCATCTCACCAAAAGACGTCGCTAATAACTGCGAATTCTATTCTCCACGGACCACTGTAGAGAAAAAAATTACTTCAAATCCAGATCACGAAGATCCTAAAGCAGCTTTTGAGAGGCTTTTTAATTCATGAGGATTCTTACCTGTCTACGTGAAGTCCCTGGACGAGAAACCCGATTCCGTATTAATCAGTTGGGCACCTGGATCGAGGATTCCGACATTACAGTAGAAATCAATGAGTGCGATGAATACGCTTTGGAAGAAGCCCTTCGAATCAAGGAAACTCACGGAGGTGAGGTGACCGTTCTCAGTCTGGGCGCAGAAGGCATAACTAAATCGATTCGCAAAGCACTGGCGATGGGGGCTGATCAGGCAATCCACATTCTCGATTCTCAGCAACGCGCCAATTCCCCCTACCTCGTAGCCGCCAGTATCGCTGCTGTTATTGCCGAAAATGAGTTCGATCTGATACTCACCGGGACACAATCCGATGACATGAGTTGGGCTCAAACAGGTGTAGTTCTTGCAGAAATGCTGAAACTACCGCATGCAACCATCGTCATGGAAATTAAGGCAGATCCCGAAACTGGAAATGTTAAAGCACTGCGTGAGATGGAAAGCGGCCGTTTTCAGTGGTTAGAATTACCGCTTCCTGCCCTACTAGCTGTACAAGCAGGGAGCTCTCAGGTTCGCTATGCATCCCTGAAGGGTATTATGCAGGCCAAAAAGAAGAAGACCATTAAGATTGATATAGAGGAACTGCACATAGATTGGAATACATTACCCTCGACGGAGCTTCTGCGACTCTACGTGCCGGAGGCGAACTCAAATGCTGAAATTCTAGAAGGGGAACCCTCGACTGTGGCTGCAACCCTTTTGGAGCGGCTGACTAAAGAAGCTAAGGTCTTTTGACAAAATGACTGTGACTCAAAATATCTGTGTCCTCCTTGACCATGCTGATGCCACCGTTCGGCAGGGCTCCATCGAAACATTGGTTATGGCTCAACAGATGGCGCATGAGATTGGAGCCACAGTCGAGGCCTTGCTTTTATGCAGCAATCCAGATCCCTTGATCGAACAATTGCGGACAGTCGGAACTCATTCCACCACTCTATTGACCAACGCAGCATTTGATAACTACGATCCAGATATCTATTGTTTGGCCTTGCAGTCATACCTCTCAAAGCACTCCCCTGGCATTCTTTTGATGGCGCATACCTACCAAAACATTGATTTCGCTCCCAAGCTTGCAACAAGGCTGCAAGTCGGCCTGGCAACAGATTGTATCGGCTTCCGATGGAGCGATGACGGCCTGATTCTTGTACGACCTATGTTTCGCAACAAATTACACGCGGACATAGCCCTACATTCGCCTCCGCCCATCATGGCGACAATCCAAGGCGGCGCTGCTGACGCCGATGATCTGCAACCAGGTGCTGGGGAAATTATAGTCAAGCCCTGCTCCCTAGATCCTGCCATTAAAAGGCGGCAGGAGCTGGAAACAATCGGAATCGAGAGAGGAAAAGTAGATCTGGGCAAGGCGGATATTGTCGTTGGTATTGGACGCGGCATCAAAAAGGCTGAAAATCTACCTATTATCCAGGAATTGGCAGATGCACTGGGCGCTGAAATCGGAGCTAGTCGACCAGTCGTCGACAACGACTGGTTAGAGAGAGAACGCCAAATAGGAAGTTCTGGTCAAAATATCACCCCACGACTTTACCTCGCTTGCGGAATTTCGGGGGCTATACAACATACAGTCGGGATGAAAGGGGCCAACTGTATTGTGGCCATTAACACAGATGCGAATGCGCCTATTTTTAACGTGGCTCACTACGGCATTGTTGGGGATTTGTTCGAGATCATCCCCGAATTGACGCGCCTCATCAAAGAACAAACCTAAACTGATCGGCTCAAGTTCCATCTATTCCTATCCCCTCGAAACCCGACCTTAACCTTTCTTTCTGAAGAGTATTGCTATACTGAGACTTTTGCTGATGATAGCGAACTAAAACATTGGGTTGACCTCTCAAGCAAAACTCTTGGCTCTTTTAGCTATCAGGAACGAGGTTTCGTCATCAAAGCTTTAGTTCTTTCCAAACACGGAGGACTCGACAACGTACATTTGGCATCGATGTCTTTACCCTCTCTTACTACCGGCCAAGTTCTCGTTCAAACTAAAGCTGCTGCTCTAAATCACCTGGACCTTTTCGTGATTCGAGGCCTGCCCGGAGCTGAACCTCCTTTACCTCACATTCTCGGCTCCGATGGCGCCGGCAAGGTAGCGAGGCTAGCAGAGGATGTCGACGGATTCAAAGTCGGAGATCGTGTCATGCTCAACCCCTCACTGTGGTGCGGGCAATGTGAACAATGTGCCCGCGGAGAGGAGAGTCTTTGTGATGATTTTCAGATTATAGGCGAACATCTACCGGGTACATTTGCTGAGTATTTCGCCGTTCCTCACCAGAATCTTTGCAAGATTCCAAAGGCAGTAGGATACAAAGAGGCCGCAGGCTTTTCTCTAGTACATCTTACCTCTTGGAGATTATTGATGACGCGAGCCAAGCTGCAGAAAGGTGAAAGCATCTTAATACACGGTATCGGTGGAGGTGTGGCAACTGCAGCTCTGGGCATTGCAAAATTAGCCGGAGCAAACCCTATTATTGTGACCTCAAGCAGTGATTCTAAATTACAAAGTGCTCTAGGCCTGGGCGCAGATTACTGCTTGAACTACAAAAGCACTGACCTTATAAAAAAAGTCCGTCTTTTGACAGCAGGACGTGGAGTGGACGTAATTGTCGATTGTGTGGGCTCTGCTACCTGGTTGCAAAGCCTGAAAATGGCTGCCAAAGGCGGGAAAATTGTGACTTGTGGAGCTACGACAGGCCCAAACCCCGAAACCGAAATTCGTTTGATATTTTGGAAACAGCTCTCCATTTTGGGCTCTACCATGGGCACTTCCGAGGAGTACCTAAAAGTTGTTTCTCATTTGTCTGAAGGGAAACTAGCCCCAGTAATTGCATCTGTTTTTCAGCTTGATCAAGGCCGCAAAGCATTACACTATCTCTCAAACAATCAACAGTTCGGAAAGGTCATTCTAGATATACCCTGAAAATCCATCACTTTTTATCCGTACCAATTACTGCCTAATGGCACCTCGATTGAAAGAATTCCACCTATGTCCCTACCACTAACCCATCTCAACGACGAGGAACAACTGTTTAAGGAAAATGTTGCTTCATTCTGCCAAAGAAAACTTGCTCCTCATGTTGCAGAAATGGACGACAAGGGAAAGTTCCGAAAAGATATCCTGGAGGCCTTTTTTAAATTAGGTCTCATGGGCATCGAAATCCCTGACAACTATGGGGGAAGTGGCACCAATTTCTTTATGTCCATTCTGGCAGTTGAAGAACTAAGTGCCGTAGATGCATCCGCAGGAGTTATCGTGGATGTTCAAAATACTCTCGTCAACAATGCCCTTCTTCGTTGGGGAACAGTTCAACAAAAGAATACCTATCTGCCTCGTCTTGCCTCCGAATGGGTTGGGGCTTACGCCTTATCTGAAGCCAGCTCCGGGAGTGACGCTTTCTCTTTACAGACTCGAGCTGAATATGTGGGGGGAGCCTATAGATTAAACGGTCGAAAATTGTGGATAACCAATGCCCATGAGGCTTCACTTTTCATTGTCTTCGCAACAGCAGATCCGACAGCAGGATATAAAGGCATCACCGCCTTTCTAGTTGAAAGAGGTACCGAAGGCTGTAGTGTAGGGAAAAAGGAAAATAAGCTAGGCATTCGGGCTTCGTCGACCTGCGAGGTAATCCTTGAAGATTGCATCGTTCCAGAATCAAATCTCTTGGGGGATCCTGGCCGCGGCTACAAAATCGCTATCGAAACGCTAAACGAAGGGCGCATTGGGATCGGAGCACAGATGGTCGGTGTTGCCCACGGCGCTCTCCGGCTGGCCATTGCCTATGCCAAGGAACGCAAAGCCTTTGGCCAGCCTATTGGCTCCTTTCAGGGCGTTCAATTTCCACTGGCCGATCTGGCGGCCCGCCTAGAAGCCGCAAGATTGCTAGTCTACAATGCTGCACGGCTACGAGAATCTGGACGACCTTTTGCCAAAGAAGCTGCAATGGCAAAATATCTAAGTGCTGACGTGGCAGAAGCTATGACATCTCAGGCCATAGATACCTATGGGGGCTATGGCTATACCCCTGACTACCCAGTTGAGAAATACTACCGCGATGCAAAAATCGGTAAAATTTACGAGGGGACCTCAAACATGCAGCTCATGACGATCGCAAAGGACTTACTATCTTAAGTAGTCCTCTTCCCTGAAGCTTCACAAGATCATATGAGACAACCTACTACTCAGAACTGATACGAAGCTTTTTCAGGAAACTGCGGTCTTGACGTGTTAGCGAAAGGTTCCCCTGGGCCTCTTCTGAGGATTCCTCCACACAACGGTTGAATCCAAGCGTCGCCTCAATCATCAAAACGACATCGAAGCCATCGTCACGAATTTTTTCAATCGCCTCATTGAGCTTAGGTGAATCTGTAAGTACCTCATTAATAGCAATTTCCAGATTTTTTCGGTATTTTTTAAGCTGGTCCGCGCGCATTTGAAGTGCGTCCTTTGCCTTTGTTAAGATTCCATTGGTTTGGGAAGGCTTTCGGCGGCAATCATAGCAGAATCGGAGACGAAGTAAAGCGAAGTCAGAATGCCCAAAATCAACAAAAAGAAGCCGCAGATTTTCTACGGGCCAGACGAGGGGCTTCCTGACTATAAGCGTGATTTGGGGGATCCCGGCCAGTTCCCCTACACGCGCGGCATTCATCCAGGAATGTATGGGGATCGATTCTGGACGATGCGCCAATACGCAGGATTTGGAACTGCAGAAGAATCTAATAAACGCTACCGCTACCTGCTCTCCCAGGGGAGTACTGGCCTATCTATCGCGTTCGATTTACCTACTCAAATTGGCCTGGATTCAGACCACCCCTTATCCCGCGGAGAGGTGGGGAAGGTGGGTGTGGCTATAGACAGCCTCAAAGACATGGATGAACTGTTCGCCAACATCCCCATTTCAGATATATCTACTTCAATGACTATAAATTCTACGGCAGCCATAATATTAGCTCTCTACTTTGTAATGGCCCGCCAGAGAAATTGCCCCCTCAAACACCTGCAAGGAACAGTGCAAAATGATGTTCTGAAAGAGTATCTTGCCCGGGGGACCTTCATATTCCCCCCTGAACCCTCTTTAAGATTAACTACTGACGTGATGGCCTACTGCCATCAACATGCACCCAAATGGAACACAATTTCAATCAGTGGCTACCACATCCGCGAAGCTGGTTCAACGGCTGCTCAGGAAATCGCATTTACCTTAGCAAACGCGGAAACGTACCTGCAATCGGCTGTTAATAGGGGTATGGAAGTAGACGAATTCGCCCCTCGCTTTTCTTTTTTCTTCAATAGTCACTGTGATCTATTTGAAGAAGTGGCCAAATTCCGAGCAGCGCGACGTGTGTGGAGTACCCTCGTGCGGGAAGATTTCAAAGCATCTGACCCAAGGTCTTGGAAGATGCGTATCCATACCCAGACTGCGGGGAGTAGCCTGACCTCGGATCAGCCAAATAATAATATCGTACGGGTGGCCTATCAGGCCTTAGCAGCAGTCCTGGGTGGCACACAATCACTGCATACCAATGCGTACGACGAGGCTCTGTCCTTGCCAACAAAGGAATCGGCGGGTACAGCGCTTAGGACTCAGCAGATTCTTGCTCATGAAACCAGAGTCACTCAGGTGGCTGATCCACTAGGTGGGAGCTGGTATCTGGAAAGTCTAACGCAGAGACTGGAAGAAGAAAGCCTTGAGTACTTGAAGACTATTCGAGAAATGGGAGGGGTTCTGGCCTGCATTGAAAATGGGTTCATTAAAAAGGAGATCCAGGATGCTGCCTACACTGAACAGCAAAGGATGGAAACTGGTGACAAGACTATTGTCGGAATAAATCGATATCAAGCAGATACGAGTGAACCGATTGAAATACACCGACCGGATCCTGAGATCGAGAACCACCAAACAGAGAGGCTGGATCATGTTCGTAATAATCGCGACCAAAGCAAAGTGTCGCAATGCCTGGATCGGATTCGTTGCGTTGCGGCCTCATCAGACAACCTTATGGATCCCATAATAGAAGCGATGGAAAGTCTGGCTACCGTTGGAGAGGTATCAAATGCACTCCGGGATGTTTTTGGGGAGCACTTGGATACCACTTCTCTCTAGATTCCTTGTAGTTCACTACTCCTCTCAAATCACCGATCTCGGATTTTTCTCTGCTGAACCCGAGGGCTCGGAGGAAGTCAAATGGCGTCAGCCGAGGATTAGCTGTCAACGGTAAGATAAGCGAATGGTGGCACACTTAAAGCCACAACATCATCTCCCCCTGTCAGTTCCCGACTCCTTCCTAGGGCGTGGGATAAGGTGGGCGCCCAAGAAACACCTAGTCGGCTCGCTACCCGATTATCAGATGGCCCTACCAAGATGACATCAGACAGATAACGCAAAGGATAGGTTGCCCAATACCAGACTGTGAAGGGGTGAAATCCGTGATGCGCAAATCGATGACGATAGGCTTCCAGGAGGTCCTTGTCGGTAGCAAAAGTCTCTTGAAACTGCTCTTGCATTTCGAATGGATCAGTGGTTGCAGGAAGAACCTCATCGTAAAAACGCTTATACGCAACATGGTACTCGTGATGGAAAAATTCAAATGCTGGATTAAGAATAATGACCACGCCATTCTTTTTTATAAAAGGCTTGCTGTAGAACCAGTTGAAGATATATCCAAGCACATCACTTAAGACTAGTACGGGGTTGATACGCGTGCCTACCGAATAAGGACTTAGATCGGGGAGCCCAAAAACTAATGTGTCGAATTGGCGGTCCACCTTCACCTCCAGCTGTTGCCTGAGTAGCGCTAGGGTCTCACCATGAACTGCGTCGATTGCACCAGCATTAATAGCCATGGGCTCATATGCTGACTTAATGGAGCTGAAAATTTTAAATCGGGAAGACTCAGGAAGGAGTTTCATGGAAAGAGGACTTGTTCTCCGAAGAGTTTTTTCAAGAAAATTGCACCGCTCAGCAGGCTTCGAAAGATACCGAACATGTGCTGGATAAGACTGCCCATTCATAGCAGCCTCAATCACCATAATCCTTGCGTGCTCTAGCACCACCTTACTGATTCGTTCGATCGAATCATGCATACAAGAGTTCTCAGGCTGCATGACATTTGGAGAATCGGCAGTCATATGAGGTGAATGATGATGGGCAATTGTCCTGTAGCTTCCAAAACCCACAGACACACTTTTGTGGCCGCCATTAAGAGGTATTTGTACCGAGTCAACATAAATTACGAGATCGCAATTTACTACCTCACGGCTAACTTCTACAATTTCGCCGTGATCAGTCTCGCCCAGCTCAACTAGATCATCGTGATCTTCAGCATCGAAGTTTTTGAGTTGGAGAGGGTAAAAGGCAGACATGATCCTTTTACCCAACATATAGGCAAGTTCATATTTCTTCATTTTACGGTGCAACGCAATGGCACAACGGAGCTGAATATTTTTCTCCTCAACTCCGTACGAGTAGAGAAGCTCAAGTAATCTCTCTATTACGATCTGCCTAATATCGGGCCGCCGCATAGGTGGGAAGGGTTGGCAGTTGTCGTCAAAAGCGATTAGGACCTTAGACTTACTACTAACCATCGCCTCCAGAGAAGGCATGCCCATCGGATTGTTTACAGCTCTCTCTAACTCATCCGGGATCTGGGTTCTGGGAAGTCCAGCCATCGGGGGGGGTGCGTAGAGGACACTGGACTGGTCAGGCAAATTCGCATTGATGAGATTGTTCCCCGAGTATGTCAGAAATTTCATCTAAACCACCTCATCTATTTCCAAAATTTTCCAAGTCAGAATAATCACAATGCAATCCTCTATATTCTATCCGAAAGGGCATCTGTGTCCATTCACGATCAAAACTAAGAAAGTCCCCCTGGAAGAATATTGGAACCACAAGATATGATTGGTGGTCTCTCTTAATCTAAGACTACTAATTCGAGGATTCAAAAGCGCGAGTCTGGACCTATGCCATGAACCTACATTTTAGCTTTTTGGTCGCTTATCTCTTGACTCTCCTATTCGTATCCTTGCTGGCCAGTCGGCAGATCAAAACCCAGGAGGATTTTTCTGTCGCTGGTCGGAGTTTAAACACATTCGTTCTTTTTGGGACACTGCTGGCCACATGGATAGGAACTGGGAGTATTTTCGGAAATGCCGAGAAAACCTATCGGGTAGGCATAGCTGCTGTGATTATTCCAGCAGCAGCTATGGCGGGGATTTGCATATTGTACCTATTGGCCGGTCGTGCCAGGGGGTTGCGTGGTATCACCATCCAGGATCTTCTCGAAAAAAGGTATAACGCAGGAGCTCGGGTACTGGGCAGCATTTGCCTGATCATCGCCTACACAACGATTGTGTCCTACCAATACCGGGCTGCAGGAGCAATTTTAAACTTAACTCTGCCAGATTTACCTGTGACCTGGGCGACTTTCCTGATATCCGTTTTTATTGCCTTTTACACCTGCACTGCAGGGATGGTCTCTATCGCCAAAATCGGCGTTATCCAGGGTATTACGATGATTGCCGGTATCGCGATCGCATTACCGATGCTTTTTTTGAAAGCTGGTGGACTCGAGGGCATGGCTGCGACTCTTCCCCCTTCTCATTTTGACCTTCTGGGGCCAATACCTTTTTGGGAGTCAATCGGAATCCTTTTACCCTCATTCCTGTTAATCCTGGGTGATGCCAACATGTATCAGCGTTTTTTCTCGGCTCGCAATGAAGGCACGGCTAAAAAAGCGGTCCTATGGATGCTTTTCGGTGTGGCCTTTATGGAAATAGGAATAATTGTGACGGCCTGGGTGGCAAGCTCGCTGGAACCAAACCTTGCAATTCATGGCAGAGTCATTGCCTTTGCTGCCAAGAATCACCTACCTGACCTGCTTGGTGCTTTCATGCTCACAACGATAATGGCCATAGTTTTGTCCACAGCGGGGAGCTACTTGTTGGCACCGGCCACATGTTTAGTCCGTGATATCTACCAGCGCTTTATCAATACCAATGCCTCAGAACGAGCATTAGTATTGATGCTACGCTTGTCCGTCCTTACCCTTGGGGCTATAGCCTACCTTTTGTCTCTAGCTTCTGATGAATTCTTGGAAATCGCACTGCTTGCTTATACCATTTATGGAGCTGGTATCACGCCGGCCTTAATCGCTTCGTTTTACTGGCGCCGAGCCACCTCTGCGGGGGCTATGGCTTCAATCCTTTCTGGAACTATGGTCACCCTCTTCTGGCACATGTTCCAACAACAACTGGGACCGCTGGGGCAAATACATGCTGTGGTCCCGGCTATTATGGCTTCTGTTTCAACTCTATTGATTGTTTCTTTACTGACCGACACTGAAGATCCAGCCAAAACCAACCCCTTCTTTGCGGAATCCGATTCAAAGAGGCGAGTGTGATATTTACCGCTCAAATCTACGCCTGAAAAGAGTCTGCAGCTTTCGGATTTCTCCAACCTCTAACTGAGATCTGCCTTCCAAAAATTCTTGGCGCCACTCCGACAGTCTCGCCTGAGAACATGCCCCCGAAAGACTGTCTTTTAGGCGATAGAATGCATCTGTGCACTTACCCATCAACTCGCTTATGCACTGGTAGGAAGTCCGGTGAATCGGAGATGGCCCCTTACGCCTGATAGCTTCTAGATGCTGGGGTGTCGCGTAACCCTTATGCGTGGCCAATCCATAGCCTGGATACAGGAAATCCAGATCCACCATCAAAGAATCTCGTCTCGTTTTCGCCAGAATCGACGCAGCAGCAATGGAAAAATGACGACTGTCTCCTTTAACAAAACACTCCTGTCGGATCTTAGTTTGAGGGACAACTCGTGCATCCACTAACAGGTAGTCCGGTCTCATGGGTAAATCCCTAACGGCCCTTTTTAAAGCCTGTAGACTAGCCTGGTAGACATTAATACTATCAATCTCCTCAACCTGTGCGATCCCGATTCCAATACCTGCAGCTCGCTGATTAATCTCTACTAATAAATCTTGCCGCGTCTTTTCATCTAAACGCTTCGAATCGTCAACTCCTAGAATCTTTACGCCTGGAGAAAAAACCACAGCTGCAGCCACTACAGGCCCGGCCACAGTACCAACCCCTGATTCATCCACACCAGCGATCATTTGATACCCTTCAGCTCGAAGTGATTCTTCTAGCTTCAGTAACTGCCCACAGCGCCTTTCCCTCTCTTTTCTAGCTGCTTCTCTGTTCTCAATTGCTCTGCAGATCTGCCTTACTCCTCGGCGGCCATCTGACCTGAGTTTCTCAAGAACACCACGAGAAGGGATAACGCCGTTTCCTAGATATTCCTGGCGGAGTTGCGCAACTGTAGTCTTGGAAATTTTCTCAGTCAGCATATCGATATTCTGTCTTCCTCCCCTGGCCGACCATAACCATGAGCCGGCAAGGTATCCTGCCCACCTTTGGAGAAGAATGTATTTCCAGGCATGCCAGTACAACAATTATAATAGGCTGTGATGAAAACTAAAGCTGCGACTAACTTTAAAGGCTTACCGCGAGTGAACATTCCCTTTAGCCCCTCCCATAAGGCTTCAGGCAAAATCGCCAGAAAGCTAGAGGAGGACCCACTGTGAACTCTCGGCCAGTTGCTTCTTCCGACTTCTCTTTTTGGCAAGAACTCAAGATTCGCCTAATCTCGTGCTTTGCTTGGGTGCTGGTCTGGATTATCAACTCGACAGTTCGTCTTCAGGTTAAAGACATGGATAATTTGGAAAAAGCAGCCAGTGAAGGCGGAGTTATTTTCTGTTTTTTCCATAATCAGATTTTCAGTTGGAGTCATGCTGGACGCTTCCGGGATATTGTGGTGATAACTAGTCGTCATTTTGACGGCGAGTACATCGCTAGAATGATTCATCTTTTCGGCTTCGGTACAGCCAGAGGATCAACTAGTCGCGGATCCGTATCGGCTCTCCTTAAGCTAAAGGGATTCCTGGAAAAAGGAACGGATGTAGCTTTTACAATCGACGGACCCAGAGGACCTCGTTACAAGGTCAAGGCTGGTCCCCTCTGGCTTTCTATGAAAACCGGTTACCCTATCCTGCCAATTCATATACAACCACGCCATTATTGGCAGCTTCGCAGCTGGGATCGGTTTCGAATTCCTCGACCGTTCACCCAGGTCGTAGCTCTTTTTGGAGAACCTATGGTGGTGCCCTGCGATGCCAAACCCCAAGTTTGGCTGCCCTCTTTACAAGCCGCCATGAATTCTCTTCGTGCCGATGCTGATCAATTTGACTGGTCAGAATTTCAAGGCAACTGGACTAATAGAAAAAATCACTCCTATTCGTACCGAGCAAAAGACCCAGAAAATACTTAGAGAAAAACACTGAACAGTCATAGTAGTTAGTGTAGTCTGTTCTAACTCAAAACACGTTTCATCTCGAATTGGAATGTCTTGTTAATATGGGAATCTCAAACGGATTGACCCCATAGATTCCTTGTAGTAGTTGTTTTTTTGGCCATTCTGGCCCCGAAAGGACTTTTGCATTTTTTAAGTGAGATTCGATTACAGCCGTTGTCATGGCTCCCGAGACTGTTGGTGGTTCTCGCCCTTTGGCCTTTCGCATTAACTGCAAATCAAGAGAACGACAAGCCGCGCACTATCATTGATTTTAATGGACCACCTCCCTCCGCTCTTGCACACAGAGGAGAAATTCGCCCAGAACTAGATGGGAACGTTCTCGAAGATCCCGCCTGGTCTAATGTCAAGCCAGTGTCGGGTTTTTGGCAAAGTCGACCGGATCCTGGTTTTGCATCCACCGAAAAAACCGAAGTCCGCATCCTATACACAAGCGATACGCTTTTTTTTGGAGTCGTCTGTTACGACAAAACCCCTGAAGGAATAATTGTTTCTGATAGTCGACGAGACTCTCCTCTCGTTGAGACCGATAGCTTTCAGATAATACTCGACACATACCATGATCGGCAGAATGGTTTCTTGTTCGGCACCAATCCAGCCGCTGTTGAATATGATGTACAAATCTCTAACGAGGGTGGAGGACGCATCTGGGGGCGAGGTCGGACGCAAGGCGGTTCTGGTGGAGGGTTTAACATCAACTGGGATGGCAGTTGGAATGTTGCGACCAGTATTAGTGAGATCGGATGGAGCGCTGAGTTTGCAATTCCTTTCAAAACGTTACGTTACCCACAAAAAGAAAACCAAACCTGGGGAATCAATTTTCAGCGCAACATAAGACGCCACAATGAAGTCGCATACTGGGCACCGCTGGACGGCCAGTATCGAATCTATCGCTTGTCCCAAGCAGGACGGTTGGAAAACTTGCAAATTTCCCGTCAGGAAAGTCTAAAAATCACGCCTTATGCACTGAGTGTACTCAGAGATCAAGGCGAGTTGGAGGCGGACTGGCAGGGGGACTGGGGTGTTGACGTAAAGTACAGCCTGACACCAAGCTTGACTTTAGATGCCACATACAACACCGATTTCGCCCAAGTAGAAGTGGATGAACAGCAGATCAACCTAGACCGATTCAGCCTCTTCTTCCCAGAAAAACGTCCGTTCTTCCTTGAGAATGCCGGTCTTTTTTCCGTGGGAGATAGTGGTGAAGCTGAACTCTTCTTTTCCCGACGTATAGGCATCTCAAAGTCAGGAACCCCCATTCCACTCCTGGGTGGTGGCCGCCTTACAGGCAAAGTTTCAGGTTTTAACGTTGGCCTTCTCAGTATGCAGACTGAATCAGTAGATGATTCCAACCCGGGGACCAATTTCTCAGTCGGACGGATCAGCCGCGAGCTCCCCAATCGGTCCAGCTTCGGTGCAATCGTAATTAACCGACAATCATCCAATTCTGCGGTTTCCGACGATCACAATCGAACTTACGGATTTGATGGGCGCATGGGACTTGGGCAGTATGGGATCCTCGAAGGATTCTTGGCCAAGACAGCGACCCCTGGACTTACGGGCAATGATTTGGCCTTCAAGATCCGCTCAGAGTACAACTCCTCTAGGTGGCGTTTCAATGCTAGCTACTCCGACTTAGGAGAAGACTTCAACCCCGAGGTAGGATTTCTTAGACGCAAGGGTGGCTATCGAAAGTTTGTAGGCACTATTTATCACCGATTCAAGCCTGATTTCCTGGGTTTTTATGAGATTAGGCCCCATGTTTTCTACACCAGTTACTGGGATCGGGAGGGAGCCCAACAGTCGGGTCGCACACACATAGACGCCCACTGGGAATGGCGCAACGGTTACCGGATTGACACCGGCATGAATTTGACTCAGGAAGGAGTAAAGGAGTCCTTTGAGATCTTCCCGGGGGTAACCGTACCTGATGGATCCTACGAACATAAGGAGGCACAGCTCAGATTTCACACAGACAGAGGCCGACAATTGAGTTTCAGCACTTTCAGTAAGATTGGAGGGTTCTTCGGAGGCACTAGAACTAACATGCAACCATCACTGACTTTCAGAACCAGTGATGCTTTCAATGCCACTATGGCCTGGGGCTATAACTACATAGCTCTTCCAAACGGAGAGTTCCAAACCAATCTGCTAAGCGTACGGAGCGCCTATTCCTTTACTCCGCGTCTCTACCTGCAGGCACTCATACAATATAACGACCGGGCCGATCTCTGGTCCAACAACCTGCGTTTTGGTTGGCTGAGTGAGGCCAATACGGGCCTTTTCCTAGTCTACAACGACACCCGAGGACTCGCAGGATTAGATTCTAATCTTATTCCCGACCGTAGCATTACTGTTAAGTATTCCCGCCTCTTTGACCTCTTCAACTGAACTTGAAGTCTGTAAAACTCTCATCTTTCTGCAAGCACAATGTTCGAGGACTCAAAGCTGAGTTATACTTACCGAAGATGGCACAGTGCAGGGAAACCGCCCATGAAAAAAGTAATCGGACATTTAGCACTTTTTGGGGGGCTACTCTTCTCAGCAAATTGTTCAAAGACTTCAATCGAAACCACATCCGATGCTATGAGTAGTGTCAGTAGCGATCCATGGGGACAGACCAATGACGGTAGAGCCGTCTCACTCCATACCCTGAAAAACAGTTCTGGATTAACAGCAAAAATCACTGACTTCGGGGCATTACTTGTGGAACTGCATGCACCTGATCGGGAAGGGGTATTCGAGGACATTGTCCTTGGTTTTGACCAATTGGAGCCTTACTTTGAAAATCCCGCCTACTTCGGTTGCACAACCGGTCGAGTAGCTAACCGAATAGCAGGAGGAAAATTCTCTCTCAACGGCCAAGCTTACCAACTTGCAACCAACCTTGACGGCAAACACCACCTACACGGTGGAAATATAGGATTGGATAAACGCCTCTGGGATGGGAGCACCAACATCGTTGACGGAGTTCCTTCCGCGACATTTACATATATCAGCCCTGATGGCGAAGAGGGGTATCCTGGGAACCTATCAATACAAGTAACTTATCTACTGACAGAAGACAATCAACTTCGCATTGAATATCGGGCAACTAGCGACCGCTCCACACCTGTCAATCTAACCAATCATTCTTACTTCAATCTGGCTGGGACAGACGAAGGAACGATTCTCAACCATGAACTTTTACTGATGGCAAACAGTTACACCGAAATGGACAACGACCTCATCCCCACCGGCAAGATCAGCACGGTTGAGAAAACACCTCTAGACTTCAGAAATTCAACCCCGATTGGAGATCGCATCCACCAGCTTCCCCCACAGCCAGAGTTCCGGAATCCAGGCGGTTACGACCACAATATGGTACTGAACGATTACACCGGAGCCCTCTCTCTAGCTGCACGAGTCTACGAACCCAGTTCTGGAAGAATTATGGAAGTGTTCACCACTGAGCCTGCAATGCAACTTTATACGGGCAACTTTTTAGATGGAACCATCATCGGCAAGAATGGAGTTGTCTACGAGAAACACTTTGGGCTCTGTATAGAAACTCAACACTACCCTGACTCTGTCAACCGGCCAGAGTTCCCATCAACAATCTTAGATCCTGACGAGATATATGCTACTGCAACGACTTTCAAATTTTCGACCGATTAAAAAAACAAAAGCGTTCGATCAAAACATTCTGGTGTCAGGCAGAATAAATATAGCGAGAGCAACCTAAAACTCCGACAACCCGGCTTGATTCACAGGCCGACCTGCCGTATTCGGTCAACTGTCTCTGGAATGACTTGCAGGGCGTAATCGATTTCTTCGTGCTTTGTCATTCGACTCAGGCTGAAGCGGATAGCCCCTTTGATTCTATCTTCGGACATCTTCATCGATTGTAAAACGTGTGAGGGCTCCAAGGAACCAGATGCGCAAGCAGCTCCAGTCGAGACAGAAATTCCTTTGAAATCTAAAGCTATGAGGAGAGCCTCACCCTCCACACCACTAAAGCTGATGTTAGTAGTGTGAGGGCAGCGTTGATCGGTATCACCGTTAACCTTAGCACCTTTGATCTGCTCTAAAAGACCCTTTTCCAGTCGGTCTCTTAGCAATCTCACTTGGCTCATTTCACCCAACCGACTCCTGGCAAGATGGCAGGCCTCACCAAGGCCGACAATACCAGGAACATTTTCGGTTCCTGCACGTCGTTGACGCTCATGCGAACCGCCCAACAGAAAGGGCGCCAAATTTACCGAATCCCGGATGAAAAGGACGCCGACACCCTTTGGTCCATGGAACTTGTGGCCCGACAAAGCAAGCAGATCGACCCCTAGTTGCCTAACATCGACATCGATTTTGCCAACTGCCTGGACAGCATCTGTGTGAAAAAGTACACCATGCCGCTTGGCTAACTGTCCGATCTGTTCAATTGGCTGAATCGTCCCAACTTCATTATTGATACACATTATGGAAATCAGGACTGTTTCATTCCTGAGAGCGGACTCGACTTGCTCCACACTAACAAGTCCATCCGGACTGCCTGGCAAGAAGGTCACATCGATGCCCCATCCACGCAACACATCACATGTTTTCAATACCGCAGGGTGTTCTAGACTCGATGTTACGATATGAGCAGGCTTATTCCAAAAGCGCCGGGCCACCCCCAAGATAGCGCTATTATCCGCCTCCGTTCCACCACTCGTAAAGACAATTTCCCGGGGACGGGCACCTAATAATTTGGCAACCTCAGATCGTGCAATCTCTACCGCGGATCGAGCATCTTGTCCTAGTGCATGAATGGATGAGGCATTACCAAACTGATTCAAAAAAAAGGGCCGCATGGATTCCAGAACCTTAGGATCCATTGGGCTCGTTGCATTGTTGTCCAGGTAGACTCCCATGTGAATATATTACCATCCAGAATTGTTTCCGTGGCAGCCACAAATACACTCCTGACTAACTCAATTCAGTTCTCCAGCCTCTGATCAATTAAATTCCTTTACAACATCATCAACGCGTTTCTCAGCCACAGACGTCAAGAATTAGCTGCCAGGTGTCCTAAAAGACCTGTAGGGGCAGCCTTGCGAGCACCCGATAATCTAAGTAGAATACAACTCTTTCTGTCCTGCCGGGGTAGCTCAGTCGGTAGAGCAGGGGACTGAAAATCCCCGTGTCGGCGGTTCAATTCCGTCCCCCGGCATTCCCCTTGCAAAGGATTTTGCATTCAGGGAACCGGCCACTGTCACCGACAAAGTGGATAGTGTCTCTCTAATACTTGAAATCGGAAATCCGGCGCTTGGTCATGCATACACCGCCCATGCTACGTAGTGGCATTGTCCAAAATAAGGTTCCTATGGGACCTTACTCGACAATGGGAATCGGAGGACCAGCTCGCTATCTTTGTGCCGTGGATAGCCAAGAAGATCTCGCCATATTACTGCATTGGGCACACGAAAGAGCACTTCCCTGGATTGTAGCTGGTGAATGCAGCAATATTCTATTCTCTGACAAGGGAGTGGATGGCCTGGTAATTCTTAATCGCCTCAGTGGGGTCGCTCGAAAAGATGGATCTCAAGTTTTGGTTGGTTCCGGAGAGAACTTAGGAGAGCTCATCCTTTGGTTGAACCAAAACGGCCTCCAGGGGATGGAGAAAATGTATGGCATACCAGGAACAATAGCAGGCGCCGTTATTGGAAACGCTGGTGCTTACGGCCAGGAAATTTGTCAAACTCTAAAAGAAGCTACGTTAATAAAAGTATCAGGCGATCTCGAGGTTGTGCCGGCTGAGGCCATGGATTTCAAATATCGCCATAGTAGACTCAAAAAAGATCGGGGCTCAGTTTTGGTCCAATGTCGATTAGAACTCTTCCCGGACGTAGAACATCTTCAAAAAGAATCAGATGCGATACTCAAAAAACGGTCCATTAAGTATCCTCCTGGACTAAAATGTCCGGGAAGCTTTTTCAAAAACATTGAAGTCTCTTCTTTAGACTCGGACCAAAGATCGAGGATACCAGTCTCTTTCTTTTACAACGGGAAGGTACCAGCCGGAAAATTGCTGGAGACCGTAGGCGCCAAAGGGGCACGAAAGGGAGAAGCAATGATCGCTTCTTACCATGGGAATTTGATTTTGAATTGCGGGAGATGTTCTTCTGCTGACGTCTTGTGGCTCGCTCGTACTTATGCTAATCGTGTGCTGGACCGTTATGGCATCATCTTAGAACCGGAAATTCGCATTTTAAATGAAGGATTGGAGGAGGAAAAGTGAGTGAAAGACTGACCATAGAAGGAGGCCAGCCCCTGCGTGGCATCTATCGTGTCCAGGGAAATAAAAATGCCGCTCTTCCATTGGTAGCGGCTTCAGTTCTTTCTCCAGGACCACTGACCTTACGTAACGTTCCAAACATAATTGACATCAATAATCTTATCAGCCTCATGGAAGGACTCGGTGTTACAACGGAATGGCACGGAAGGAACCTGCTAATCGACCCAAGACAGTTAAAAACCTCTCAACTACCAACCGACATTGTACATAGGTTGCGGGGGGCTATTTTGCTCTTGGGTGCGCTGGCACCCAAGATGGATTCTCTTATCTGTGCTCTTCCAGGAGGTTGCCCCATAGGAAGACGCTCATTTGAAGTGCACTGGTCAGCCTTTCGTGCCTGTGGTTTTCGCGTAGAACAAGATCCAGAGAAAGTGACCTTACAGAAAGATCGTGTTGTTAAGAACCCCTCTATTTTTCTAGAAGAAGCCTCCGTTACTGCAACAGAAAATGCCCTGATATTGATGGCAGGTCTAGGAGGAGGGAAACTAGAAAACCCGGCCAGAGAACCTCATGTTCTGAGTCTAATCGAATTCCTGAGAGATTTAGGATGCCATATTGAGATAGACAGCTTGAGTGTAAGCGTTCTGTCTAAAGTCAATAATGCACCTGCTACTGACTTTGAAGTGCCAGGTGATTATGTCGACGCTGGCACACTCGCTATCGCTGCAACCGTCACAAATGGAGAGATCGAACTCACAGGAATTGACCACAAAACAATGCTAGGAGTCACACCGGTACTGAGGAAATTCGGTATTTCTATGCACCCTCTTGGAGACATGAAATGGTCCGTCAGGGCGAACCAAGGAGAAAACCCCGATCGTGTCATTGCGGGCCCTTGGCCAGCCTTTCCTACCGACTTGGTAAGTCTCGCCATCGTCTTGGCGACACAAGGCCATGGCCAATGTTTGATTCATGACTGGATGTACGAAGCTCGCATGTTTTTCGTCGACAAGTTGGCCAGGATGGGCGCTTCGGTGACCTTGTGTGATCCTCATCGCGTTATGATCAGCGGCCCTAGAAAGTTGCGCGGCATCACTCTTGAGTCACCTGATATTCGTGCAGGCATGGCGATGGTTGTGGCGGGTCTCTGTGCCGAAGGTACCACCGTGATTGAACATGCGGAAGTAATACGCCGAGGCTACGAACACGTGACACAAAGGCTTAGTGGGCTGGAAGCGCAAATCACTACTGATATGCCCACAGGGACTTAGTCCGGGGACACTTATTCAATAAACATCCAGGCCAATTTATGAAACTTTCTCAAATAAATCTTGTACAGACTTACTGCGCACACTACCGGTAAAAAGCGCCACAGTGATATAGGAAAGAATGGAAAGTAGCGTCGCTGGAAAAATCTGATGAACAACTGTGGCCCAGGGCAGAAATTGCCAGAGCAGCAATGTAAGAACCCCAACACAGATCGCTGCCATTGAAGAAGTTCCATTCCCTCTATTCCAGTAGAGACCCCAGAGAATAGGTGCCGTAAAACAAGCTGCATAAAGGGCTCCCGAAAGCGAAGTCAAGGCTACTATGCTTCCTGGAGGATTAATCGCAACCAGAGCCGTGAGGACAGCAAACAAAGCAACATACTGTCGAGTGGAACGTATACTTTTTAATTCAGCCTTCTGGCCTCTAATCGTCGACATGATGTCTCTCTCAAAGGTAGAAGCGGTAACCAAAAGAACACTGTCAAGAGAAGACATCGCTGCGGCCAGCAGTGCGACTAACATTAGACTGCTGATGAAAGGGTGAAATATCTCGGCGCTGGTTAAAAGCATTGGCACAACTTGGTCGGTTTTTTCAATTCCAGGAACAGACTTGTGGGCCAACAACCCCACTGGGACCAACATCGTGTACACGATCAAGAACGCAACGGTAGAGACCCAAGCCCCTCTGTAGACGGCTTTATCATCAGCCAAGGCATAAAAACGGGACAACTGTCTTGGCTCCACCATTAACTTCATTGTGCTCGCTACCATGATGCCCAAAAGTACCGAAAATGACATTGCACTGTCCCACTTGAACAGCGCGGCAGTTGTATTGTCAGATTGTAGTTCCTGAAAAGCATCTACCCCCCCTGCAGCCTGCAAGGCTCCCCAGAACAGAACTATCGAGGCTCCTACCATCATCAACCCTTGTACAGAATCTGTTTTTACGACAGAGATGAAACCACCAACCATTGTGTATATGGTCACGATGAGGAGAACTATAAAAATAGCTGCCTCATAGGGAACATCCAAAAAAGACTCGAAAAGATGACCCACTCCCTTAAAAACAGCCACCATATAGAAAAGACTTGCAAAAAGGACAATTGTGGCCGCACTCACTCGTGAGACTTGGCTCTCGAATCGGAATCCGATGAAGTCTGGGATTGTTATCGAATCGAGTTGTTGGGTAAAGCGTCTCAAACGGGGGGCTACCAACAGCCAAGCAAGTAGAGCAAAAATCACTGCCAAGGGCGCGATAAGCAACCATGGGGCGCCATATGCATACGCTTGCCCTGAAAAACCTACAAAGCTGTTAGTACTAGAATAGGTCGCAAAAAAGGAAAGCCCCAGAGCTGTCCCTCCCATTCTCCGACCGCCTACATAATAATCCTGGAGACTTTTTGTGGCACGCCAACCGCTAGCTGCATGCCAAACTACCAACAACAAATACATCCCCAGAAGCGACAAAACAATTTGATGTTCTGAAAACCATGCCATCAATATCTACCCCTACTTTTTTCGATCCAAGTTTACCCAAAAACTACTTAGAAATTGTTCAGTTTGGCTAAGCTAGTGCTGTCGGGTACTTAAGGATTCCCTAGGATCTTTTCAGAATACCCAAAATAAGGAAAGGCTCCATATGATCCTTTTACCGAATTACAGCCAGAATTCTCAGAACTTGATAGGGTAATAGCATGATTAAGAAAATCCTGCCCTTCACAGTATTCTTCTTTGCTCTTTTTTGTTCGCTCAACGGACAGGAGACTCTATCAACCGAATCTTATCGAGGTCCGGCCGGGGACCCAGAACACCTTCGTTTCGTTCAGGTCAATGGTGTGCGTCTAGCCTACCGCGTGGAAGGCACTGGTGTTCCTGTTGTTTTCGTACACGGAGAGGGCTACTCTCACGAATTATGGTCCAGGCAGATCGAAGGCTTTCGTACTCGGTATCAGTTCATTAGTTACGATCGCAGAGGCCATGGACAATCAGAGGCCCCATTAACCGGCTACTCTCCTATAACTCACGCAGAGGATCTCAATGGTCTCATAAACCACTTTGGTATTCGTCAGGCACATTTCGTTGTGAATTCGAGGGGTGGTGCCGTCATAATGCAACTATTACGAATCTATCCTGAAAAAATCCGTAGCATCACCTTTGCAGATGCCACAATTGCTCTGGCTGAAATCTCGGAAGCCTTTGCCCCTGTCGTTGAAAGATTAAAAGGGCCTCCATCGACTCTTGAAGAAGCTTTGCAAGCTCGTGAAAAAGGCAAAACCTCCTCATTCACGAAAGTAGCTCAAGCCCGCAAAGACACCCGGGCTATCCTGCATCGGATGGCTGACCAATATAGTCCTAGGACGGCCATGAATCCTCAGAGATCAGATTTTTCATCAGCCATGGATATCGGACCTTACAACCTGCGAGACTTCCCGGATATGACAAAAATCTACCAGCCCATTCTCCTAATTGTGGGCGAGTTAACAGATAGTTTTTTTATCGAGGGAGCAAAAAAAGCACACACTTTGTGGCCAAATACCCGCTACCATATGATCCCCGGAACCGATCATCTACTGATGCTGGAGCGCCCCAATCAATTCAATCAACTTGTCCTGGATTTTCTAGCTCAAGTGGATGTCCTCCTCAAAGGTCGGGAGGCAGTGACTGGTCAGACACCTTGAAATGACAGCACTTTACAGACCTATCGCGGAGCATCCACTTACTCTTCAGCTTAGAGCCAGGCAACTAGATATAATGCAATAATATTTAACGTCGAGAGAATCTTGTGTATCTTCCCTCTAGGTCACGGTGGTGGCCATAGGTACGCAATCAAACAGTGTGGCTTAACGCATACAGCATATCTACATAGGCATTCTCGATCTCGGCTAGACCTGCAATCCCGGAAGAGGCATCCCCACGCACCAACATGTATTCGTCTGGAGCGTGCAGATTAGATCCATGCCCTAATCCGGCTAACAGCATGGGAAGACCGAGACGTTCTGTGAACTGATAAAAGGGTGCAGTAGCGGCAAAACGTGGCCAAACCGAGGTCGAAATTTCGTACTTGTTGTAGACCCCCAGGACTGATTGTACAAGAGGGTCATGGACAGATGTCTGAGAGGGTGGATAGGCTGCTAAGGTTTTCAATTTTATGTCTCTAAACCCTTCACGATCGAGGTGCTCTCGAATCAAGGCAAGTGCTTTTTCAGGACGCTGATTGGGAACCAACGTGGAATCTAGCTTTGCCGTGACTTTGGGAGCCATGATGGTCTTAGCGCCCGGGCCAACATAACCCGCAGAAATCCCGTTAATGTTCATAGTTGTGTCGAAAAGAAAACGTATGAACGCCTCTCGATCGCTCATCCCATCGATCCATCGCTCAACTCCCAGTCCTGCATACTGGGACAACTCTCCATTCCAGCCATTTATCAGCTGCTGTTCTTCCTCGTTTAGTGGTCGAATGGAATCATAGTAACCTGGCACCCCTATAGTGTTTCCGTCCCGGTTCGTCAACGTTGCCAGAGCCTGTACCAATCGCCAGGCCGGGGAATCTACAATAGCCTTATACCAACCCCCTATAGTGTCATTAGCAGGCCCTCCCTGTGCGCCACCTTCTGCTATCAACTCGAAATAAATCCATCCCTTCATCCCAAGACTGAGAGTAGCAGCAGCTCGGGAGTTCTGAGAGTTGTGAGGGCATATGATCCCGAGGCAATTACGCAGACGATCTCCATACTGGTCAATGATTTCCGGATAGTGAGGAGAGCCTATTTCTTCCTCACCTTCGGCAGCAATCATCAGATTGACCGGGAGCTCACCTTCCGTAGCTAAGATAGCCTCTACGGCATTGAGAAAAGCCCGTTCAGGGCCCTTCTGGTTCATAGCTCCCCGATCCATAATGACTTCACCTATTTCTAGGTCAACCATCCTCGCTTGGTAGGGTTCTACTCGCCACTGCTGAGGTTCGACCGGCACAACATCGTACATGAAATACAAGCCCAGAGTCCGCTTTGCGCCCGCGTCGTAATAACCCCAAACACCAGGGTGGCCAGCAGTCTGAACTATTTCGGCTTCCTGAAAACCGAGCTTCCTAAGATCATTCTGCAAAAGATGAGCCATATCCTCGATGCCTCGACCAGACGTACTCTCTGAAGGTTGGCGGAGCCATCGCCTAATGTTCTCTAGATGCTCATCAAAATGTTTCTCGATGTACTGATATACACGGGTATGATCGCCAGAGTACGGAGGGATGGCACTACTATCGAAGGATTCCTTGACGTCTAAGTTAAATCGAGGACGTTGGCCTGCAAAAAGATCGCGTCCGGCTAAACCCGTGACGGAAGTTGCTGCCACACTTCGATGAACAAACTCTCGTCGGCCGATTCTAGAATGGTCTTCTGGAGGCATCGCTTCACTCTTTTCTTGCCCGGGTTTCTTAATTATTTAAATACCTCACCACCACGGATAACATGGACAACACCATACTGAAGGATCTCAATCTCCTGGAGAGGATCGCCGTCGACCACTATTAAGTCTGCCAGCTTTCCGATTGAAACTGTTCCAAGCCTATCAAGCACTCCTTGCATTTGGGCTGGACGCAAAGTAGCACTTTGGATGGCTTCCATAGGAGTCAGGCCGGCTTCTACTAGATATCTCAACTGTTTTGGGATAGGACTATGAAAATTCAGAGGAGCGCCTGCATCTGTAGCAGCGACTAACTGCTCACGTCCACCTGCCTCAATAAAACTCTTCAACTTCTTTTTCACAGTTCCGACACGCTGAGCTGCTCCGATTCCCCATGGAATTTCCTGAGGATTTCTCCAGCCACTTCGCAAGTCACGATAGAGTTCCAGAGAAAACATAGATCGAAATTTTGGGTGATCCAAAATTTCAGGGAATCCCAGCACATCCACATACGTTTGACGCATGGCGAGTGTGGACAGCACCCAAGGACCTCTCAGAATATTAGCCGACGGCCCAGAGGCTATAGGATTAAGTCCCCTAACCAGAAGACGTAATTCGGTGTCACTATAGTCAGCCAGCGCATCGGCCGTAAAAAAAACATGTACCCGATCCACTCCTGCTTCAAGAACCGTCTTCAAGGTTTTTATGTCTCGGGCTTCAGCATCAACCCCCATGTTGACCGCGTGAGCAGCCTCCGTAATTGCCTTGAGAAGATCAGGTTGCCACTGCTCCGCACCCGCGAATATATTGTCAACCCCCATCGCTATCAGTTGTTCTGTTGCCCTGCGGGCTTCGGCAACAGTACGCACCTGGAAAAGGTTGTCCCTATTATTCGAATCGGTTGCCTGACTGAGAATGGGGCCCGAAAAATATAGACGCGGCCCCGGTAACTCAGATCGGTCAATCTTGCCTCTCAATTCTCGCTGTTGTTCGAAGAGAGGACTGCTCCATCCTTCGGAGGTAGCAGCACAAGTTGTGCAAAATTCTCGAACCGCCGTCACTCCTGCACTCAATGTTACCTTTGCGACAGAAGCCATAATCTCCGGGATCTGATGGTCGAAACGCTTCTGAAAACGATTCGGGTCAGCTTCCCCTATGTGAAAAAGGTGCCCATGCGACTCCCAAAGACCCGGCAAAATGGTCATGCCGTTGGTATCTATGACCCGTACCTCCGGAGGCACAGGCAACTGACCCACCTTACCGATAGCCGTGATCTTGTCTCCGGATACAAGAATAACCGAGTTTTCGAGAGGCCTTCCCCCGTATCCATCGATGAGGCGCCCCCCCACCAAAGCTAATGAAATCGTTTTGGGAAGAGCTTGTGTAAAGGAAATTCCCGACTGAAGAAACAGCGTTGCTGAGAGTATTAGGGAAAGCCGTCTTAGATACATATACTGCTCCACGTTTTCAAAATAGACCTCAGATCAGATGATTCTTGTCATGGGAAACAATTGCAATAGACTATCAAAAAATTCGAAACTATCCTCTTTTGCCGATACGATAGACTCTCTGCAAAATGATTGATAGATGAACCCTATGTTATCTGGCCATACGGGTTAGTAGATCGGGAAGGTGAAATTGCAGTCACTGCTAAACATTCTCCTAGTTCTTTTGGTGGGGTTGCTCCTGACAATTTTTGTCTCTTTTTTTGTTCCTGGATCTGGAGAGCCAACCTTCCTAATACACCCCCAGTTCGATTCTCTGTTACAGGGATCCGAAACTCTTTCTGAGCGACCAGGAGCACTTGTACTGGGCACCCTTATAGCATTGACGATGGTATCCATTCTCGGAACATTTGTCCTAGTTGGTCTACAAAGACCAGGGCAAATCAACCGAACGAGATATTGGTTCATTGGAGGATTTGCAATCTATGGACTGCTGTTCCTGATGGTGATCTTCAAAAACACTGATTCAAAACAAGAAAGCACGTTTCTGTGGGGGTTCCCAGAGGCGACGACTTGGGTCATCTATGGCATTTGGTTATTTTCTCTTTTTTTTATCTTCCTATACATGACAACTTTTGAGAAAGCCATTTTGAACCGAAAAGATCTAGAAAGTTTTCGAGAGATCCAAAAGAAGTATCAATCCCGAGCCAGGAGGGTTCCATAGAAGACTCGAGAAGCGCCATCATTCTGATTTGTATCTCTTTGTACATGGCCATGTGCATCCTGGTTGGTCTTTGGGCATTGCGACGAACTAAATCCACCCACGACTTTTTCATGGCGGGCCGAAACCTTGGAGCCATAGTGACAGGATTTGCCGTTTTCTCGAGTACTCTCAGTGGTTTCGGCTTCGTGGGTGGACCTGGACTCGTTTACCAGATGGGCATGAGTTCAGTCTGGATGGTTATCTGTACCGGAATCGGTTATCTCATCTCATTTGTCCTACTGGGCAAGAAAATGCGGCTTCTTGGAGAGCTTCGCTCTTGTATCTCATTACCGGATGTGGCGGCTGCTCGGTATAAAAGTGAGTCAGTGCGAGCGGCAGTTGCCGTGGCCATTCTTCTAGGTGTCCTAGGCTATCTGGCCACTCAGATCCTTGCTATGGCTGTGATACTAAAGGATATTTTGGAGCAATCTGGGTTTTTCACCTCTATCAGCTTGGAGGTATGTACAGTTATTTCTTGCGCTGGACTCGTTTTTTATACCGTGACTGGAGGAATCACGGCAGCGGTATACACCGACTTGGTACAAGGGGCGGTAATGATGGTCGCGGCCATCCTGATACTTTTAACCATCCTGTCTTTCTATGACGGTGGGATCACAGAAATGAATAAGATTATCCATGCTGACAACCCTCAGGCGATCGGGC
Organism: uncultured Acidobacteriota bacterium; assembly: GCA_964463145.1. Lineage (GTDB taxonomy): Bacteria > Acidobacteriota > UBA6911 > RPQK01 > CBDAPI01 > CAYXBG01. The sequence goes on from CAYXBG010000001.1 coordinate 28,330, forward strand.
CCTGGGGAACATTAGGGATGATTGGATGTCTCTCCTGGTTTTTTCTTTTCGCCCTTGGCGGTTGCGGACAACCCCATGTGATCACCAAAATAATGATGAACAAAAAGGTTAGTGATGCCCGGTATATCCTGCCTGTCTCGGTAGCTGGATATTTCACCAGTGCTCTGTTGTGGATTGGGATCGGGTTAGTGATGCGGTCATTGGTGGTGAGTGGTGCCCATCCAGCACTGGGCTCACCTGACGCTGCAGCACCTCAGTTTCTGCAAAATTACACCCATCCCCTACTGGCAGGAGTGGTCTTCGCGGGAATTTTCGCCGCGATAATGTCCACTGCAGACGGATTTCTCAATATCGGCACTGCCGCTGTGATTCACGATCTACCGCGGGCGATCAAGCGTCTTTCCTTCCGTAATGAACTATTATGGGCGCGTATCGCGACCGTACTCATAGCCATTCTTGCAGCAATCTTCGCACTCTACACTGGGGATCTCGTAGCACTCCTGGGCGCCTTCGGTTGGGGGACCTTCGCTGCTGCCCTGGTACCAGTCATAGCCCTCGGACTCAATTGGAAACGAGCCACACCATTAGCTGCCAACACGGCTATCGTTACAAGCTTACTGGTCAACTTTGGAATAAAAGTGTCAGGACTACAAATGCCTTACAACCTACACGAAGGAGCCGTAGCGCTCGTTGTTTCTCTGGTACTTTTCATCGTCGTTTCTAAACTGAGCGCCCCCCAGAAAATCGACCCTGACATAGAGGCTGTGATGGATCTGTAATGGGTTAAGGGCTTAACAACAAGGCGCTAGTCATCCGATCCAAATGATGCATCAAAGGCGCGATCTGCTGACGGAAAGTCTATACTTCTTACAAAATCAGCTGCCTCGGCTGCCCCGTGATCTCGGTCCATCCCCGAATCCTCCCATTCTACCGATAGGGGGCCCGTATAGCCTATGTCATTTAGTGTTCGGACAATGGATTCAAAATCTATGTTGCCGCGTCCCACCGAACGAAAATCCCAATAACGCTCGGGGTCACCAAAGTTCAGATGTCCCCCAAACACACCAGAACGTCGAGGTTCCTCAGACCAGGCAACATCCTTCATATGGACGTGAAAAATCCGGTCGCAAAATTCGCGCAGAAATGCCACATAGTCCACCCCCTGATAACCGAGATGACTTGGATCGTAATTAAACCCAAACGCTGGGTGAGCCTCAAGGGCCTCAAGAGCTCGAGAGGCAGTCACAGTATCGAAGGCTATTTCAGTAGGATGTACTTCCAAAGCAAATCGAACTCCTTCTTCCTGAAAAACATCCAGAATTGGCTTCCAAAGACACCCAAACTCTTCGTAGCCGTCATCCAACTGAGCGGAGTCGACGGGGGGAAATGAATAGAGCAGATGCCAAATGCCACTACCAACAAAACCATTGACCACTTCCACTCCAAAGCGCCGGGCTGCTCTCGCCGTAGCCTTCATCTCCTCTACAGCTCGCAGACGAACTCCAACAGGATCACCATCTCCCCAAACGTGAGGCGGCAAGATAGCCTGATGCCTTGAGTCGATAACGTCGCAGACAGCTTGTCCTACAAGATGATTACTTATGGAAAAACAATCTAAGTCGTATCGGGCCAACATTGAGCGCTTTTCTGCACAGTATTCATCCTCGCCCAAAGCGCGGTTGACGTCAAAGTGATCGCCCCAACAGGCCAGTTCAAGGCCATCATATCCAAATGATTTAGCTTTTCGGCAGATTGTTTCACAGGTCAGGTCAGCCCACTGTCCAGTAAATAGTGTGACGGGTCGTGACATTCTAGTAATGCTCCCTCCTATACTCAACCAAACAGAATTTGATTAAGAAATTGTCAAGTTAGTACGCTAGAGTCATTTATCTCAGTTGCACAGTAGCTATTCTGCCAAATCTTCTTTAACGCACTTTCAGTGTACCGCAGTCAGCCCGGAATTTTTCAGTGGCAGACCAGATTTCCTGTTGGGCACCCTTCGCCCCAAGTTACAAAATCCCAGAATCCAAACAACTGTTCTCTAACCGGTGAGACTGGCACGCCCGGCAGGATTCGAACCTGCGACCTACGGATTAGAAATCCGTTGCTCTATCCATCTGAGCTACGGGCGCGAGTAACATAAAACACTTGGATTTACTCCAATCCTTGACGGATTCCAACTGCCTTTCCTTTTCAATCAATAGCTGCTACCAGGATAACCAATTTAGAACCACTCAGCACATTATAATCCCTACACACAGCTTAATCTGAAAGGTCAACTTGACGACAACCTGCTCTTTCAAGCCTAATTTCACACTATGCCCTTGCACCAATAAGCCAAAATCCCTAGTATCCCCATTTGGACATGATTTTGAGCTCTACAACAGATATTTAGATATACTCAGTTTTTAGACAAAAATCTGAGGCCTTAACATGGATACACTCTTCCCAAAGCTGCCCGAGCGTCTATTGCTCGGACCTGGTCCATCCAACGTCCATCCCCGAGTACTGGAAGCGATGTCGCGACCATTAATTGGTCATTTAGACCCCGATTTCCTCTCACTGATGAACCAAAATCAGGAACTGTTGCGCGCTGTCTTTCAGACAAATAATTTGATGACGCTCCCCTTATCGGGCACGGGCAGTTCTGGAATGGAAGCAGCTGTTACTAATTTCATTGCTCCAGAAACTCCAATTCTGGTAGGAATCAATGGGGTTTTCGGTGGACGTATAAAGGACTGTGCTGAAAGGGCAGGAGCAGTGGTTACGACTGTCGAGGCACCTTTTGGGAAACCACTCGATCCTAATGAAATAGCAGATGCTGCAGCATCTTGCCAACCTCAAATCATCGCCGTTGTACATGCCGAAACATCTACAGGTGTTCTACAGCCCCTAAAGCCTCTCCGGGAGATCTGCGAGCGTCAAGATGCTCTTCTCTTGGTGGATGCGGTCACATCTCTGGCAGGGCATCCTGTTGCAGTAGATGCTCATGGCATTGATATCTGCTATAGCGGCACCCAGAAATGCCTGAGCTGTCCTCCCGGGCTCTCGCCATTTACTGTGTCCGATCGCGCCATGGAAAGACTGGTTGAAAAATGCCAGAGCTGGTACCTAGATTTACGCATGTTGGGCGCCTATTGGGGTAGCAAACGTACTTATCATCACACAGCCCCTATCTCCATGAACTATGCCTTAAGAGAATCCCTGGCAATTATATTGGAAGAAGGATTAGAGCGACGCTGGGAACGCCACCGACTCCATCACAAGGCACTAGTAGCAGGCCTGGATGCAATGGGCATAGGTATGTATGTGGCACCAGAATTCAGACTCTACCCCCTCAATACGGTAACTATACCGGATGGAGTAGATGACCTTACGATTCGGGCTCGTCTTCTCGCAGATTTCAACATCGAGATTGGAGGCGGGCTGGGAGCCTTGGCCGGCAAAGTTTGGCGGGTTGGGCTTATGGGGGAAAGTAGTAAACCAAATTCTATTTTATACTTCCTACAAGCCTTGGGTGTATGTTTGAGGGATACGGGTTATCGCTGTTCTCCTGGTGATGGCGTCGCAGCCGCTACAGAAACACTTTCTGTCGGACCGACAAATCACCTTCCTACCAGAAAATCCAACAACGTAGAGAAATCTAAGAATGTCTGAAAAAATCAAAACCTTTGTGAGCGGGTTGGGATCTGTCAACGGAAGCTTGATGACTATCCTAGAGGCCAAAGCTGAACGACTTAAGAATCGATATGGCCTTGAATTTGTGATCGTCGCAGCTGCCGATAGCAGTGGCACTGCGCTTTCTGAGAAGGGATTCGATATCGCCCAGTTACGCAAGTTCAAACAGGCCGGAGGACGGTTATCGGACCTTCCAGAGGGAACCACCCGTCAGATCACGGAAACGATTCAAACCATTGAATTTGATCTCATCCTGGAAGGATCTCCTACCAATATAAAACACGGGGGTTCTGCACTGACTGTAACGCGTGCCGCCCTCGAGCGTGGATTGACTGTCGTCCTCGCCAATAAAGGCCCGCTAGTCGTTGATTATGCGGGGATCCAAAAATTGGTGAAACGTCACGGGGGCCAACTTGCTTTTAGCGCTACGGTCTGCGGGGGGCTTCCAGTGATCAACATAGGCACACGAGATTATGTAGCCGCTGATATAAGCAGTTTTAAAGGGATTCTTAACAGTACCAGCAACTTCATACTGAGCGAGATGGGTGCCGGTAAAAATTATGACAGTGCCCTTGCCGAGGCCCAGCACCAAGGGATTGCTGAGGCAGATCCGACCCTGGATGTAGAAGGATGGGATACAGCAAGTAAACTGGTTATTGTCGCTAATAGCTTCCTTGACACCCCTACTTCTCTGGAAAATGTTGAAGTTGAAGGTATTAAGGGAATCAAGCAAACAGATTTGGTGAAAGCCGCTGCTCAAGGCAAGACTATCAAACTACTAGCGACGGCAACCAAAAAGAAAGATAAATTGACGCTAATTGTCCGTCCAGAAATTCTAGACAGAACTGAGTTCCTAGGTCGTTGTGATGGCTGGGAAATGGGCATCGAAATCCGCAGCGACATCTATGGGTATACGTTCCATAAAAATCGCGATCGGGAGCCTATCTCTACGGCTGCTGCCATGCTCAGAGATGCAGTAAATCTGCTCCGCTGATCTTTACAGATTCTGTACAGGGCTAGTGAGAATCCTTCACCCTGCGCTGCTTTCTTGCAAAACGCTTCAGAACTTCATCGGTAACCACTCCAACCAGAATGACACCCCCAATTATGGCAAATTCAAGCTGTGTAGGCACGCCCAAAAGAGTAACGGAGTTTCGAAGAACCTGCATCACTGCTGCACCGACTACTATACCGAGAACGGCACCTTCTCCTCCGCGAAGGCTACAACCTCCCAACACCGCAGCAGCAATGGCATAAAGTTCGTAGAAATTCCCAAAATCTACTGGCTGTGCGGAGTTAACATCCAAAACAAACAGCGTTCCTCCGAGACCCGCCAATCCCGAACAAATGATATAGGCGATGACGGTCATTCGGTCCGTGTTTATGCCACTATAGCGGGCAGCTTCTTCGTTTCCGCCTAGTGCCAGAAGATACCTCCCGTAAATGGTCCGATTCAAGAAAATAGCCGCCGCTACACCTACGACTATCAAAATTATGCAAGGGGCCGGTATTGCAAAATTCTCAACAAAAGGAATTCCCACTTTCCCAGTAGCTAGAGCTCTCAGCCCTATAAAGTCATTCCCGAACCCTTGAGTCTGATCTCCTGTTAGCCCTCGAGCTAAGCCACGGTAGAGGAGAAGCCCGCAAAGAGTCACCACGAAAGGTTGAAGTCGGAGACGCGTAATGAGGAGCCCGTGGAGACCTCCAAGCAGAAGAGATCCAAGTCCTATTGTAGCCAGGGCGGCAGGGACCGAAAAACCAAACTGGGTCAGCAAAAAGGGTAAAAAGACTCCACTTAAACACACCAATGAACCTATCGAAAGATCAATGCCGGCCGTAATAATGACAAACCCCGCACCAATACTGATGATACCGAACAGGGCACTTCTTCGGATCACATTTTCGATGTTATAAGCCGTTAAAAAGCGATCATTTAAGAGTGCTGTCAAAACGCAGATCACAACTAGAAGGCCTATAATTCCAGCAATTTTTTTCATTGTGGTCCCGTCACATTACCCATTTCTTCTCCGGACACCTCAATAGAAGAGCCTCCAGTTGCGCAATGCATTACGGCTCTCTCATTTAAAGATTCTCCCATTAATTCCCCCTCAATTGAACCGTGATACATAACGACCACTCTATCGGCTAGTCTCAGCAATTCTTCCATCTCACTAGAGACGAAAATGATCGCCACCCCATTAGCTGCTAGCTGTTCCAGTATTCTGTAAATCTCATCTTTTGATTTAACATCTACCCCTCTAGTAGGCTCATCTAGAATCAGGACTTCCGGGCGCATAGCCAGCCATCGGGCCAACACAACCTTCTGTTGATTTCCTCCAGAAAGGTATCTGACCGGCTGCTCCAGGCCAGCCAATTTAATGCCCAGTTGTTGTGTCATATTTAAGGCAAGACTGGCCTCTTTTTTTCGATTTAGAAATCCATTGCTCTGGTCTCGGCGCAAACTAGCTAGGCTCAGGTTGATTCGGACAGCCATATCCAAAATCAGACCTTGCGATTTGCGATCTTTCGGAACAAGAGCTACGCCCGAAAGGATCGCTTCGACAGGACTTCTAGGCTCGAATGTTTGCCCGGCAACCTTGACTGTGCCGGAAAGAGGAGATGCAATGCCGAAAAGCGTCTGGGCTAAGTCTGTTCTTCCCGCCCCTACCAGTCCTGCAACTCCAACCATCTCTCCTCGTTTGATCTGGAAATTTAATTTATGCTGAGGATGCGAAGCTGTGCACAGATCCGTCACCTCGAGAGCTGTCTCACCACCTTTTCTTTCAAGTTGATGATAAAAAGGAGACAGATCACGACCGACCATTAACTGGACCATTCGTTCGCGAGTAATTTGGTGCGGGCCAAGTGACCCTACATTTTTCCCATCACGCAAGATCTCAACACGATCAGCCAAAGCTTCAACTTCCCCTAGACGATGAGAAATATAGAGAACACCCACTTTCGTTTCCTGCAGTTGCCGGATTACCCTAAATAAATTCTCCGTCTCCTGTCTGGTCAGACTGGAAGTCGGCTCATCCATGATAAGAATCCGAGCATTAGTCGCTAGAGCCTTGGCTATTTCCACTAGCTGCTGCTGACCAACACTTAGAGATCTAAGCGCTGCGCCTGGTTCTATATTAAGCCCCACTATTTGGAGATATTTTCTAGCTTTCCGCTGCATCGCTTTCTGATCCAAAAAGATGGAATTTCTTGGCTCTTTACCTAGTAATACATTGGCCGCTACATCCAACTGCGGTACTTGGTTCAGCTCCTGGTGAATCAAGGCAACTCCTTGCCCTAAGGCATCGGATACGGAATAGATCTCAGCAGGTAAACCTTCTAGAAAGATTTTCCCTTCATCAGCATTCAAGACTCCTGCCAATATTTTCATCAGCGTGCTTTTACCCGCTCCATTTTCCCCAATTACGGCTAATACCTCTCCCTTCCTCAGGTTCAAGTTAACGTTACTGAGCGCTCTCACGCCGGAGAAATATTTGGAGATTTTCTGGACTTCCAGAAGCAGTGAACCATCTGAGACAGTTGGAGATTTCATGTTCTCTCGAACTTCCAATAGGCCAGCTTATCGCTGTCTCGACATCTTGGATTTTAGATCCGCCCAAAAGACATCCAGGTTCTCTCGCCGGATTTGTCGAGCCGGGATATTAATAAAACCATTTTCAGGTATTACAGAATGATCGCCTCGAATAATGGACGTCAGCACCCTTACGGACTCTAGCGCATAATTATATGGATCTTGGACAACCGTTCCATGGACATAGCCGTCCCTGATCCCTTGTAGTGTCTCGTCAGCTTCATCAAAAGCAATTACCGCAACATCACCTGCCTTACCGGCCTGTTTTAGCGCTTCGAGACAAAGTGGTGGATTGTAGGCAAATAAACCCACCATAGCTGCCAAATCAGGAAATCGGGAAAGAGAATCCTCGGCATTAGCCTTAGCCTTACTACGATCGAACTGATCGGTCAGGGTGCCAACGATTTGAAAACGTCCATTACGGAGTTCGCTCCCCGGAAGATCATAGTGACCAGCTCGAAATTCACGGTCAAGGATCTCATCAATCAACCCTTGGCGGCGGCGGCGTGCATTATCTTGCTCGAGCCTACCTACAAATATCATGATTTTCCCGCCGTTTGGAATCGCCTCTTTGACCAACCGGCCACACAAGCGACCCGCATCGTAATTGTCCATTCCAACAAAACTCAAGCGGTCGGTCTCAGGCGCATCAGAATCAAGTGTAATTAAATGTGTGCCTTGAGCTGCCTTATTTATGAGGCCAATTTGATTGTCAGGGTCGATGGAGCTGATTGCGATTCCATTGACACCCAGAGTCAGTAGATCCTGCACGATTCTCTTCTGGTCACTTATCCCTTCAGCCGGCATATGTACCGTGACGTCTGCATCGAACTCTTGGGCCCCCTCAGCTGCTCCCGCTTGAGCAATTGTCCAAAAAGCGGCGACTCCATTTGTCACAATAGCAACGTGAGGCTTCGCAGTCCCGCTCTGTTTCTGGACACAACTGACAACCAACCCCAACAGGAAAAGGGTCAAAACCATTCTCGCTAAAAAACAGTGCTGGTTCATTTCAAATTCTCAGATTGATTTTGCATATCCTTTGTCTCATGCATTGCCATAGGCCAAGGTCGTCAACGCTTAGAACATTCCTCCCGGACTCGAGGTGCGTTATTGCAAGCGATAGATTCTGTCACGCCAGATGAAATGTCCGAACAAGCCACCGTCACAGCCGCATCGGTTGCTAGTTTCTCTGTGCGCCCAGATGCCGAAGCGCATTCTATTTTTCCGCGATACTCTACACATACATAACAAGAAACAACGTTCAGTTGAAGTGTCGAATACACTACAAAAATTAAAAAACCTATAAAAAATACCGGGACTAAAAGTTTCTTCACGTCAGTTTATTGCTCCTCGAACTAGTTTAGGCAGGTACCTGAAGCCTTGCAAGGTGGCTACAGAAGAAAACTCTTCATATCTTCCTTACAACAAATTTGTGTCGTTAAGTAGGCCCGCCAATATATGAGGAGAAGACTAGTACTCGAATCTGAGCACCAGAGAGGGAGCTTTTTGGTATTATGCAAGCCTCGGAGAAAAGAGCCATGTTAGAAACGAGTTCACATAAGGTGGCAAAAAACGGCTGGAATCCATCGAGTTGGAAGCAAAAACTAGTCGCACAGCAGCCTACCTATAAGGACCAGCGGAAGCTGGCTCAGGTGGTCGAAGACCTTTCCAAACTCCCCCCATTAGTTACGAGCTGGGAAATCGAAACTCTAAAAAGCCTGCTAGCGGAGGCTGCACTTGGAAAACAATTTCTCCTGCAGGGGGGGGATTGCTCAGAAAGTTTTGAAGATTGCGAATCACCCATTATCGTTGCTAAGCTCAAGATTCTCCTGCAAATGAGCCTTGTGCTGGTTCATGGTGCTCACAAACCAGTCATCCGTGTGGGACGATTTGCTGGACAGTATGCTAAGCCCCGTTCTAGTGATTTGGAGACACGTGACGGTGTAAGCCTGCCCAGTTATAGAGGCGACATGATCAACCGCCTACAGTTCTCTGACGATGATCGGGAGCCCAATCCTGAACTGCTCCTCCGGGGCTTTGAACGGGCTGCCCTCACCCTTAATTTTATTCGATCACTCAGCGATGGGGGATTTGCAGACCTCCATCATCCTGAATACTGGGAATTGGATTTTGTCAGAAAATCACCAAAAGCAAATGGCTACCAGAAACAAGTTTTGGAGATTAGTGAATCTCTTGAATTTCTGGAAGCACTTTCGGGCTCAGCATCGGCCAAAGTGAATCGTGTTGACTTCTATACCAGCCACGAAGGGTTACACCTTCACTACGAACAAGCCCAAACTCGTTTTATTGATCGCGTAGGCAAGTGGTTCGATCTCACAACCCACTTTCCTTGGATAGGCGATCGAACGCGCAACCTGGATGGAGCTCATGTTGAATATTTCCGTGGTATCGCTAACCCTATCGGGATCAAGGTGGGACCAACAACGGATCCAGATGGATTACCAGATCTCCTGGAGCGACTAAATCCGTTAAACGAAACAGGTAAAATCACGCTGATCCATAGGTTCGGTGATGATAAGATCGAAAAACATTTACCGGCCCTTGTCCAAGCTGTACAAAAAACTGGGCAAATCGTTCTTTGGTCATGCGATCCCATGCACGGCAACACCGAGTCGACATCCAAAGGCCTCAAAACTCGAAACTTTAAACGAATTTTGGCTGAGGTTGAGCACGCTTTCAACATCCACGAAGGGATCGGGTCGCATCTAGGTGGCCTACATGTCGAATTAACGGGGGATAACGTCACGGAATGCTTAGGAGGGGTTGGGGGCCTCAAAGAAGCAGACTTGCCCCGAGCCTACTTGACTAAGGTAGACCCTCGCCTGAATTACGAGCAAGCACTGGAGCTAGCTCTACTGGTTTCCCGGCGCCTTGAACGCTTGCGCAAAGAATGATTTAACCCAAATGATGTCTTGTGATCACAGTAGATTCTAAATCCAGAAAACCCCTATTCCTCTAGTGTCGCAACCAGGGTTTCTGCCTCAACCAACAATTCCTCGAGAATGCTCAGGCCAGAGTCCCAAAACTTCGGATCCTCCAAGCTCAATCCGAAATGACTAACCAGAGCCTGCGGCGAATCAGTACCTCCAGAACGGAGTAATTCAATATAGCGCGGCACAAAGCTTTTACCTTCAGAGCGATATTGGCTCCACAAAGAAAATACCAATAACTCACCAAAAGCGTAGGCATAACAATAAAATGGGCTATGCACAAAATGCCCTATGTAAGACCACCACTGTCCATACTCAGGTGTCAGCTCGAGGGCATCTCCGTGCATCTGGGTATTCACATCCAACCAAATTCGATCGAAGTCATCTGAAGACAACTCTCGGCGTCCTCTGGCCGAGTGTACTCTCTCCTCGAATCGAGTGAGTACAATCTGCCTGAAAACTGTTGCAAACGAATCCTCCAACTTACGACATAAAAACGGAAGCCTTGAGTGAGGATCCCCTTCCTTCTCCCCTATTTTGTCGAAAATCAACATTTCCCCAAAAATGCTGGCTGTTTCGGCCAGAGTCAACGGTGTATGAAACTGCAAAATACCCTGTTCACGCGCCAGGTACTGGTGGACTCCATGGCCTAGTTCATGGGCCAGGGTCATGACATCATTCAATTTTCCATTGAAATTGACCAAGATGTAAGGGTGAACTGATGGGATAGTCGCACTGCAAAAAGCCCCTCCTCGCTTACCGGACCGTGGCTCAGCATCGACCCAATTCTGGGAAAGAAATTTGTCAACAATTTCTCCCAGCACAGGACTGAAACGATGATAGGATTCGCTAACCAGTTCACACGCTGTCTCCCATTTACAACTGTAGGCAGTTCCTCCATCCATCATGATCGGGGCATATCTATCATAATCGTAGAGTTTTGGGAGACCCAGAAGTGTGGCCTTCAAACGATAATAACGCTCGACAATGTCTTGGCGTTTTTCCACTGCTATTAGCAGGGAATTAAAGCTCTCCTCATTAATCTCGTTATCCAGATGCCTGCTCGATGCTGGATCCCCAAAATTCTTGAGCCGGGAATCTACAGCGTGATCTTTAACTGACGTGTTCAGAATAAAGGAGGCGAGATGACTATTAGCCCTCAATCCGCGCGTGAATGCTTCATGAGCCGTTTTGCGGACATTCCTATCTGAGTCGTAAAGTAGCGATAGTATTTCACTTTGGGTCATCTCACGGCTGTCACCTTCGATCTCGACTTGAAAGCGAGCCGCACTAGTAATCTCATCGAAAAGTCGACGGAATGCATCTATCCCAGTCAGTCTCTTCTCGGCCAGAACAATCTCTTCTGGTTCGGTTAAGGTATGCGGCTTATATCTACGACTACTCAACAAGAAGTGCCTCCATCGACGGCATTCATCGCTCTCAAGGATAGACAGTGCCACTTCGTCCGAAAGGGTAATCCAGTCCAATTCAAAAAACATCAAAATGGTCTGCACCTCTGTAAGCGCCTCCTGAGACGCTGCAAGAAGCTTCCCGTGTGCCGGTAGAGCCGAGTCGGCCGAGTGCAACAAACTCGCGTAACAAAATGGTTTATAGGTTGTTTCTAAGACCTCTTCGTAAGCAACTAAAGCGGTAGCCAGCACTGCGGCGGATATGCTTTGATCTTTAATCTGATTCTCAAACTGACCCCGAAAAGTATTAGCCAACTCAACAGCCTTTTCCATATCAGCTTGGACTGCTGGGCTATCCGGGGAAGCGTAAAGATCACTCAGGTTCCACCGTGCATTTGTGGTCTCCCTTACTCCAACTCCAACAACTGGTACGCTACGCTTGTAATTTTCCAAATGTCTCAAATTTATTCTCCCGAGATTGCGATCAGCGATAGGGGGTCTACCCGAGTTCGCATCAAGCGGACACTCCAGTGAAGGTGTGGGCCTGTTACTCGTCCGGTAGCACCTACCTCCCCCAAGACTTGGCCCCTATACACCATCTGCCCCACCTTAACATGGGCCTTGGAAAGATGGGCAAAGTAGGAAATCATGCCCTGCCCATGGTCCAGAATCACCGTATTGCCTGAGTAGTAAAGATTGTCAACCAGCGCCACTTTTCCTGAATTGGGCGATTTTATAAGTGTTCCAGTTGTTGCTCGAAAATCGGTTCCCGAATGAGGGCTGCGACTGACCCCATTCAGGATGCTTCTTTTCCCAAAACCACTAGTGGTTGCTCCGGGAACTGGAGATTCAAAGGGCCCACTCCAAAAACGAGTTGGGGTAATAGATTTGAAAATTTGACCTGTGCGTTGCGAATCTTCCCTGATTTTTTTGAGTGACTCCTTCGGAGGATTAACAAACTTGGCTGCTACAGTAAGGCGACGTGTAGGGAATTGCTTGTCCTTAATATTTAACTCATAAAGAGCCTTGAATGTCCCTCCGTCCTTGTAAACACCCTCTACAGAAAGCTCTGTGGTCGATGGCTCAACCATCAGATCCAGCCCAACAAGGATATCCCACCGTCTTGAGGTGGCGGTTGGATATCCTACAAATACCCGGCCTTCGAATTCAGCTTGTACTTTCATGAGGAATCGTTCTGATTCGACGATTACTCGGACGACCTCTCCAGGTTGAATGGATCTGGCCGCGTGGCGAATATTGACCTGCTGCCTAGAATTAGATTCTGCGCTTGCGAGGAAAAAACCCGGAGAGATGACCGAGTAAATTCCAAACAAGGCACAAAACCACAATGAATTATTTCTCACGTGGAGGCACCCCGAAGACGGCCTCGTACACTCTCGACCTTGTCCCGCATAGTTTGATCGCGGTCGCTGCGTGTTCCAAGCTTGATGGTTGTGGAAATACGAGGAGCTCCCATCGCATGCACTTTTTCGTGACACTCGCGCAGTGAGGCCATTACCAATCCCCACTCTCCTTCTACGTTGGTACCGTACGCATGAAGATGGCAATGGAGTCCCGCTCGGTTGAGTATGTCTCCACAGGCAGCAATGTACGAAGAAAGACTTACTCCAACACCTATAGGCACAATACAAATGTCAGCAATAACCTTCATAACAATAACCTCGTTCCTTCCTAATCGAGCTGCAAACCTGGCCCTGGCGCATTCTCCCATATCGATCTGATTGTCCGAGGTAGCGGAATGAAACTCTGTCCCACGAATTAGCTATGGGAAAATTTGGAATGATCTAGGAACAAGTAATTTTTTTGTAGAGGCTTTCATATAAGGGAATTACGCGAGTCGTACCAAACCTTTGCAGGGCGGCTTCACGGGCTTCACGGGATATTTTTACGTAGAGATCTTCATCTTGCAAAAGTCGCCCCACCTTGCCTGCCTGGGCATTAATGTCTCCCGGTAATTCCATATAACTATCGATGCCGTTTCTAATCACTTCGGGGACGCCACCGGTCTGCGTCGCGACTGCGGGAACCCCACATGACATCGCTTCCAGAGCAACAAGCCCAAAACCCTCTAATTGGCTCGGTAAGAGAAGAATGTCAGCCTCAAGGAGAATCTGATGGATTTGCCCTTGCTTACCCAAGAACTCAACATACGAAGCAAGACCTAATTCTTGAGCTAGTTCCTCAGCAGCCCTTCTATCAGGGCCATCCCCTACCATCAAAAGGCGCGCAGGTGTTTTTTCGCGAACTAGCTTCAGGATCCGGATACAATCCAATATTCGTTTTACCGGACGGAAATTAGAGATGTGAATCAATATTCTTTCTGACCCCTGAGCATACCCTGTGTTTTTGCGGGGTTTGTAAAGTTCGCAATTCACAAAGTTCGGCACTACATGGATTTTTTTCTCTATTCCAAAAACATCTCGTGTTTTGTCAGCCAAATAACGACTAGTCGTAGTGACCCCGTCCGACCGTTGGATAGAAAAACGGGTTATAGGAAAATATGCCCGCTCCAAGCCAACCAGCGTTATGTCAGTACCGTGTAGGGTCGTGATATAGGGAACGCGCCTGTGCTCATCTAGGACACTTTGAGCCAGCAGTGCTGAGACTGAATGAGGAATCGCATAATGGACATGCAACAAATCAAGTCCTTCACTCCGGATAACTTCCGACATTCGTGACGCAAGGGCTAGGGTATAAGGCTGATGCTGAAAAAGCGGATAGTCAACAACCTCCACTTCATGATAGTGAATGCCAGGAATTCCGGTATCCAGGCGGATCGGATTTTCATAGGTTATAAAATGAATTTCATGGCCTCTGGTTGCTAGCTCCATACCCAGTTCAGTGGCCACGATCCCACTCCCGCCATATGTAGGGTAGCAGGTCATGCCAATCTTCATGCTTGCCCTCCTTACCCTCACTTCGTCTATGGCCCTATTACCACATTGATGCTGTCACCTGATTCTAGTCGCGTAAATCGATTCTGTCTCCCTAGTCTCCCTAATAAAATCCAAAGCAGAACTATTCCTTCTACTGCAAAACAACCCTGATTAAAACGGCATCGAAGAGAGGCCTCCTTGCTAAACAGATCTATTCAAGCTAATGTGAAGCCAAGTTGAGTAAATCAGGAAAGCCCTCTAAACAAGCTGAGGACCTGGTCTACGACCACTGTTACACATCGGTTTCCCTAGCAGAAATGCTTTCCTCTGCCGAGAATCGGGGGAAAATTCGCCGTCTTCCCGTACCTCAACTTTACTACGGATTATTCGAGCTTATCGAAACCGAGATGCTTTCCTTGCTACCCCACATCACACAAGAACAGTGGCAAGGGATCCTCGATCTCGCGCTATGGCGGAAAGATCGGGTGAAGCCTGGTCAGTTTTTACAATGGTCACAATTTCTTCTGAAGGCAGAGATGCCGGTCGCTCGAAAACTCTTTAGGGGAGTTGACTCTGAGATTTGGGAATTATCCTTCAAGCAACATCTGAAGGTTGTTGTGCGTGATACAGGAGTGGATGATCCAGTCAATGAAGACGGCAACTGGATCGAAACCCCTGACGGAGCTTTCCATATCCGGCTGCCCGACGACCCAGAAATGGCTAAGATCTTTCAACCCCTTATTGCTCGTCTTTACGAACTGGATGCGTTACAAATCTGGGACTTATTGCTCTCAGCTCAAGCCCGGACCAGTATAGAGCTTGAGGAAGAGGCGTACCAAGCTCGGAGACGTCGTATGGAGGACTTTGGTTTTCAAGACTATTTCGATGCGATTTCAATATACGCCCCCTTGTATCCGGAGGAATCTCTTCCAAAAAAGAATCCTGTAGAAACAACCTTTTCCTCAGTACCCACAATTGTTAATTCTGACCCTACCGAACTAATGGTTATGCAAGCTTTAGCCCAAGCTGCCCAGCCGGCTCTTCTTGAAGAAATCTTTTTCGTTACCAACAAAGTCCTGTCAGCAGACCTGGTTTCACCCGATGACCCTCAAAAACTGAAGATTGGCATTCGCAAAACGATTTCTGGCATTAATCTAGGGCTGGAACTTTGGTCAGGCGGGAATCTAGACAGAGCAGTTCAGGGGGTTAAGAAACACCCTTTGAGCACTTTTTTCCGAATTGGATATGGGCAACTTCTAAAGCTACAAAAAGAAGCTCGGCTAATACCTCAAGATCACCAGAAAGATTATCTGTCCCATTTGGAGATGGGGCTTAGTCGACGGTATCCGCTACTGGCCGTGCGAACACCTGAAAGAATCAAAAAACGATTTTTCCGGACAACCGTAGATATCAACCGCTGCCAACACATATTGGAATACTACATATCTCAACACAACTGGGAGTAACCGACCAACCAGAACTGAGACAACTAACTATTGAGAAACTTCCAAATTAGCTAGTAGACTTTCCGGGGAAACCCGGTCACCCGTATACAACCGGTAGTTTAGAAAAATGACGCGCGAATCTGCAACACTGATAACCCTGCTATTCTACATGGTGGCCTTAATCACCATTGGCTGGATCGCACATCGCAGAACAAAGAATCCAGTAGATTTCTACCTGGCAGGTAGGGGTCTTGGTCCCATAGTAGCGGCAATAAGTGCTGCTGCTTCGTCTTCATCAGTCTGGACCCTACTAGGTGTAAGCGGAGCAGCATACACCTTTGGGCTATCGTCTCTGTGGCTTTTCCCGGGATGCGTGGGTGGCTTTGTATTGAATTGGTATGTTGTGGCACGACCCCTCAGAAACTGGAGCCATCAGAGAGGTGTCGTAACCATCACTGAGGTTATTGCAGGCCCTAAAAATCGCCCCTTGAATCGTACTATCTCCACTATTTGCGCCCTCATTGTATTGGTTTGTCTGGGCGCATATGTTGCAGCCCAATTTCAGGGTGCGGGAAAGACCTTTAACCAAACATTCGATTGGTCCCTCACTCACAGTATCTTGCTTGGAAGTGGGATAGTAATGGCCTATACGCTGCTTGGCGGTTTCTGGGCAGTCAGTCTCACCGACACTCTACAGGGAATGATCATGATGTTGGCAGCTGTCGCCGTCCCTATTACTGCACTCATTGGCGTGGGCGGCCCTTTTGGGCTTGTGGAAGGATTGTGGCGGATTGACGCTCCAGGGTACATGAGCCTAACAAGAAATTTACCTGCAGCCAGTGCTTTGGGATTTATTATGGGTCTACTAGGTATCGGGATCGGATACCCCGGACAACCCCACGTTGTGAATCGACTCATGGCGTTGAGAAAAGGAGAAAATGCACTAAGGAAAGCGCGTAGGATCGCTATCGTGTGGGCCATGACTGTATTTGCCGGAATGCTACTGTTAGGTCTCTCAGGCAGGGTAATGTTTCCAGACCTTCGAGACCCAGAGGTGATCTTTCTGACGGTTACAAATGCTTACATGCACCCGGTGGCAGCCGGCATCCTGATTGCTGCAGTTGTTTCAGCAATCATGTCTACAGCAGATAGCCAGCTCTTAGTTGCAGGGTCAGCCGTGACAAACGATCTTCGACTAGGCGGAAATTCCCCTAAAACTCTTTTATTGCGCTCACGACTTGTCGTGGTTGTTATCAGCGGTTGCGCCGTAATGGCAGCACTATTGGGAAGTCGCCAAATTTTCTCTCAGGTCCTTTTCGCTTTTTCAGCTATGGGAAGTGCCTTCGGGCCAGTACTGCTTGTGACGCTTATGGCAGGTGAAGTAAAACCTCACCATACTCTGCTGTCTATTCTTTGTGGATTTGGTTTAAGCACAATCGCTTTTTTCCTCTTCCCCGCCCCAGAGACAAAGGGGCTGGAACGAGTCGTGCCATTCCTGTTTGCGCTGCTAATTGCTTGGGTCGGCAGAGAAAAATCCCGACAATAAAGCCTAGCAGGCAATATTAATTGCCTGAATGACTCAATCGAGATCGAAGCATGCCATTAGATTCCCATGTATCATGCCCAAAACCATTTTTCATTTCTGCTATTCTGGTGCGAACAGCTGACCGCAGAGAACCAATTGGTTCAAGCTGGTCGTAACGAGACTCACCTAAGGAGCGGTACTCCGAATGCCCAGGAGGCACCTTGAAGATTGTACAAAAAATAAGATCCAGAACCATTTCTCCACAAGCACTTATTGAAAATTCCCTGAGAAGGATAGAATCCCTCAACGAGGTCTTTCATGCCTATCTGGCAACCAATCCCCATGCGATCGGCCAGGCTCAACAGCGTGGGAATGAACTGAAGTCCGGCCAATGGCGCGGGCCTCTTCACGGGATGCCTATCTCTATTAAGGATCTCGTCCAGACTGCTGATTTGCCAACTACTGCCGGATCCAAAGTCGTTTCCAGGAGAATTAACTGTGGGCAAGATGCCGCACTGATCAAGAGGTTACGTGAGGCAGGGGCTATCATACTTGGAAAAACAAACCTTCATGAATTCGCTTATGGGGTCACAACAGAAAATTTTCACTTCGGGACTGCTGTCAACCCCTGGAATAATCGAGTGGTGGCAGGAGGCTCCAGTGGCGGATCAGCAGTATCGGTTGCGACCGAAATGTGCCAAGGTTCCGTGGGCACCGATACACGTGGATCGATTCGAATCCCCGCAGCGGCTTGCGGAGTAACTGGATTTAAACCAACTGCTAAGATCGTTCCAATGTCAGGTGTTGTCCCTTTGTCTCCGAGTCTGGACCATGCAGGGCCAATAGCTAGAACAGCTGAGATGGCAGCTGTTCTCGTCTCTTGCATGGCCCAGGATAAGAGTCTCGACCCCTATATATCGCCCTATGAGCCACTTCCCTCAAATTTCCAGATAGGTGTCTCCACCTATCATATGGACAGAATTGATCTAGAAATCAAGCAAGCAATTTGGAGGGCAATCGACATCTTCAAGCAGGTTGGAGTCAGTATCAAATCCGTTAATATTGATGGAATCGAAGATGCGCTACATGCTTCGACTATTATCACTAGTGTTGAGGCACTGCAATTCCATAGACCACTCATGGAAAAACAGCCTGAAGCGTATGGCCCAAAAGTTCTAGAGCGCTTGGAAGCAGGCCAGCAATATAGCGCTGCAGAACTGGAGGCAGCGCAAATGACACAAAAGAGAATAGCGAGTTCGTTTGCCAAAAAACTGCAAGAAGTGAATTGCCTGATTGGAGCTACTCTCCCATGCCTGCCTTCCGACCTCGGTGCAGATTCACTGCAAATTAACGGTCGCAAAGAAAGTGTAGTGAATGCCTTTACACGGCTCAATGCTCCTCAAAACCTATCCGGGATCCCTGCACTCGCATTACCATGTGGCTTTTCCAAAACCGGACTTCCTCTGTCAATGCAGGTTATGGGGGCGAGAGGGCAAGATCGTCTGGTGTTACAAGTCGGGCAGTTCTATCAGACTTTAACTGACTGGCATCGGAGAAACCCTTTTTGAGTTAATATTGTTCTCGGGATGTTCATGTTCAACCCTTTCAAATTCCAAATATTAATATACCTCTATCGTTTCCCTTTTTTGATACTACTTCTGTGTCTATGGCCTAGTACATCTTTTGCACAGACCACAGCACAAATAGGTGGACGAGTTCTAGATCCCTCAGGAGGAGTCATTGAAGGGGCAGAGGTCAGTGCATCTCAAGTAGAAACAGGCTTACAACGGGCAGTATTGAGCAATGCCTCAGGCCATTTTCTCATAGCCAAGCTACCTGGAGGGACATATCAACTTAGAGTGGCAAGCAGTGGATTCAGAACACTCGTACAGAAGAATTTAGTGCTAGCTGTAGGCGATCGCCTCATTACTACAGTGACATTGGAATTAGGCCCTATTGACTTAGAGGAAATAGTTGTTTTAGGCAACATCTCCCTGGTACAAACCCAGACTTCAGATCTGAGCTACCTGGTAGAAAGAGAGACTTTAGAGGAACTTCCACTTAACGGACGCAACTTTACCGACCTGGCACTACTGCAACCAGGAATGATTGCATACCGACACCGCAATTCCTTGGGTTCCATTGTGGCTCACGGCTTAGCTGCAAGTGCCACGGGGCGGGATCCTAGGTCAAATCTTTATTTATTGGACGGCACTCCACAAAACGATTTCACAAATGGTCCAGCAGGAAGTGCCGCAGGAACCGTGCTTGGTGTTGAGACAATTCAGGAATTTCAGGTAGCCACTAACAGCTATAGCGCCGAATTTGGCCGGAACTACGGCAGCCAAATTAACGCCGTCACTAAATCGGGGACAAATCAGCACCACGGCAGTGCGTACTTTTTCCACCGCAACGACAATCTGGACGCGCGTAATTTTTTCGATGGCGCCCAAAAACCAGAGTTCCTGAGGCATCAGTTCGGAGCTTCTCTTGGAGGAGCTATCAAAAAAGATCGCTGGTTTTACTTTCTGGGATACGAGGGCTTGGAGGCTAGGCGTGGACGGTCGCTTACAACCACTGTCCCCGATCAGTCGGCGCGGGGGGGGGTACTTCCTTGCAGCGCTAGTGGACGCCCAGACTGCAACCCGGCTGCACCGCACCAACTGGTCAATGTGGGGGTCAATCCAAGTGTCGCACCCTATTTGAACGAGTATCCATTGCCCAACGGGGAAAACCTGGGAGGGGGACTAGCAGTTCACAACTTCCTGTTTAACGAAAACACGAGCCAAAATTTCATACAGTTCCGCATAGATCACAATGGTAATAATCAGAGATTTTTTGCTCGTTACACCTTTGACGATGCCGAGATCCGATTACCTACCGATTTTCCCCAGTTTCCTCGCACCTTCTTATCCAGAAACCAGTTCTTAACGTTAGAGTATCAGAACTTCATTTCCAGCATGACTACAGCCACATTTCGCGGAAGTTATAGTCGAACCAATATAGGTCAAGAAGTAGAGGCAAATACCAGTAGTGCACTGCCCACCTTCGTTCCTGGACGGGCACTGGCTGGCAGTATCGATGTCGGAGGCATTCCTCGTTTTGGACCTCAGGTTTCTGTGGATGTTTCCCTGGTTCAGAATGTTTTTGGGTTCGAAACAAACTGGAGTCATGTAAAAGGAAACCACCACTTAAAGTTTGGAATGCTGGCAGAGAAGTACCAGGACAATATGGTCAATCCAACATTTTCTCTGGGCATCTTCGCGTTTGCCAGACTGGCAACTTTCCTTCAGAACCAACCCCTACGCTTTATTGGGCTAGGACCTACTGGACAGTTCGACCGTTACTGGAGATTTGGGCTCTTTGGATTTTACCTGCAAGATGATTTCCGAATACATCCTCAGCTGACCATGAACCTAGGATTGCGTTACGAATTCGCAACAGTTCCTCATGAGATTAGGCAACGGGATGTCACTCTCATAAATCCGGAAGACACAGCTCCCACCTTGGGTTCTCTGTACAACAATCCAACCCTTGGCAATGTAGCGCCCAGGATTGGTCTAGCCTGGGATGTCTTCGGGGATGGCAGCACCGCAATACGATCTGGGTATGGCCTTTACTACAACACAAATAATCAACAAAACTTGATCGTTACAGTCACCAACCCCCCTTTCACTCCAAGACTGATCATCCCGGGACCAACCTTCCCCAATCCCCCTTTCGAAAGAGGGATTGGAACTTCCCTCCGCCCCATCGAGCCCAACCTAAAGACCCCCAGTGTTCATGTATGGAACCTAAACCTTCAGAGGTCAATCTGGCGAAACGCCTTGTTCACAGTCGGCTATAACGGATCCCGAGGATTACATCTGCTACGCAATACGGACATCAATATCCCGACTCCTGAACGGTTGGTTGACGGCACGCTGTTTTGGCCTTCGGATTCAGCCCGACCCAACTCCAGCTTTAGCACCATTGAACAAAAACGTAGTGACGGCGATTCCTATTATCACGCCCTACTCCTCGAATTGAGGCAACGTTTTACCGCAGGTTTCAGTTTCCAATCGTCCTACACATTTTCTCGCAGCATTGATAACACCCAGGCATCGACTTTCTTCTCGGATGCCAATAATGGCACAACTTCAGCTATGCCAGAGTTTTTCTCCAGTAATTACAACAAAGGCCTTTCGGACTTTCACGCAAAACATAACTGGGTAGTTAATTTTATTTGGCAAATTCCATTTGCTAAAAATTTACAAGGGGTTTCCAGGAAAATTTTAGATGGTTGGCAACTTTCTGCAATTTCAAACCTACAGAGCGGAAATCCTTTGACCGTTTTTGTTAAGACAAATCGGTCTCGATCCCGGTGGTCCCCTTCTCTCCGACCAGGCCTGGGCCTGGATCGTCCAGATCTGTCAAACGGATATACTCACCAAACTGCTGTGACAGGCAACCCAACGAACTATTTCAACGCAGCGGCCTTTTCTCTACAACCTCAAGGAACTCAAGGGAATCTTGGGCGAGGAGCCTTGATTGGGCCAAATCTCCGCAGTTTCGACTTGCAGGCAGCAAAACACTTTGCTTGGAACGTTCGAGGTGAACAGGTTGGTCTTCAGTTCCGACTCGAGATTTTCAATCTTTTCAATCGCACTAATTTTGCAGCTCCAAGCCTTACGGCCTTTTCCGGAACTGCAGACTATGAAGAACCTCTTCCAACATTGGGCCGAATTCGTTCGACCGTAACATCTTCACGCCAGATACAGTTGGGATTAAGACTAGCCTTCTAGGGCCCGTTAAGTCGATCCTTGATTACCTCTCTTCAAGCTATTCAGTCAATACCTACCAAATGTGCATTGACTCCTGGAACAATCTAGTGAGAACTGTTTCCGAGGCCGGGATTGGGCTGAGCTTTGTAACTCGATGCTGAGGGAGAGTACCTTTCACTAGGGCCGGAATGTCGGATTCAGTGAAGCCAACGGCCGCAAGGCCTCTCGGGAGTCCTAGGGTTTTCATAAAATAAATTACGCGTTGAGCTAGGGCTTCTCCGGATTCACCTAGATCTATGTCGGTGACTTTGGCTCCAAGCGCTTGGGCTGCTCGTAGGTGGCGACCGGGGTCAGCTGGCGCAGTAAACCGGACCACCGCAGGAGTATTCAAAATAACCGAAACGCCGTGGGGGATTAACACTTTTTCAGGTGGGTAATCTCGCATAACAAACTCAGAAGCCCTGCCCGCAACCGGATAGGACATCCCATGAGGAAGATGAACTCCAGCATTCCCAAAACCAATCCCTGCCATCGTGGAAGCCAGTAACATTTGACTACGGGCTTCCACGTCGGAAATATCGGTAACAGCACGGACAAGAAATCGGGAGACGATCTGTAGCGCTCTCAGTGCCCAAATATCACTGATCGGATTGGCTCCCTGGTAAGCAGGCCTCTCCAGCGGACTGGCAGGCTTGGGACGGTTATCGAAGGGCAAAGCTGTGTAGGATTCCAGCGCGTGGCTAAGAACATCGAGGCCTGTCGAGGCAGCAACCATGGGCGGCTGGGTTATAGTGTTGTCAGGATCAACAATCCCAAGTGTAGGTTTTAGATATCTATGAGCAATCCCTGTCTTTGCTTTTTTTTCAACAAAATCAAAAATGGCAACTCCAGTAGTCTCGCTTCCAGTTCCAGCAGTGGTTGGGATAGCAATTAATGGTTTTAAAGGGCCAGGAATCGGACTGCCCTCGCCGATAGGCGCATTGACATACTCCAAAAATTCAGCGGGATAGGTGGAGTAAAGATTCGCCGCCTTAGCCGTATCTATAGTGCTCCCTCCTCCGACCGCTACGATTGAGTCAAATCCGCCTTCCGAGGCAAAGGCAGCAGCTTGCTGAAAGCTACTGTCTGTTGGTTCAATAGAGATCTTTCGGAAAACCTGAAAATCAATATGGGCTGACTTGAGAGAGGACAATACTGTTTCCTCAACCACCGAAGCAGACAAAGCTGGATCTATGATGAGCAACGTCCTGTTGGAGCCCAGCTCGACTAAATCCAACCCAATCTCACAAGTTATACCCTGACCAAACCGGATATTTGAGGCAGACATTTGAAAAGCGGTATCATTCTCCATGGGGTTCTCCTGGTATGCTTAATGGTTAAATACATCTTAAGGAAACGTCAACTTGGCTGGAATAGATTTCTGGATTTTTGATATCTTTCCAGAAACCAAGTGGGCACAACAATAATCAAATGACTTTCAGTTGCCGGATCATTCTCACCTTTCTGTTCACCATTTCACTGTCGGCACAGGATGTGACTTTCGATCTTCTGGAAAATATTTTTGAATCCCAAAAAACCTTAAATACACCTTCTACACAATTTGAGGTTTTATTCCACAATAATCCAAGCTTGGTAACCGATCTGGGCGTTGGTCTTTGGGCTTGGCCCTTACCTATGGACTTCGATAATGACGGAGATTTTGATTTAGTAGTCTCCTGCCATGACAAGCCCTACAACGGTACCTACCTGTTCGAAAATAAGAGTGGGGGTTCTTTCCCGGTCTTTGAAAAGGCTCGAAAAATCGGGCCAGGGTTTGCCAACATTCAAGTCTCTTATATCGATGGGGTCCCTCGAATACTCATACCGGGAAAGGAGTTACGTTACACAGCAAGTACTGGTCTAGTCGCATGGAAAAACCTGTCTATCCCAAGAAACGTCCATATCTGGACGAAGGAAGGGCTTCCTTTCAAAGAAAAACATAAGATTCGATCTAATCAGTGGAAGTACATTGACTTTGATGAAGACGGAGACCTGGACGTTGTTATTGGAGTTGGGGATTGGCACGATTACGGCTGGGACGACGCCTACAATGCAGCAGGTCAGTGGACGAATGGCCCCTTAAGAGGCCTTGTATATCTAGTACTCAACACTGGCAGTGCCACTGATCCCACTTACGCTGCGCCGAGGTTGCTCTACACCTCGGCGGGAGAACCCGTCGAGGTCTTTGGCCGACCATCCCCCAATTTTGCAGACTTCGATCAGGACGGTGATTTGGACCTACTCTGCGGAGAATTCCTAGACCGTTTTACCTATTTTGAAAATCAAGGAACACGCAAAAAACCTATTTTCGCACCTGGGCGCTTTCTGCAAACAACAGACAGATTACTAACAATGGATCTCCAAATGGTGACTCCCGTAGTGCTCGATTGGGATAGAGATGGAGACATAGATATTGTTTCGGGAGATGAAGACGGTCGTGTTGCCTTCATAGAAAATACTGGCCAGCTTCAGGCTTCCATTCCCCAGTTTAAGGAACCAAGGTATTTCCAGCAAAAGGCTGATCGGGTTAAATTTGGCGCTTTAGCCACTCCCTTTGGTTTTGATTGGGATGGGGATGGGGATATGGATATCGTTGCAGGAAATACGGCTGGATACGTTGCCTTTATAGAGAACCTCGGAGGAGGATCCAACCCCCGTTGGGCCGCCCCAAGCCTTTTAAATTCTGGGGGTAAGCCACTCCGTATCCTGGCTGGACCAAGCGGATCTATACAAGGTCCTGCCGAAGCCAAGTGGGGCTATACAACGCTGAGTGTTGGCAATTGGGATACAGATGATCTCCCCGATCTCATCGTCAACTCCATTTGGGGGGCGGTACAATGGTATCGCAACGTAGGCACTCGTAAAAATCCAAAGCTGGAGGAAGGTCGCTTTGTTGAAGTGGACTGGCCAGGACATGCTCCAAAACCCTCCTGGGTGTGGTGGACACCAAAAGTGAACCAGCTAGTAACCCAGTGGCGAACCACTCCTGTTGTGATTGATTGGAACCACGATGGATTAAATGATCTGGTCATGTTAGATCACGAGGGCTACCTCTCGCTTTTTGCCCGTTTTCGGACAGGCGAAAAACTCGGGTTGCGACCAGGCCAACATGTTTTTACGGACGAGCATGGAAAGCCCTTGCGGTTGAACAGTAGACATGCAGGTAAAAGCGGTCGGCGCAAACTCCAGATTGTGGACTGGGATGGCGACGGCCTAAGAGACATCCTCTTGAATAGCCAAAATGCTGACTTACTGAAAAATCTTGGATCCGATGGAGATAAGACTCGTTTCCGTAATCTGGGCGCTGTCAGCCAACAAAAGCTTTCGGGGCATTCTACGAGCCCTACCGTCGTTGATTGGAACGGGGATACGATACCCGATCTTTTACTAGGAACCGAAAGCGGGTTTTTCTACCACCTAAAAAACCCTCGCTCGAAAGGAAAATAGAGGAGAAACCCCCTAAGGTCCACCGGCGACATTTTCAGCCTAGAAATGTATGTGCTTTGGAGTAACAAGGCATATTTAACCCCAATATTGGCATCAAATAGGAGTAAACCCCTTATCCGCTCGGACCAAAACAGTTGCCTAAGGTCCACCGGCGACATTTTCAGCCTAGAAATGTATGTGCTTTGGAGTAAC
>CAYXBG010000001.1:54367-59214 GCA_964463145.1 uncultured Acidobacteriota bacterium
AAGGCATATTTAACCCCAATATTGGCATCAAATAGGAGTAAACCCCTTATACTGTAGTCTAGATCGGCTTCAAAGATACTATTGTCTAGCTGCTGGAATCTGTAAAGCTACCAGAAAAATCAGACGATTCTTGTTGGCCGCTTTCCCAGCGCTGTAGAGTCCGCCGAATCTGTCTTGCGCCTTGGAGAATTCGTTGCTTCTGCTCTATTAAGGCCAGGCGCACATGGCCTTCTCCTTGCTCGCCGAACGCAATTCCCGGAGCGACGGCAACTTGACCATCGTCCATCATGCGAACTGAAAACTCCATTGAGCCAATCTTCTTTATGCTGGTTGGGACAGCCGACCAAATAAACATGCCAGCTTGGGGGATATGGAAATCCTTCCAGCCTCCTTGGTGCAAACTTCGTACAAGAGTATCCCGCCTCTCTTGATATATGGCTGACTGCTGTTTCGATATGTTCTCATAATCGCGAAGGGCAACGATTGATGCAATTTGAATAGCTTGAAACACTCCGTAGTCATAATAACCTTTGACCCGGGCGAGTCCATCTACAATGCTCGGATTACCACTGCAAAAACCTATCCTCCAGCCCGCCATATTGAAGGTCTTGGACATTGAAGTAAATTCAACACCTACCTCTTTGGCGCCTGGTACTTCTAAGAAACTGGGGGGACGATACCCATCGAAAGAGATGCCACCGTAGGCAAAATCATGAACGACTATAAGATTATGATGCCTTGCCAACTTAACAATCTCTGCAAAGAACTCCAAAGTAACAACATGCGCCGTTGGATTGTGAGGATAATTCATGAAAAGTAATTTGGGTCTTGGCGACCCAGTCCGACAAGCCTGATCCACTTGGCGCAAAAACTCTTCATCATCTTGGATTGGCAGATAAACGCAACGGCCCCCGGCCATTGTCACACCGTAACTGTGGATCGGATAGGAAGGAGCCGGGACAAGGACAGTATCCCCTGGCCCCACAAGCGCCAAACACAGGTGAGAAAATCCCTCTTTCGATCCAATGGTAGTAATAACCTCTTTTTCAGGATCTAAAGAAACATCATAGCGCCTCTTGTAAAACCGTGAGATCTCACGGCGCAGATTATAAATCCCAGACGCTTCGGAATAGCGATGGTTCCGAGGATCCTGAACAACTTCGCAAAGTTTGTCGACTATGTTTTGAGGGGTGGGATCCGTTGGATTCCCCATAGCCATGTCAATAACGTCGATGCCCTCTCGGCGCTTTCCGTATTTAATACGATTAATCTCACCAAAAACATAGGCTGGAAGACGAGACATCCGATCAGCAAGCTGAACGAAGTCCGATTCAGGTGTTCGTTCGGTATTCATGTTCCCAGTACTATAACAAGCGCAGACGGGTAACAGTTGTAAGTTGTTTCAAACTAGCGTTCCCAAATGGCGATTTCGGTCAAAAAATTTAATTGCACCCGTCCCTGACAACAGTTTTTAATTATATCTACTGAGGTACTTCCCAGCGTCCTGTTCTAGCTGAACGAAACACAGCTTCTATGACCTGCATATTAGCCAGTGAATCTTCAAGAGGGATGGGAGTAGCACTCCCGTCCAGTATGGCCCTCGAAAAAAGATCCCCTTGAATAGTGTATTGGTCACAGGGCTCAAACTGTTCGGCTGTAATTTTCGTCCCCAGTATATCGCCTTTATCCAAGAACATCCTGCATGAACAATCGTTTGGAGCGTTAAATGGGATCTCGATTTCCAAACGTGCCTTAGTTCCAAAAACCTGCACTCTCTGGTAGGGAACCATCTGCGTACAGCACAGGAATGATGCCTGCCCGGAAGGAAAATCCAAGATGCATGAGGCAAGACGGTCTATGTGCATTCGAGGGTCCCAATCGATGAGACCCATTACCCTTAGAGGCTCCTCTCCAAAGAGAAACCGAGACGTCGTGATCGGGTAACAGCCGATGTCCATGGTAACGCCGGATCCGGCCAAATCGGATCGGTTTCGAATATTGTTGGGATCAAGGTTGCAATAGCTAAAAACATACTGGATGGCTACTAGATCTCCTATCGCTCCATCTCGTATTAAATCACGTGCACGCAACCACTGTGGGTGAGTTCGGACCATAAACGCTTCTTGTATTTTAACTCCAGTCTGGTCACGGGCCTGGATCAACTGTTGAGCCTCTTTGACAGTCACTCCAATAGGCTTTTCACACAAAACGTGCTTTCCTTCATAGGCAGCTTTGATTGACCAGGACACGTGGAGATGGTTGGGAAGAGGGTTATAGATCGCATCAATTTCCTTGTCCTTCAGAAGGGCGTCGTACGAATCATAAGCCTTTGGGATACCCAATTCTTGCGCAGATTTCTGGGCGGCACTTTGATCACGCGAAGCAATAGCAACTACTTCACTAAACGCTCCCTTTTGCATTGCCGGAATAACCTTTGATGTGCCAATTTCTGCAGTACTCAGAATCCCCCATTTGATTTTTCTGCTCATGGCATCGTACCTTTCTACACTCTTGAGGTGCACTTGATTTTAAGATAAATCCTTTAGAATCGTATGTGAGTTATAATTCCATTTCCGGATCGGAGGCAAACTATGACCGAGAAAATCGATAAATCTGATAAGGAATGGGAAGAAGAACTTTCTTCCGAACAATTTCATGTATGCCGACAAAAAGGGACTGAGCAACCTTTCAGTGGTGAATACCATGACTGCCAGGAAAAGGGCACTTACATATGTGTGTGCTGCGAGCAGTCTCTTTTCCAGTCTGACACAAAATTCAATTCCGGAACGGGTTGGCCAAGTTTCTATGCACCGGTTGCGGAGAATACTGTTGCCCTCAAAGAGGACGATAGTTTTTTTATGCGACGCGTAGAGGTGATCTGTAGCGCTTGCGACGCACATCTAGGGCATGTTTTCCCTGATGGGCCAGCCCCCACTGGGCAGCGCTACTGTATCAATTCTGCAGCTCTGAAATTGCGCCCTGAAGAAACTTAGAGTCTAAAAATCCAGAGCTTCCCTCTCTAGAGGGTTCAAAATGCCCTAGAACCTGGAAAGCTTTGATCAAGGCTAGCACAAAAGCCCCCTGACAATTTGTCAGAAGAACACTTACGGAAAACCTTGCCGTTTATCTAGAAGATCGCGGGTACTGCCTAGCCTTTTTTCTTGCACGCTTACGAGCCAGGGCCTGCTTCAGCCTTTTGCGCTCACCGGGCTTCAAGAAAAAGCTGTGCTTCTTAGCATCCCTGATGATGTCCTCTTGCTGTACTTTCCGCTTGAAACGGCGAAGGGCACTCTCAAGAGATTCACCTTCTTGTACTCTCACAACAGCCAACTTTAATGTACCCCCTTCTTGAGCCTATAGACCAAATCAGAACGATCATTATACGGGCCGGAGCTACTCAGTCAAGGAATCGAGAAAGGTATCCAAGGCTTTCCGACCCTTAAGCCCTAGCAAATCGGCAGCCTTTGGGTCAGAATAAGCCACCCTGAACAGGGTCACTAAGGCGGCTTGCAATTGATTATTAGCTGAGCTGTCTTGGACTTTTGAAAGCTGCAGGACTGAGGAAGAATTGTTCTCAGGAATGATCTCTCTTTGGGCATAGTCTCTGACATCAGCTAATGCAGCGTCTGCACTGGGGTCAAGCTTGCTGAGATGATCCAGTTTGCCGACCTCTGCAAAGCATGCCAGAACATCAAAGGCAGCAGGATAATCGGTTTTCAAGCAATCTAGAACATCCGCATCGCTCCCTGAGATTGAGGTCTTAGTTCGACGACCCCCTTTGCTGCGAATTATGAGATAGAGCGGGATTGCCAGACCGAACACGGCCGCAACTATTCCAAACAAAATTAACTGCTGACCCATATCTAGGTTCATGGTTCTCTCTGAGCTTTTAACCTAGTCAAAAGCTTGTGTTTCAAATCGACGGCATAAGCTGGATTATCAATCATAGCAACTACGGAAATCGCCTTTTCAATCTCGTTGAGATACTCATAGCTTTCTACAATCCCAAGCTGGGCTTCCAGCCGCAATGTCGGACTAACCCCATCAGCAATGACCGACCGGAAATGATTGATGGAACGCTGATAATCTCCTTGTAATTGCGCTATCACTCCTAAGCGCAAGGAGGCTCGCATTGCAAGATCTGGGCTTGGTGCTAGACGCAACAAAGATTCAAAGACAACCTGGGCCTGAGGGAGATAGCCTTTTTTGAAATGAACATCGGCCATTTTGAACCGAGTTTCATGGGCCCGATCCGGATTTGTAGTTAACTCTAGGTACTTTAAGCGTAGCTCATTGGCCGTATCCAGATCCTGCATCGCGAATTCGTAGATATCGGCTAATAATACTAGTGCCTGTCCTACAAGCTCCAGATCTTCACATGAGCCTATGATGGTCTCTAAGAGCCCAACAACTTCCTTGGTTTGGTTAGCAACCGAGTAGCGTATGGAGGCCTCTTCCCAGCCGGCCTTACAGCCCCACACACCTCCAGGCTCGCTCGCCTCAATAGACTGATACAATGCAAAAGCCTCATTGATTCGCCCGGCCCGGTGATGCTGTCTAGCTTCTGCGAATTCCAAGGCATTAGGGGATTGAAAATTCAAAAAGAGAAACGTGCCTAAACTCGCGATACCTAGTGAACAAAAAACAAGCCAGGGACTAGGCCTCATCTTCCGCTATTTCCCCTGAGGGCTCTTCTTCCAACTCCAAGACCGAAACATCGGCAACGCGATCACTGTCTTCCAAATCAATTAATTTGACGCCCAGGGAATTTCGGGATTGGACCAGTCGTATCTGGTCAACACCCATACGGATGATGCCCAGAATCAACCTTCGGTTGCGTCGCTGGA
>CAYXBG010000002.1:0-46257 GCA_964463145.1 uncultured Acidobacteriota bacterium
CCTTTTCACCCCCCTGCAGGGGGGAACGCTTGCTCAGGATAAAGTCGATTATGCAGTTCTAGGAGGATCGCTGGTCAACAGATGTCTAGTTGCCCCAGATTTGTGCAGGATATTCGACTTCCGCCACAAACAATTGCAAAAGTATTTTCCAAATCCCAGCACTGCTTAATCGCGCAACCTAAAATTTGACACACAAAACTATGCTAAAAATCAAACTTTCGAAACTCGCCCTCTCCTTATCCGTTCACTCACCGGGACCTAACCAATCTCCTAGACCAGCACACTTTCACAAGACTGGTTTCTGTAATCGACAAATACCATTTCATTTGGCAAGATTTTCTTTTTGATGAGTCACAAAGACCCAGCCCAAAAATCCGGCGGTTTAACGGAACTCTCCGCAACTGCGATCTGTGGGAACGACATCACATCGTCCTGTCTCTATGTGTCGGCCCTTGCCATCATGGTAGCTGGCAAATGGGCCTGGCTAGGACTGCTACTGGTGGCAGCCACCCTCTATCTCTTTCGTAGGATATATGGAGAGGTGGTAGGGGCTCTCCCCTTGAATGGCGGCGCCTATAATGCGCTTTTGAATACAACCAGTAAGCGATTAGCTTCTATGGCCGCTTGTTTGACCATACTCTCCTATATGGCCACAGCCGTCATATCAGCCAGTGAGGCAATTCACTATACCCACTCCTTAATAGAAGCAATCCCAGTCATTCCAGCGACAGTTGGCTTGCTAGTGGTATTTACGGGACTAACGATCCTGGGTATTGGTGAATCCGCCAGGGTTGCTGTCGTCATATTTCTCATACACCTAGCCACCTTGATAATTCTCCTCGTAGTTGGCGGTCTCTATCTGGCCCTGCATGGTCTCGACACACTGACACTAAACTTCAGCATGCCCAGCAGTATCAGTTTTGGTCAGGCGTTATTTTTCGGTTTCGCAGCGGCAATGTTGGGCATTTCTGGATTTGAGAGCTCCGCCAATTTCGTTGAGGAACAGGCGGAAGGGGTTTTTCCTAAAACTTTACGCAACATGTGGGTAGCTGTCAGCTTTTTCAACCCAATGATAGCTATTTTAGCACTGGCATTAATTCCCATTCCCGAGGTCTCGGAGCACCAAGAAGCACTCTTAGCTCATATGGGCGCACAGGCTGGTGGTCCTTGGTTAGCTCTAATTGTTTCTGTTGATGCAGCCCTTGTCTTGAGCGGTGCAGTCTTGACCTCCTTTGTGGGAGTCACTGGATTGATACACAGAATGACCCTGGATAGGTGCCTTCCGCAATTCCTACTCAAGAAAAACAAGTATGGATCATCACACCGTATCATCATCGGATTTTTGGTGTTAGCAGTCTCAGTACTACTAGTCACAAAAGGGGAACTGGGAGCACTGGCAGGAGTTTACACCGTCTCATTCTTAGCCGTCATGGCATTGTTCGGTGCAGGAAACATACTATTAAAAATCCGTCGAGCGAGTCTTCCAAGACCTATCAAGAGTAGCTGGCCAGCACTGTTAGTTGGAATTTCCGCCGTGATGATTGGGATCGCGGGCAATTTGATCATGCACCCAAAGTATTTCGGCGTGTTTCTAGCCTATTTCCTGCCTACTGCTTTCATTGTACTGATTATGTTGGGGCGTATTGGTCTGCTTCGGGCAAGTTTGTTTTTCATCGGAACTATCAGTGACTTCATTGCTGGAGCGACCTCAAAAATCTCTGACAATCTTAACGCAAAAATCCAGCAGATTCGAAGCCAGCAAATGGTATTTTTTACTCGTGGTGACAATTTTGCCAACCTGAACCGAGCCATGACTTATGTTCGGCGTAACGAACACACTAACCGCATCAAAGTCGTCACTGTTGTTGAAAATCAGAACGCAGTTTCTGAAAAATTAAGAGAACAGATGAAATTTCTGGACTCAGCTTATCCATATATCAAGATTGATTTTCTAGTCGTCAAAGGGGAGTTCGGACCTAAGCTACTCCAGGAGCTTTCTCGTAAATGGAAGATCCCAGTGAATTTAATGTTCATTGGATCCCCAGGCACTAAATTCATATACGGACTCGCTGAATTAGGTGGGGTGCGCTTAATCATTTGAGTGGCCGAGTACTGCCACCTCTTCAACTTTTGCCCAGACCCTTAATAAGTTCCCCGAGAGAACCTTCTCCACATCCACCTCCGAATATCCTCGCTCAAGTAACTCTTGGATCAAGTTGGGATATTGAGATACATCCTTAAGGCCTTTGGGGGTGGTAGCGCCCACTCCATCGAAGTCCGAACCAAGACCGACATGATTGATACCTACAAGCTCTCGGACATGGTCGATATGGTCGGCAACATCCATCATTTATCATCGAATTCTCTGAAGTTGTTTTACACTGGGGCTATGGTAGCATTGGTGCCCCCACAGGACTCCGATAAAGCTGGAACATGAATATGGCATCTGACAGCGTCGTCCCCTTGTTAATTGGGAGTATGGTAGCCCTTTTTGTTGGACCTGTACTCTATCGATCATCCCGCAGCCTCGACCAGGCACGGTCGTTTCTGGATGGTTTTGTTTTCGTGGCTATATCCGGTTTGTTAGGCCTACACATTCTTCCCGAAATACTCGCTGAAGGGGGAATGACTAGCCTGGCGTTGTTAGCTGTCGGATTCCTAGGCCCCACCCTCATGGAACGGCTTTCCCGGTATAGTCAGGCTGCTCACTCCCTCACTCTCTATCTGGCACTGGCAGGTCTATGCCTGCATGCGGTGGCAGATGGAGCAGCGTTACTCGGAACAACAGGTGGCGGATCAGGCTTCATTGCTCTAGCGGTAATACTTCATCGTCTCCCAATTGGTTTGGGAATATGGTGGCTGATGAGGCCAACGTACTCGGCATCTATGCGATGGGCAGTCCTCTCGATCGTTTGCGCCGCCACCATATTGGGTTTTTCCGGTGGGTCATTTCTTGTCAGTGAGTTCTCAGGTGGGATGCTCCTCTGGTTCCAAGCATTTGTTGCGGGATCCCTGCTTCACGTGGTACTTCATCGACCCGGCGAAAAACCTTGCACCCCTTTGGAACCTCGTTGGGCCGAAGGGGCTGGTTCGTTGCTAGGACTACTGCTTCTGATAGGCCTGACAGGCTTCGAAGTAATGTCTCCCCATTTAAAATCGTTCTCATCAGCCGGGGCAACCTTCTGGGCATTAGCTCTTAAAAGCGCTCCGGCTCTTACTGTTGGGTACATTCTGGCCGGACTTGCCAGTACTTTTCTGCCACTCTCCTCGATTCATTGGTTGAAGAGGGGCTCGTCGGTTAGTCAGTCAGCGAAGGGAATGATCACTGGCCTGCCGGTTCCGATCTGTTCATGTGGAGTCGTTCCCCTTTATCGGACACTAATACTGCGAGGGGCTCCTCTACCTGCAGCAACTGCTTTTCTAGTCGCCACTCCTGAATTGGGGCTGGATGCAGTCTTGCTTTCATTTCCTCTGCTCGGTCTGCCGATGACAATAGCAAGAGTGGTAGCGGCCGTCTTGGTGGCACTTTTCGTGGGTTGGATGATGGGAGTCCTAGCCCCACCAAACCAATTTTCAGAAAGAAAAGTCGAGCAGGAGCAGCTCCACACCCAGAACACCCAACATAAACTGCGGGAGGGTTTTCGTATAGGATTGATCGAAGTAGTCGACCACACAGCTCCATGGGTTCTCTTCGGACTAATCTTAGCGGCAGTGACTGAACCATTCCTGACAGGAGGCTGGATGGAATCTATCCCAGGACCTCTAGGGGTATTGGTTTTTGCACTGTTGGGATTACCTGCCTACGTCTGCGCATCTGGGGCGACCCCTCTAGTCGCCATTCTTCTCTTTAATGGTTTGAGTCCAGGGGCTGCATTGGCCTTCTTATTGACCGGGCCCGCCACCAACGTGACAACTTTCGGGGTGCTCTCGAGCTTGCATGGCAAGAAAGTCGCTGGACTGTTTTCTGTCTTGATGATCGGTAGCGCTGTAACTATCGGCTGTTTTGTTAATCTGTTCACCCCCGCAGCAGGCATCGAACTGCCAAGCCTAGGACACCATTCGACATCGATAGAGTTCCTTTGTCTGATTTTTCTGAGCATCTTGATACTGTTTTCTGTTTTGAGACGTGGGGCACGCCAGTTTGCAGGTGAAATTTCTGGGAGTGCATTTGAAGATTCCAAATCATGTTGTGAGTAGAATTTATCTTGCCCATTCCATCTGCAAACTCTCATTGTCTGGTATTCTTGGTCTCTCCCGACTAGAATCTAAGCACAGATTTACCGGAGGCTTCTATGAAGATAATCGCAGCAACTAGACGCCCAGACTTACGGGTCGTCTTAGTAAAACCTAGTAAGTACTCCGAAAATGGGTTTGTCGAGCGCTTTTGGAAAGGCTTCATGCCCAACAGCACGCTTTCCTACATCTGCAGCATGACACGCGACTACGCTCAACGGACTGGAGCCCAGATTGAGATCCACGGTATCGACGAGTACGTCGAGAATGACTTAGAGTACCTGAACTTACTGCAGGCCGACGAGATCCCAACCCTGGTAGCCCTGGTTGGCGTCCAAAGCCATCAGTTCCACCGCGCCCTTGACCTGTCTGCACTAGCAGCAGAACAAGGCTGTCACGCTATCATTGGAGGCCCGCATCCAATGACTTGCCAGACCACCGAACTTCAAAACCGAGGTGTCAGCTTTGCCGTTTCAGAAGCAGAATTAACATGGGGCCAGATCCTAGAAGACGCGCAAGCAGGGCAACTGCAATCAGTCTATGGAGAAAATCAACGTTGGCAAAGGGAGCTGGATGCGCCAATACTGGAACCGCCCTCTCCAGAGGACATGAAAAATTACGTAGTCAAAATGCTCGGTGTCTATCCGGCTCGGGGTTGTCCTTTCCGCTGCAACTTTTGTTCGGTAATTAAAATCGCAGGCCGACAAATCCGATCTCAGACAACGGAAGTAACCCTGGAAACACTTCGCCTTGCAAGGAAAGCTGGAGTCGATTACGTTATGTTCACCTCGGACAATTTCAACAAAATCCCTCAGGTGCGCGAGCTTCTTCAAGGAATGATTGAAGAAAATCTAAACATTGGGTTTTTTGTTCAGTGCGACACCCAGATTGGGGGTCGAGACCGAGACCTTATCCCTCTGCTAGCACAGGCCGGGTGTTTTCAGATGTTTGTTGGAGTGGAGTCATTCAGCCGGCAAGTCCTTCGTGAGGCGCAAAAATTCCAAAACCACCCGGATCGTTACAGCAACATTTCAGAATTGTGTCGCTCTCACGGGATCGAATCCCACTTCTCCAACATAATTGGGTTTCCGGGGGACACCGAAGAGAGCATCTTGAACCACCTACGAGTACTGATTGAATTGAATCCTGTGCTGGCTTCCTTCTACATCCTGACACCGATTCCTGGCACAGAGCAATACGACGATTTTCTGGCACGTGACCTGATAGTCTCCCGAAACCTTGACCGTTTCGATGGCACTTGCCCGGTTTGGAAACACGATATACTTTCTTCAGAGGAACTCAAGAGGCTACTGTTTCTCTGCTACAAACGTTTTTTTTCGGTCCAAAGAGCACATCAGCATCATCAGCTCAGTTCCTTGCTTAATGTGGAAAATCTCGGGCGTCTTCTTTTTATGAAGCTTCAGGCCTATAGACAAACACACCCGATGTCTGGTGGAGTCTGGAGAATCCAGAGAGACCACGTCAACAAATACATCGATCGCCGCAAGTCCTTTTTTGGATTCGAGATGGCACCTCTACCTTTAAGTCTCAGCTTGCCAGCTGCAGACGCAGAGCTCAATCGTCACGTCAAATTAGCCTGAACGCCATCCCTGCCTGCAATTTTTCTGTTTTTCCAGAAGCTCGCTGGCTTATTAAATCTATGACCCTGCCAGAAATTGACAGAATCATAGGAAATCTCCGGTTCTTGATTTTCTACTGAATCGGCGAGAAGGGAGTCGCCTTCATAACGATACTCTCAATTTCTTTCACGAGGGGCCCGTCTTTCCTCGACGCCTTGTAAATTTTTTGAAACTCTGAATCGGCTCTAAAAGCCTTCCAAGCTCCATCTCGAATCGATGTGCTAGGAAAAGCTAATACATAAATGAGTGTGTTTGATGCATAGGCTGGATCAACGGGGGTCCAGTAAGCTACCAGGTGCATACCATGTTTTACAAACAAGTGATTGGTGTGGTTAGTAAATCTTTTATGCAGATCTCCAAGCTTCCCATCATAGGTAGTATATGTGCGCAACTCGAAGATCCGGTCATCCTGTGCCATCAGGTCAGAGACTTGGATACATGTTAAGAAAACAACTATGGCAACAAAGCAGATATAGAACTTTTTGAGCCCTTTAAGATTGGCAAGATTCATTCTGTATTTCATGCGATAACCTCCTCTAAATAACTTTTTGATTAGTTGTAAGTAAATTAATTTGATTACAAAACGGGCATGCAAACAAGCATAGCCAGTGAAAACACTGAACCGACCAGAAAAAATCAAAGATAAACACTGTGTCAAAACTCAACCCGAGCCAAGCGTTAAAGCTACGGACTCTTAAGGGATTAGAGTAACCAGACTAATTGATGTAGGCTAGAGTTGTGAAGCTAATCACCTTCCTCGGGACGACCTTATTCATAATGTCAGCAGCCCTTCAGTACAACGACCCTGATGCTCTAGCCTGGTCTCTCGCATACCTCGCCGCTGCTGTAATCGGTATTTTGGCGTTTATCGATCGAATCCCCCCTATTTTGGCTCTAATAACCGGTTTTTTTTACTTAGGATTTGGCATTTATCTAGCGATAAAAGTGATCGGACAGCACCACTGGTTTGACGAACTGGGACGCGAAATGCTTGGCCTGCTAATCGTTGGGCTATGGTTGCATCTGATAGGTATCAGTCTACTCATGCAGAGGAGAATCAAAACGTGAGCTCCGGGTCGACAAATTAGCCGTAAGAGAGATTGATATGGCAACTTATTACTCATCTCAGAAAGATTACTCGTCCCGAAGAACGATGAGGATACTAGATCTAACATTTCACCAATAGGAAAGAGTTTCATTATATGAAAGTTAATCGAAGAACCTTTGTATCTACTGGAGTTTCAGGAGTTGCTGCCGCTACTACAGGCCTAGGAACACGCTCAGTATTGGGCGCCAATAATCGTATCCGTATGGCAAGTATTGGAGTAGGCGGCATGGGACGAAGTAATCTACGTGACTTCCTGAAAATGCCCGAAGTAGACATGGTAGCTGTTTGCGACACTTGGGAGCAAAACCGCAATCGAGCAGTCGAAATGACGGATGGCAAAGCAGAGGCCTATAAAGATTTCCGAGAGGTACTCGACCGCAAAGACATCGATGCAGTAATCATAGCGACGCCCGACCACTGGCACGTACCTATTGCCATTGCCGCTTGTGATGCCGGCAAGGATATGTATGTGGAAAAACCTCTTTCGCATACAGTGGCAGAAGGCCGAAAACTGGCTCAGGCAGTTACCCTTAATGAAAGGGTCCTGCAAATGGGAACACAACAGCGGTCGGGAAAACATTATCAAGAAGCTGTAGGCCTCATTCAAGCTGGGGGACTAGGAAAAGTCACCCGCGTCCATACCTGGAATGTCGGCAATGAGTCTCCTACTGGCATTGGGAATCATTCAATAGGAGAACCTCCTACGGGGCTAGATTGGGATATGTACTTGGGGCCCGCTCCTTATGTGCCTTTCAGTCCCAACCGTTTCCTCTATACTTTCCGATGGTTCTGGGACTACTCGGGCGGAAAGATGACTGACTGGGGAACCCACCACTTCGATATAGTTCACTGGGCTATGAACGTCCAGGGTCCCAAGTCTGTTTTTGCCGTTGGTCACAAATATGGGTTGGAGGACAATAGAGAAACTCCTGACACCATGGAAGTAGTTTTCGAGTACCCAGGATTCATAGCTACCTTCTCCCATAGGGACTGTAACGCCCATTTGCCTCCGAATCGTGATAATTATGGCATTGAGTTCTTTGGGACGGACGGCACCATGTACCTGAATCGTGACGGGTTCTGGGTGACACCTGAAGTGACCCATACGGATAAGAGTCTCGAGCCACGCTACTTAAGGCAAATCAGAGAAAATCAGAGCCCTCGTGAACCATGGGAGGACCGTTATCAGACTACGACCGCTAGATCCGAGTTTAAAACCAGTAACAGTACTCGCTCCGCCCAACACATTCAGCACGTTCGCAATTTTATCGACTGCCTAAAAAGCCGGGAGAAACCAATTTCGGATGTGGAGACTGGTCACCGTTCAACGACCGCACCTCTACTGGCCAACATCGCCTTGAAAATCGGAAGGAAAATCCACTGGGACTCGAAAAATGAGAAAATTCTCGAGGACAAGGAGGCTAGCCTTCTACTTACCAAACAATATCGCGGTCAATGGAAAGTCTGAAACGCCAATTATTCGTCCTCTTTTTCTCGGTACTGACCCTGCTAGGTTTGCCGTCTTGCCAATCACCCTTACCTCAGCCCCGAGAGTTGCATCAAACGGAAGAGCCCGAGGGTTCTTTCTCGCTGGATTTTCGGCCCGTACGAGAAGATG
The DNA here is from genome assembly GCA_964463145.1 of uncultured Acidobacteriota bacterium. Classification (GTDB taxonomy): domain Bacteria; phylum Acidobacteriota; class UBA6911; order RPQK01; family CBDAPI01; genus CAYXBG01. The sequence continues at coordinate 8,600 of CAYXBG010000002.1, forward strand.
CCCTGTTAATTCTCTTTGATGGGGCAAACTTAGATGGATGGTCTATCGTTGGGAAAAATGAGTACTGGAAAGTTGAGAATAATATCCTTCGCTCGGAGAGTGGAATAGATAATAGTTGGATCAGATTCAACGAACCTCTCTCTGATTTTGTGCTCATGCTAGATTGGAGAAACTCTGAAAATAGTCATGGAGGGGTTGTCATCCGAGCAGCAGACCAAGGGCTACCTTCAGAGACAGGCTACCAGGTACAGCTATCAAGCTCGACTCTCGGCAGCTGGCAATCCTGCTCCATTTACGGTCATCTGAACGCACCTCAACCTCCAAAAACCCCAGCAAACACTTGGCATAACCTTGAAATCCGTGCTTTTGGTCCTAGGATTTCTGTTTCGATTAACGGTGCTCAATGCATGGATGTAAACCAAACATCAGTAGCAACATTGAGCGATAAAACTCGACAAGGCTACATTGGCCTTCTCAATTCGCACCCAACAAAAGGTCATCACATTGAGTTCCGCAATATTCGCCTTGAATTGCTGAAGCCTTAGCCAGTCCAATCATACCTTAGTGCAGCTATCTGTCCGCCGAGACAGAGGCTATTGGTGATTAGCTGGAGAAACCTAGAAAACCACGGGTAAACTGAATATCGACATTGCCGCTCCGTAACCCCCTAGGGAGAGATTTGCCCGATACGACATCAATCATTACGGACAAAAGTCTCTTCAAGCATTGATTCTGACTCCCTGTCAGCACTACATCAAGATCAGATCCTGCTCCCAGCCCATCACCCTGCAGGGCTACCTGTAAAACGGGGACAATAGGGTGTCCCTGGCGAGCTGCTTGGGTGCCCCCTACGATCAACTGTACACCGCAAGACGCTAGTCCAGTCAGGGCTTCTACCCAGTGATGATTTGCATGATACATGACGTGCAGACCAGCTTCCGCTGGAGATTCACCATGCTCAATAGTGGCACATACTTCAGCCGGGATAATTTCCTTCTCTTGCCCTAATTTCAGGAGATCATCTCCACTTGGGATGATTACAGTGGCCCCCGCTTTTTGGCATACACGGATAACTTCCCAGATAACCTCGCCCAGAGCTTCAGGAAACGGCCTTTCTGTAATAAATCCCAAACTAAGGTCCTTCAAATTCAACTCTACATCTTTGTTGGATAGCGCACCTATTGCTGTCCGAAACCACCCGTTCACTTTGCGACTAACCTTTTCAATCCCGCCATCTAGCTGGATACTGGCCCACCCATACCGCTTTATTTCCACACCACGCTTTCGGAGTTGATCACGCAACACACCGTTATGCACTTTATCGCACCCATGCTCCAGAACCATCCCCAACGACACAGAGGGATGAGCCAAGTGCCCTAATAGTGAGCGGACAAAAAGATCAGAGCCACCACCATAGGAATACCCGCAACCCTCAGTATGGGGTAGCGCGACAAACCTGGAGATTGGGCTTCCCTCTATCTCCGCCTGCAAATCACCAGCAATCTGGAGAGCGATCTGACCAGCACATAAGCTGGTAGGCAGAATAAGCCCAACCCGTTCAGGCTTAATTCTTGAGTCCATCTTAATTTCCAGAGTCTCAAGGGAAGTTGCTGGAGGTTCTGGACTGATCTCAATCGGCTTCTTTGAAAACGACTTCCCGATCTCCTCGGCTAGGCCTGATGAAGAAGTTCTCATCCAGTTCCGCCATATAGAAACCTGTGAGTGATTCGCCTTTTCTCCCTTGGTCAAACGACCCGAAGCTGTATCAATTGCCAAATCAAAGGACCTTCTACCCAATTCATCCATCGATTCGCCATCTAGATATTCTCCCGCATTAATATCCATTTCTTTGGCGACCAGGTGGAATCTATCAGTTGTTGTCATTAGTTTAAGAGTAGGAACAAAAGGGAAATTGGTAATCGATCCATTGCCGGTTGTGAAAAGGATAAGATTGGCCCCAGAAGCAACCTGTCCCGAGATACTTTCCAGATCATTTCCTGGGCTATCCATGAAGAAAAACCCAGGTCCAGGCATTTGTTCTCCGTAGTCCAAGATATCATCTACTCGGACTTCTGGATTCCGCTTCATTGCTGCGCCAATGGATTTCAAGTTGATGTTGTAGAGCCCTCGGAGTTTATTGCCTCCAGAAGGATTGCCCTCAGCAGTAACTCCATGCCAGGAAGCCATCTCCTTGTATCTCGAGATAGCTTGCAGAAATTTCCTTGCAACATTGAGACTACGGACGTTAAGAAGCATATATGATTCAGCCCCAATCAACTCATCTGTTTCAGCATGATTAGCAGCACCACCGTGGCGGATGATTTCGCGTGCAATCCACCCCGCTAAAGGGTTTCCTGAGATACCTGAAAAAGCATCAGAGCCGCCACATTGTAAGGCCACTCGGAGTTGAGAGATTGGCTCTAAGGTTCGACTGGCAGACTGTACCTGAGGCAGCCAACGCTGGATAATCGCCGAACAGTCCTCAAGGTCTCTATCTAGGCTACCTTTCAGGGTGTAAAATTCGTGTGGGACGGCATCGATTGGATAGCAATTCTGAGAAATAACTTCCCGTAGATCTACATTACTGACGGATCCCAGGCTGCTATCTACTACGAGAACCGCACCAAGATTGGGATGAACAAGAAATCCCGCAAGTGTTCTCAGTAGCAATTCTCGATTTTGCGGATTCTCATTGCTACCACCCTCTGTGTGCGCCACTGCCACAACTCCGTCAAATAAATCGGACCTCTTGGCCAATTCGCCCAGACGCTGCTGCAAAATCCGGACAAAGCTAGAGGCAGTGGAGTTAGTAGCAATAATCGCTATGTAATTTCTTGTACCTACCCCTCGCCCAGATGACCGCTTGTAACCCTGAAACGTCCCGGGGGTTGCATGAAGAGAAACTTGCGTGCCAGTAGAAAAATTTTCTTCAGCCAATTCAAAAGGACGGATATCATTCCGGAAATTAGCTGGCCCAGGGTCAAAATCCAAATCACGTAGGGCCAATTCTGTTGCCATCCCCTCGTTGAGAAGATATTCGCCAGGAACAATATCACGTTCTGCAATGCCGAAAGGCAACCCCCAGGAAAGCAGTTCCTCTCCCTTACTAACGGGCTCCAACAAGAACCGATGTCCTGTCAGGATCGCCTGACGAATGCGGATGGGTTCACCCTGCCATTGCAAGTGTGTACCTGGTTCCAGGCGTTGGGTCGCAATTGCACAATTGTCCCCTGAAAGAGGAAGGCGCGCGCAACTTTCAAACTTGAGTTTCTCCATTCAAAATCTCCCCCCGCATTACCCTGCGGTACTCTAACAATGCTTGGCCGGCTATGGGCGCAATGCTGCAGCCAGGCGAATGTCTATACTCTCACGAGACACCCTTATTCTCTACCAATTACGAAGGGCTCCCAGCTAGCATTGTAGGGGTGTATCCGTGAACTTGAGGATCCTTCTGAATCTATCACCTCACCGCCCTGATTGAACCACTCAATAATTCCACCATCAAGATTGTACACAGGACGCCCTAGAAGCGCCCCTAGCTTTACCGCTACCAACCCAGAACGATAACCTACTGTGCAGTAACTCACGATGGTTGTATTGTCGTAAAGCCGTGGGATAAATTCTGGAACTTTCTCCAGAGGAAGAGACATCGCCCCAACAAGAGCACCTATCCGAAACTCTTCAGGAGTTCGAACGTCCAGTATGAGAAGGTTGTCACCAGCATACAAGAGCTTTTTCAGATCTGAAACGGTCATTTGCTCCGCCCCAGTCTTGTAATTGATCTCCTGGATCTTCTTCCTATACTCCGCTTCCAGACCTGTTCTGAGGGAAGTTGAGTTGCTCCTATCCCGACATCCGATAATGCAAACCAATACTGCCATATTCATGACAGCTAACACATAGATTTTCAGTCGCATAACACTGAAAAAACCCAGGACACCCGATACTATTCGGCCACTGTATTTGACAGAGTCCCCACCCCATCAATCGTAATACTAATTCGATCTTGCAATTGCAAGGTGAAATCAGAAGGAGGAACCACGCCAGTTCCCGTCATTAGCAGACATCCAACTGGAAAACTTGTTTCCCGGAAAAGATGTTCAACAAGCTCTTCAGGCCTGCGTTTCAGCTGGGCAAGAGTCGTTTGCCCTTCAAACACCAGAGATTCAGCCCTTTGAATTTCCAGCCCGATGACCGATCCAGCTGGCAGAGGATCTTCATTTACGAGAATGCAAGGACCTAGTGAACAGCTACCGTCATAGGTTTTAGCCTGAGGCAAATAGAGAGGGTTTTCACCCTCAATATCGCGTGAACTCATGTCGTTACCAATAGTGTATCCAATAATTACCCCATCTCTGGAAATAGCCAGAGTCAACTCAGGTTCAGGAACATTCCACTTGGAATCTTTGCGTATACGTACTGATTTTCCAGGCGCGACTACTCTCCAACCAGCAGCCTTGAAAAACAGTTCCGGCCGAGAAGCTTCATAAACCCGATCATAAAAGTTGTCACCCCCAGTTGCACTGGATTCTTCCATCCGAGCATCCCTACTCTTGAAGTAGGTTACCCCCGCCGCCCAGACTTCCTGGCCATCAACTGGGGCTAGCACTTCTACATTCTCGTCCCAATCGAATGGTTCAGCCGTTCTAAGAACCTCGCGGATCATTACCGCAAGGTTTTCTGCTTCAAAAAGGGAGTCCCAGGAGATTCCTAACTGACTGTAGCCAATGCTACTCTCGACGACCGGACCACAAGATGTTCTATAAATTTTCATAACTGCCCTAACTCATGCTACTGATCAGCGGTGCCTGCGTCGAGTCCTAAAAAAGGAAATCTCCACACACATCGGCAGTTCAAACCAGAAGAACCCTCTGAACATGAGCATCTAAACTGTAAAACATTATTGTTGCATCACATTAAGAACCAGATTTTCAATCTCCCGCTTGTGTTCTTCCATGCTACGGACTAGTGCCAATTGAGCTCGAGCCCTTTGAAGATTGTGCTCGGCATGGCTTGTCTTGAAATAAACATCTCCAGACAAGTAATCGCTTAAGAAACGCATCCCTACCGTTAAAGTTGCGGCCGCAGGCGCAAAAGGCATGAGCGCAATCTCAGACTGAGTGAGTAGTCCTCTAACTGCACCCACATAACCTTCAAGAATGTTCTCAAAAAATTCTAAATTGATTTCTATCCTAGAGAGGTCCTCTTCGTCTTCAGCAGTCTCCACACTGGATGTGCGAACCATATCCCCAAAATCGTAGAGTAGAGTCCCAGGCATGCAAGTATCGAGATCGACCACGCACATAGCCTTGCCGGTGTGAACGTCAAAGAGAACATTGTTTATTTTAGGGTCATAATGGATTACTCGGTAAGGCAATCGGCCTTGGTCCAAGCTGTGTGTAATACCAGCATAGGACTCTTCTCTCTCCAGAATAGATTCCAACTCGGTTGCGGCTCGAGAGCTTCGGGAGGGCATTGAATTCTTTTCTGCAGCCATTTTCAATTCTTTCACGCGAGTGGGCAGATGAAAAAAATTGGGGATTGTAATATTCAATTTGGCAGGATCCAGATCAGTCAAACGCTGGATAAAGCTACCGAAGATGCGCCCGGCTTCATATGCGTGCATTGGCGAGGGACAACGGTTGATAACCTCGGCGTTTTCCACGTATTTGAAAGTCCTCCAGAAATTATCATTTCTGTCTTGGACCATCACACCTTCCCGCTTAGAAGCTATCAAACTCAAAGTTTCTTCTCCTTCAATCGGGTGTGAAGCCAGATGCTCGGTGACTAGAAGGATATTATTCATTAAACCTTCCAGATCAGGGAAAACAGTGTGGTTCATCCGTTGATGAAGATAGCGATTTTCCCCAGTATCATCCGACCACTTACTGATGAAAGAGTCGTGAATGTGCCCCATATGTACGGGCTCTATCCCCCTCAATCGACCAGAAATATCAAACTGCGTTACGACACTCTCGGGATCGATAAAGTTTGTCAGGCCCATGACTCTCCAGGTAGCACGCCCCCAATTTTAAAAGTCGCTCTGAATCCCTTTAAGAGTCGACTGGGGGTTCCCATTTCTATACGCGTTCGTTTATATTGTGCCACTGGTACTTATATAACCTTCATTACGGTCCTAGAATTGCAAGGCTGGGCTCGTGTGTCGTAGTGGGATTGTAGCACCAGTCAGTGTTGACATCTCCCGGACTTTTTTCGGAAACTGTATTTCAAAATGATCAATTCTTAACCGGGGGAACTGGCCGACAGACGGCAATTCGGACTTCTGAATCTTTTAAACATGGTCCGTGCCCAAAAAAAGCCAGATTGACAAAACTCGGTTACACAAACCAATAAGGTGCTTTACCCATGGTTGGCCACCCCAGAATTATGATCGAGGCAGATGGCCTCAGCAAGTACTACGGTACGTTTGTTGCGGTCGAAGATGTCTCATTTTCAATCCCAGAAGGTCAAATCGTTGCATTTCTTGGACCAAATGGTGCAGGAAAATCAACAACGATGAAACTGTTGACCGGATACATATCCCCGACCCAGGGAAAGGCAAAAATCGGTGGAATCGATGTCCAAAACAACCGGATTGCAGCCTCCCAGAAACTAGGCTACCTCCCGGAAAACGGGCCTCTTTACACCGATATGACCCCCGCAGAATCCCTGGCTTTTTTTGGGGAAGCACGAGGTATGGAGCAGCCTAGATTGAGAGCCTCAATTGATTATGTGAATCATCTCTGTGAACTGGACGAGGTAATGGAAAAACCCATAGGTAAACTCTCAAAGGGTTACAGGCAAAGAGTCGGTCTCGCTCAAGCTCTTCTTCATGACCCCGAGGTTATAATCATGGATGAGCCCACTGCCGGTCTAGACCCCAATCAAATACGAGCTTTTCGGGACAACCTACAGGAGTTAGGTAAGACCAGAACTGTCCTAATCTCGACTCACATCCTACAGGAAGTCGAGGCTGTAGCAGATAGAGTGCTTCTTATCCATGAAGGCAAACTTGTTTTCGACGGGGAACCAGATGCCCTCAAAGGGGATAGTTCTATGGAGGAGAGATTCTACCTACTTACGGGGCATGGGGATGATCACACCAAAGCGGATCCAGATCAATCGATTAAACCGCAAGAGATCGATCCCCCGGGAGCAATATGATGCTTGATAAGTTAAATCTCAATTTTGTCAAAGCTTTGATCAGGAGAGATCTGTGGAAGTATTTCACTAATCCCACAGGGTATGTTTTCATCACACTCTTTATTTTTCTCAGTGCAGTTTCTGCCTTCTGGCAGGATAGATTTTTCCTCAATAATCTCGCCAACCTAGAGCAGCTAAATGCCCTCATCCCGTATTTACTGCTTTTCTTCGTCCCCGCTTTGACAATGGGCGTTTGGGCAGATGAAAGACGGCAGGCTACTGACGAGCTTCTTCTCACCTTGCCAGCAACGAGCCTAGAAGTGGTTTTAGGTAAGTACCTGGCGGTTCTAGGTGTGTACACAGCCTCTCTCGTTTTATCTTCCAGTCACGTTCTTGTTTTGGCTTGGCTAGGCAATCCTGACTTAGGAATTATGTTTGCCAACTATGTCGGTTATTGGCTGCTTGGAGGCTCCCTGATCGCCGTCGGTATGACAGCCTCCCTGCTCACCTCTAACGTGACTGTCGCGTTCATATTAGGGGCGGGTCTTTGCGGTTTTCTGGTATTTATCAAAGCACTCTTCGGGCTGATCAGCAATGGCCTCGCCAATGCGGTGTCTTCCCTAGGAGTGATCCCTCATTTCCAAGATTTCGCTTCCGGAATGATTAGTCTCTCCGGCGTAATCTACTTTTTATCTGTGGCCGCCTTTGGAATCTACCTGAATGTCCTCTTAGTCGAAAGGCGTCATTGGCCTAGAAAGATGGATGCCCACCCTACTTGGTTGCATTACATGGTACGTGCTACAGCTCTGATTATTCTAGTAGGATCCTTCGCAACTCTTACTGAAAGGATTGGGTTTCGCCTCGATACTACTTCGGAAAGATTGCATTCCCTCTCGGGCCAGACGCTAAGCCTGGTTAACAGCTTAGACGAGGATAGACCGGTTTTTATTCAGGCCTTTATCAGTCCCGAAGTTCCTGAGCCCTACGTACAAACACGTGCTAACTTACTGAGCACACTCACGCAACTCGATTCTATAGGTGGCTCCAAGGTTCAGGTCCGGATTGAGAGATCCTCTCCCTACTCCTCAGCTGCTAGAGAAGCTAGAGAAAAATTCGGGATCACTTCTCGTCAAATTCCTAACATAAGTAGTGCAAGAGCCGGTTTTTCAGACGTATTTCTTGGCATTGCTTTCACTTGTGGAGCCGAAGAAGAAGTGCTCCCATTTGTAGATCGAGGCCTATCTGTCGAATATGAACTTGCTCGCAGCATGCGGGTAGTAGCCAATACTGCACGCAAAAAAATCGGGTTAGTCACTACCGAAGCAAAACTTTTCGGTGGGTTCGACTTTCAGACTTTCCGCTCATCTCCTGCATGGCCAGTTGTGGAAGAACTTCGGAAGCAATACGAAGTGATACAAGTAAACCCCACAGGGGACCTTCCCAACGACCTAGATGGACTGGTAATAGCCCTCCCCTCCTCTCTTTCTCAGGAAGAATTAGATGCTATAAAGAAGCCTATCCTAGCGGGCACCCCAACATTACTGATGGTTGACCCAATGCCAGTCATAAATCTAGGACTTTCTCCTTCTGAACAAGCCGGGGCAAACCAAAATCCATTCATGCGCAACCAAGGCCCTCCGCCTAAACAGAAGGGTGACATACAGACATTCCTTAAGGATATGGGCATAAGTTGGGATAAATCTGCGGTGGTTTGGGATGCCTACAATCCACATCCCGACTTAGAACACCTTCCAGCAGAAGTTGTATTTATTGGGCGAGGAAATGAGAACGAGGAAGCTTTCAATCCAAACACACCCGCCACTGCAGCACTGCAGGAATTGGTCATGTTGTATCCGGGGGCCCTGGCCGAGGCCACTGGAGATGGCTTCGATTTCCAACCACTAGTAAAAACAAGTGTCTTTTCCGGACGGTTCGTCTACCAACAATTAGTGCAGAGGAGTTTTCTGGGCATGTCCCTAAACCGCAATCTCCCACATCGACCTGATGGGGGTGATTACGTAACTGCCGCTTTGATAGAAGGAACCCAGAAAACTGAAATCACTTCAACTGAGGAAGGAAGCTCTGAAGAAAAGACTACCGCAGAACAACAGCTTAAAGTGGTTGTCATTGCCGATTTGGATTTCATTTCTGAACAGTTCTTCCGCATTCGTGAGCAGGGACCGCAAAACTTGAATTTCGATAACGTAACCTTCTTCCTTAATAGTATTGATATTCTGGTGGGAGATGAGAGTTTCGTTGCTCTCCGCAACAAGCGAGTTAAACATCGGACTCTACGACGCTTTGAAGCTCAAACCCAGACTTTCGTTGCTAACCGTATTCGGGAAGAAAAACAGGCGGAGGCTGATGCAGAAGCGGCTTTAGCTGATGCCCAACGTCGTCTCGATCAGCGTGTTAATGAAGTACAAAAACGTTCCGATCTAGACGACAGAACAAAACAGATAATGGCACGTAACCTTCAGGAAGTTGAATCTCGTAGGTTCGAGGTTTTAAAAGCCAACATAGAGAATGATAAAGAAGCTAAAGTAGCCACCAGTAAAGAAAATATGGAGGAGCAGCTTCGACGGATTCAAAGCACCATTAAAACCTTCGCTGTCTTATTACCACCCATACCTGTTTTCATTATGGGAATCATGATTTTTATTCGAAGACGGAAACGCGAAGAAGAGGGAGAGGCAGTGACACGAATGCTGCGCGATTGAGGGAGTGAAATGAATGAATGAAACTCGCAAGACACTGATTTTCGCGGGAGTAGCAATTGCCCTTCTTCTCTTGGCTTTTGCAACTAGCCCAGGCACCCGAACCCCTGACGAATTCTTTGATCTCGGGGAAGAATTTTTCCCTGAGTTCGAAGACCCCAATAGCGCAACTACTCTGGAAGTAGTGGAATACGAAGAAGATACTGGAGCGGCCCGTCCTTTCAAGGTCACTTTTGAAAAGGGAATATGGACCATCCCTTCGCATCACAACTACCCAGCAGATGGGAAGGACCGACTAGCCCAGACTGCAGCTCGTTTGATTGGATTGAAAAAGGAAGGCTTTCGATCCAGCAACGTTGCTGATCATGAAGCTTTTGGTGTGGTTGACCCTTTGGACGAGACCTCCACCAGTTTGTCGGGCCGGGGTGAACGTCTAACGGTAAGGGGGGCGTCTGGAGAGATCTTAGCCGACCTGATAGTCGGCAAAAATATTGGTGAAGAAGAAAACATGAATTTCGTTCGGATCCCCGGACAGAAACGAGTCTATGTCTGCTCCCTTGACTTGGACATCTCAACCAATTTTTCTGACTGGATCGAGACAGATCTTCTGCAGGTAGAGAAAGATACTATTGAAACGATAACTATCCTTGATTATTCGATCAACGAACGAACTCGCCGGGTCGTAGAACGTGACAAACTCATTCTCAAAAAGAATGGCACGGAATGGAAGGCCAATAAAATGCGCTCCCATCAGGAAGTCAATGCTACGAAAATGAGTGACCTGACAAGCTCCCTTGACGAGCTCTCCATCGTAGGAGTGCGCCCGAAGCCCGCAGGAGTCTCCCAGTCGCTCACACAGGAGGGAGGAATCAAGATCTCTCAGGAGGCACTCTTATCATTGCAAAGTAAGGGCTATTACTTAACCCGTGAAGGGAATCTCCTATCCAACGAAGGAGAACTGCAGTTGGAGACCTCAAAAGGGATCACCTATGTCCTACGCTTTGGAGAGATCCTTTACGGCAGTGATGAGGCCATCAGTACCGCCAGCGGTCCAGCAAGCGGGCCCGGAGAAAACCGTTACCTGTTTATCACAGCTGGATTCAACCAAAACCGATTTCCTGAACCCAAAAGTCGACCTACCAGTATGGCTTTCCAGGATAAAAATGAAGACCTTACTGAAGAGGAAAAACGTAATAAAAAATTACATGAAACTTATGAAGCTTGGAAAACCAAGATAGCCGATGGGGAAAGCATCATTGAGTCTCTTAACGAACGTTTTGCGGCTTGGTACTACGTCATCTCAGGAGATAGCTTCGACAAGATTCACCTGAAACGGCGAGATCTAGTCACTAAAAAAGACTGATCATTGGTCAATGATTCTCGAAATGGAGGAATAAAATTTGCCTGCACTTTCTCTGCAGCTGCAATCGATGTACGCTAGTAGCCCCTCCCAGGCACTACGCACAATATCTCTACTTCTGAATTGGTGATATATGAACGCGGTTTTCGGACTACTTATCCAACTGCCAATTGCCCTCCAAATGCCAGGCACCCATGACCTGGCCATCCAAGCCATCTCCCTGATCGAAGAACACTGCCAGAGCTGTCATAACTCAGAGTTGGCGAGCGGTGATTTGCGGCTTACTAATTTAGATTCCGCACTGGAGGGAGGAGAATCAGGGCCAGCCCTCGTACCTGGAGAGGCTCGATCCAGTTTAATGTATAGCCTTGTCGAATCGGGGGTAATGCCGTTACTGGAACCGCTCCCAGCTGCCAAGAGAGAACTTCTACGTCGTTGGATTGATCGTGGGGCATTTTGGCCAGACCCTAACATACCCAAGATGCCTGCTGATGCCATTCACGACCGGGTTGGTGCACCATCTCGAGACCTCATTCTTCCGATTGACCCTGAAGGGGTTGTTGACTTCGAAAAAGATATTTTTCCAATCTTCGAGCAACGTTGTCATTCTTGCCACGGACCCAATCAACAGAAAGCAGGGTTGCGCCTTGATAACCGAAAAATAGTTTTTCAGGGGGGAAAATCAGGCCCAGCGGTCCTCGCTGGCAAGTCTTCAGAAAGTCTTCTCCTTAAAAAAATTATGGGGATAGAGAGACCGCAGATGCCCCCCACAGGGGAGTACCTAACTGACCGGGAAATAGGGCTCATCAAGGCTTGGATCGATCAGGGTGCGATCTGGCCTGAAAATGTTGGCGTAGATGCAGGAGTAAAAACCCACTGGGCTTTCACGCGGCCGCTTCAACCCAGTATCCCCAAAATCGCTAGAGGGAGGTGGTCGGCAAACCCAATCGATCGCTTCATCCGCAAACAGCAGCTAACAGTCGGACTGAGCCCAGTAGAAAGAGCGACTCCACGAGCTCTCGTCCGGCGCCTTCACTACGGACTGATTGGACTACCCCCTACCGTAGAGACGGTTGATGCCTTCCAGGAATACTCTCGGGATGATTGGGAGAAAATGGTAGATGGCCTTCTTCAGTCTCCCCGATACGGGGAACGCTGGGCACGTCACTGGTTGGATGTGGCTCGCTATTCGGAGAGCATCGGTTTTGAGTTCGACCGATTCTATCCCTGGGCATTTCAGTACCGAGACTTCGTGATCCAAGCATTCAACAGTAATATGCCCTACGACACCTTTCTCCAACTCCAGATTGCCGGAGATGAGTATGCCCCTAACGACCCAGTAGCTCTAGCTGCAACAGGCTTCGGAGCCGTCGGGCCCTTTCAGGCTAACGGACCAACAGAGGTTGATCACTTTGATGCGTTAGACGACATCCTCGGAGCTACAACCCAAGCTATGCTTGGCTTAACTGTGTCATGTGCTCGATGTCATGATCACAAGTATGATCCAATTTCTCAAAAAGAATATTACCAGATGCTAGCTTTTCTAAAAGGCACCGAAAGAGTCAACCACAGACTTCCTACAGAGAGAACAGCTCGCTCAAATTTAGCAAAGGCACGATCCCGAAGAGACCGATGGATAAAATTGAAAACGGAGGAATGGAGACGTCAACGGCTAGTGGATAACGATATCTTAGTTTCTAGCCATACCCCACTCCTCTCGGTTCTGGAGAAAAGTGAGAGCATACGGTTAGCCCCGGCTAATGTTAGCGCTTCTCACTTCGTCAACGATGCGACAGGCAGATCTGCTGGATCAGCTGTCCGTATTACTCTTTTTGATCGAGAGCCCATTGAGGATTCTCTAAATGAGAATAGATCGTCTGCAGGTGTTTTCGTTTGGGCCACCAATGCATCTGATAAGGAGTGGGTTCAGTATGATTTCCTCGAACCAAAAGAGATCAATTACTCCCGTGTCTATTGGCTTGATGACGAGCTTAACGCAGGTATTATTAGGCTTCCAGAGAAATATTCCCTTGTCTACAGTTCAGACGGAGAATGGAGTCCAGTTAAACTTTTGGAGTCCAGCTATAAGACCACTAAGGATCAGTTCAATGAGATCCACTTCGAACCAATAAAGACTAGGAGCATCCGACTTCAGGTGCAAATTAGGCCGGGTTCTTCAGCAGGCATACACGAATGGACAGTAGGCCGTTTTTCCTCCAAAGCTAGAGATTTTCTACGAATTGCGAACACGTTGCAACTAGAAGGGTCTCGCCATCTCAAGAAACAACTACAAGATTTCTTGAGCCAAAATGAATTGGAATACTGGCAAACACTTAATTCAGCCGTGAGGGTTTTGGAATCAAAACAGAAGTTTGCTTTTGGTCTCAAAGATGCAGGGTTCGATTCTCCGCAAACCTTCCTATTGGGTAGAGGCATCCCAAGCCAGCGCCTAAAGGAAGTTGCCCCTCTTTTCCCTTCTATTTTGGTACGTCCAGGAATCTCTTCTCGGAAGTGGTTCGAGCTCAATCCGTCCCTTGAAGCCGGAACTAGTTATCGGCGAAGAGCATTTTCTCGGTGGCTAACAGATGCTAAAGACGGAGCAGGCCTCCTGGCGGCTAGAGTCCTAGTCAACCGGGTCTGGAAACATCACATGAGTTCACCCTTGGTCGCGTCCGTAGATAACTTCGGACAAGCGGGAGCGTCACCTACCCACCCAGACCTCCTGGACTGGTTGGCACACGACTTTATTAACAATGGTTGGAACTTGCATAGGCTGCACAGAATGATACTTCTAAGTGAAGCTTATCAGCTCTCAAGTATCCTCGACTCTGATCAAGTCTCCATCGATCCTGAAAATCGGTGGTATTGGAGGCATCAACCGAAACGCATCGAAGCAGAAATCTTGAGGGACTCGATTTTGTCCATCAGCGGAAAATTAAACACCCAGATGTTTGGCCCCAGCATCCGGCCTAGGATTCACTCCGATGCGCTTGCCCACGCTACAAATCCTAGAGTCGCAAAATGGCCCAAAAATATCAAAGACAACGAACAAACCTGGCGCCGCAGCATCTACATCAGACAACGACGTAGCCTCATCATGCCATTTCTGGAGGTTTTTGATGGCCCGGACGGCCACATCAGCATTGGTAATCGAGAATCCACTATCATTCCCACCCAATCACTTTACCTGCTCAACAGCGAATTCGTCAGAGAGCACAGTCTTTATCTCGCCAAAAAGGCTTACAAGGATACAGGAAAAAATCTGGATGAGACCGTATCTTTCATCTTCAAAACAGCTGTAGGAAGGCCTCCTACATACCAAGAAAAGAAAGCTGCACTGACATTTCTTGTCGAGCAAACAGACTCTTATTCCGAGCGAGAGGAAAAATCTCTATCGGTTTTACATGCTATTCAGGATCTGGCCCAGGCAATGATTTCCCAAGACGAATTTATCTATATAGAGTAGGGTAGGGTGATCAATGCCTTGCTGTAGACCAGATGATTTGAAAACAATAAAATGGACCAGTCGGCGAGACTTCCTCAGAAAGGCTGGCGCCGGGTTCGGGGTATTGGGACTTGCGGGACTCCACCAACCAGCAGCTCTGTTTTCTAAAAATACTGCCTCACTAAACCCTTTAGCACCAAAGCCTGGACACTTTCCTGCCAAAGCAAAGGCTTGCATAAGCTTATTCATGTATGGAGGGCCAAGTGGGATAGACCTATTCGAGCCTAAGCCTATGCTCGAACGTATGGATGGAAAATCTCCCCCTGCAGGACTCAACCCGTTTTTCGGATCCGATTCAATCGGGCAACTAATGAAATCCCCCTACCGCTTCCAACGCCATGGGAAATCCGGGATGTGGGTGTCTGAGGTTTTCCCACACCTCGCCACCTGTGTTGACGACATTGGTTTCCTGAAAGGATGCTATGTTGAATCCAACAATCACGGACCAGCATTAATGCAGATGAATAGCGGAGTGACTCGTATTGGGCATCCTACTGTTGGATCATGGATGGTGTACGGCCTGGGAAGTGAAAACCAAAACCTGCCAGGCTATGTGGTTATGTATGACCACCGGGGCGGCCCGATCAATGGATCTCAGAACTGGGCCTCAGGATTCTTGCCAAGTTACTATCAGGCTACACCACTACGTTCTTCAGGATCGCCCATGCTAAACCTTGCCACTGATCCTCACATGACACGCGAAGAGCAGCGCCGCCAGCTCGATTTAATAAGTAAACTAGGAGATGAGTTCCGTTCCAAACACCCTCAGGAGTCAGCTATTCAGTCTCGGATCGAAACACATGAACTAGCATTCCGCATGCAGATGGCTGCTCCGTCAGTCTTGGATATATCGCAAGAGAGCCCAGAAACAAAATCTCTCTACGGCATTGACAAAGAGATTTCTCGCTACTTCGGTATCCAATGTCTGATGGCCAGGCGACTCGTTGAAAAGGGCGTACGATTTATCCAACTGTACTCCTCTGGAGGCAATCAACAGACCAGTTGGGATGCTCATTTTGGGCTTAAAGAGAACCATGACCTACACTGTCCCGAGACCGACCAACCCATTGCTGGACTCATCAAGGATCTCAAAAGGAGAGGTATGTTGGATGAGACCCTGCTCGTTTGGGGAGGCGAGTTCGGTCGACTTCCTACCAGCCAAAAAACGGAGCGTGGATCTCAAGGCCGAGATCACAACTCAGAAGGCTTCTCCATGTGGATGGCTGGAGGCGGAATCCAAGGAGGGACTAGCTTTGGCTCTACTGATGAGCTGGGCTGGAAAGCCACCGAAGGGAGAACTTCGGTAAATGACATACACGCCACCATTTTGCACCTTATGGGAATCGATCACGAACGTCTAACATATAACCATAACGGCAGACCGTATCGACTCACCGATGTGAGCGGACGGGTAATTAATGAAATTTTAGCGTGAGTCCCCAGCAATGAGAATTTGTTGGTATGGTCACGCTGCCTTTATGATTCAGGGCCTCAACGAGCGAGGTCAACAGCGGCGAGTCATTCTAGACCCCTACAACTATCCCGGCTGTGGTGGTTACCTTCCTATCAATGCGGGTGCTGATATTGTTTCGATCAGCCATGACAACCCACGGTACCACTCGGATATCTCGGCGATTAAGGGAAAGTTCAAACTAGCCGAACCCCTAGAATTCATTGGTCAGCAACGCAAAATAGAAGGTGTTACCTTCAGTTCCCATTTGGTGTTCGAAAACCTCGAGCAGGAGGGCCCCAATGCTATGGTCCGATTCGATCTGGACAGTATTTCAGTTGCCCATCTGGGAGATCTAGGGCATCCTCTGGACGAGGCGGCACTGGAGTTCCTTTCGGGCATCGATATTCTTTTAGCATTGGCAGGGGGGCCTCCCACAATAGAGCTCAAAGACCTCCTGATTCTTATAGAAAAGCTGCAACCTGCAATGGTTATTCCTATGCATTTCCGAACTCAAAAAGTGAACCTTAATATCCAACCACTCAAAAGCCTGCTAGCACTTTGGCGAGGGGCCGTTTTGCAAACAAAAGACTCCGAATACACAATCGATCGTGCAACAATTCCCACAGAAACTACGCTGCTGGTATTGGATCACGCTAGATAAACCCGTCCTGGTCAATACTAGCGAAACATCCTATTTCTACGAAGATAAGAGTAGAGAAGCAAAAACCTATCCAGGATCCCACTCAGCTCTCTATCATTCATGGCCAGATGAGCTCGACGAGACCATCGACATAGTCGAAATATTGGCCTTTAAACTGAAGACCCCTTCAAATAAGCTATTGTGAGCGGCCCCTGTGGCAAGACGGCTACTCTGCCCAGCTGACCCGCTCTTGATCGGACCATTTCTCCTATATCCAAGCATGGAGTGAACAATGCCCTCTCAACCTGCTCTTGTGTTAAGCCTTGGCTAAAGACACATACCTCAGCATGGTCTTGGATCATAGCTTGGATTTGCACCTGCCATTGATCCTGGGCATGAAATCCTGGGCTATTGACCATCTCCAAAATCCGTTTGGGAGATCCAGCCTTATTTAAAAGCTCAGCATATCGCCCATGATCGGGAAGCCCATCTGCACAAGCAGCAACCATTAGGATGGTCCCTCCTTGCTTGACGATTTGGCGAGCCGCACTCATTCCTTTCACACACTGGTATAAATTCTGATCCAGGGGGTAACCACTATTGGTTGTTATAACCAAATCAAAAGGGCTTTCTACAGAAACCATGGCACTGCGCTTAACAAAATCGCATCCGGCACGGTGTGCCGCACGAAGATCTCCTGCAAATACTCCGGTAATTTCACGTCTCTCATTCAGGGTGACGTTTAAAAGAAATGTAGGTTGGGTTAGGAGCGCCGCTTCTAACATTTCTTCCCATATAGGATTACCCTCCGTTATGCCCCAGGTGGCATTCTGACTCCCAATCATGGACGCTGAGTGGTTAGTTAAAACACTTTCCGCACCTGCTATGGCTGGTAGAACCCCCTTCGGGCCGCCGCTAAAACCAGCGAAAAAATGAGGTTCGATAAAGCCCGTTAGAATTCGAACATCGGCTTCCATATAAGCACGGTTAACTCTCAGGGTGGATCCAAAAGAAGTACTGCCTAGCTGAACCAGATTGGCATCGTCATACGCATCGTGTTGAAGGCAACGATACCCATCAACAATAGAGTCTCCCAACATCTCTCGCAGTTCTATATCGGTTTGCGGACGATGTGTGCCCAAAGCATTCAGAAGGGTTATGTCATGAGAATGCACACCTTCTGATTCGAGTAGTTCAATAAGGACTGGAAGGATGCGATCATTGGGAGTGGCTCGGGTGATGTCACTGTGCACAATGACGACTTTATCTCCAGCCTTTACCTTGCTGGGAAGAGGTCTATCCTGGATAGGATCCAACATGCTATTCCTAAGGGACCTTACCTCATCTTTCAGGCCAGGAGTTGGATGTGATTCGAGCAGTACGGATTGATCGGGGAGCTCTACTTCCAAGCCATGGTGGCCATACGCAAGCTGAATCTTCATGAGAACTCAGATCCCCCCTCGGCTAGTATGAGACATCCTTCCAGACTCCATCTCGGGCTGACTCTAGAACAGCGTCACACACGATTTGAGTGTTGAGACCGTCTCTAAAATCGGGGCATCGCTTTTCGCCGGCTTCTAATCCCTTGAGAAAGTCAGCAACAGCATTGATAAAAGTGTGCTCGTATCCGATGGAACATCCCGGCACCCACCAGTTGTCCATATAAGGATGATCTGAGTCCCATACTTGCACATTCCTCCAACCGCGCACCTCAGTGTCATCCTCGTGGGAAAAAACTGAGAGTTCGTGTGCGTCCTCAAGATCGAACTGAATGGAGCCCTTCTCGCCGTTCATTTCTAGTGTATTCTGATTCTTGCGACCCCGAGCGTAACGGGTAGACTCAAAGGTTCCCAGCGATCCATTCTCAAAGCGTGCCAGGAAGGCACAGGCATCATCTATCCCAACCGGAGCTAGGCTTTCCGGCTTTCCTTGAATAGGGCGTTCCTTTATGAAAGTTTCCGTCATCCCAACAACTGAAGAGATAGGACCATTCAACCACATAGATAAGTCAATAGAATGAGCCAAAAGATCACCTGTGACACCACTACCTGCGACTTCACTATCCAGCCTCCAGAGGGTTGCACCCCCCTGTGGCACTTCTGGGCTGATAGTCCAATCCTGCAGATATTTGGCTCGATAATGGAACACTTTCCCCACTCTGCCTTGGTCAACGATTTTTTTAGCCAGAGCCAATGCAGGCACCCGACGATAGTTGAACCAAACCATGTTTACGACTCCCATCTTCTCAACCGCTTCGGCCATATCTTGGGCTTCACTGGCGCGCATAGCCAATGGCTTCTCACAGGCGATCATTTTGCCAGCCTCAACAGCGGCCATAGCTATCTCGTAATGGGTATTGTTGGGCGAACAAATATCCACTATGTCAATGTCTTTGCGCGTTATTAAATTCTTCCAGTCTGTCTCTACTTCTTGCCAGCCCCAACGATTTGCAAAGGGTTCAATTCCGTCCCGCTTGCGACCGCAAACCACTTTCATCACGGGCTCGTAGTCAAGATCAAAGAATTGATTAACTTTTCTATAGGCGTTGGAATGGGCCCGCCCCATAAACCCATATCCTATCAGTGCTACGTTGAGCTTCTTTTTCATGGACATGGCTCCTTAAAAATTTGTAAACCCTCCCAGTAACTGCTTTATGAAAAAGGAAGAATCATTGGCCTTCACATATACTTCCGGAGTACTTACTCCGAAGATTTCCACATTTGATGGACGAATGGAAATCCTTCTTCATACACTTGCTCTGGCGACTCGAAAAAGGTTCTCCATATTTTAATGGCGTTGGCGAAATCCTGTGCCATCCTTGAAAACGCTTCTATTACCAACCAGCGGTCATATCCTATTTTCCTTAAAGCTCGAAAAGACTTTTCCCAGTGAACCTGTCCACGTCCTGGAGTTCCTCTGTCACTCTCACTAATGTGGACATGATTAATATGAGGTGCAGAAGTTTGGATAACATCTACAACATCTTTTTCCTCGATGTGGGCATGATGAGTATCGTAAAGAATCCCTACCGAAGGATGTCCAATACGGTCCACTAGTTCACAGGCTTGAGCAGCAGTGTTCATCAGATAGCACTCAAACCGGTTTAAATGTTCAATCGATAATTCTACTTCTACATTACCCGCATAGTCGGCCACATTACCTAAGACTTCTACACATCGACTCAACTCATCCTTTGTGGGAGGCCTGCCCGAGAAAACAGCATGAGGGGAGTGGAACGGCCCACACAAAATTTTACTGCCTAAACGTGCTGACGTATCGACGGCCCACCTGAGACGATCCTCAGCAGCTTGCCTGATCTTGGGATCAGAACTGACAGGGCTGGTCTCGGGGTTGACGGTTGTGACGGTTGTGACTTCCAGGCCCAGATCCTGCAAACATTGGGAGACCTCACCATAGTTGTCAGGGTTCCCAGGATCTATGGGAAGCTCGACCCCATCGAATCCTATTTGCTTCAAATTTTTGAAGATGGGGAAATGCTCAGACGTCACGTAAGTCGTCCAGAGAAGCAGATTCATTCCTAGTTTCATTGGGCTTCTTCGCTCCTATTAATTCTATTCATTGATTGCTTGATCAACTGATCTCACCTTAGCAGATCAACAGTCAGGGTTGAAAATATGATTACCTGCTAGGCCTCTCGAATACAGATATCAAGAGGTTCTTTACCCGGAACAGTGATACCCATGAAGAGCAGATGCTAACTTTGATGCTGACCTGCCGCTAAGGTAGAGTATTCGGGATGTCCAGAAAACATAATTACCCTCGAATTTCGACTTTAAATGCTCCCGAGAAATTTCGCTCGCACCTTGATAAATTGAAGTTGGACATGGACTTCGATGAAAAACTCGAATCGGGAGTAAACTCGACCCTTTCAAAATCCCTAGCATGCGGAGAAAAACTGATAGGAAACCGTTTTTGCGTTCTCCCAATGGAAGGCTGGGATGGTACTAAGGATGGTCGCCCAACCGAATTAACCACTCGCCGCTGGGAAAACTTCGGACGAAGTGGGGCCAAGCTCATCTGGGGAGGAGAAGCCGTTGCTGTTCAGAAAGATGGCCGAGCCAATCCCAACCAACTTTTGATGTGTCAAGCCAATTTGAGTAGCTTGGAAAATTTGCGACACGTGTTAGTAAAGACACATTCCGAAAGATTCCACAACACCAGTGATCTCTTGGTTGGATTACAATTGACGCACTCCGGTCGCTTCGCACGCCCCAGTCAATCCACCAAATTGGAACCGCGTATTCTTTTCCATCACCGGCAACTCGATAAAAAATTTGGAACTCCTCCAGATCTCCCCTGTTTGAATGACTCAGATATACAAAGATTGATCGATCACTTTATACAAGCCGCCGTTTGGGCCAACCAGATAGGATTTTCCTTTGTCGACATCAAACACTGCCACGGGTACCTCGGACATGAGTTCCTCAATGCTGTGAACCGTAAGGGGCCCTACGGTGGTTCTTTTGAAAATAGAACCCGTTTTTTGAGGGAGATAGTCGCGGGCATCCGTGCGGAGGCACCCAGCCTTGAGATTGGCGTTCGTCTAAGTGCATTCGATATGCCTGTGTATGTGTCAGATGAAACAGGCAAAGGAATTCCGATGGAGCCAGCACAAAAGGATTTCATGTTTGGGGCGCTTGCTGAAAATGCTAGGAACTGGGCTGAGATCCAACTGCCTGAGGTTGAAAGGTTGATGCGGTTGTTCGAATCGCTCAGCATTCGACTAGTCTGCCTGAGCGGCGGCAGCCCCTATTATAATCCTCATATCCAAAGACCTGCCTTATTTCCACCTTCGGATGGGTACACTCCTCCAGAAGATCCCTTGGTAGGAGTCGACAGGCACATCCAGGTTACCCAATGGCTGAAGAAGCGTTTTCCCGATGTAATGCTGGTAGGGTCAGGCTATAGTTATCTGCAGGAATGGCTTCCGCATGTTGCGCAGAGACAGGTGCGCAAGGGAGCTGTCGATATGATCGGCCTGGGTCGAATGATGCTTTCTTACCCAGATTTGGCGTCAGATGTTTTGGCTGGGCGACCTCTGAATCGCAAGCTATTCTGCCGAACTTTTAGCGACTGCACTACGGGGCCGCGCGCAGGACTGATCTCAGGCTGTTTTCCGCTTGACCCTTATTATAAGTCCCACCCGGCTGCAAAAGAGCTGAAGAAAATCAAATCTAAAAAATGAAATACGAGCATAACCTGCACTCACAGTCAGAGAGAACCTAAAGTGTCGTCAAATGTCAGCCAACATGTCATCCAAGCTTCCACTCATGGCCGTTATCTTTTTAGGCCGAGTTCCAAGAAACAGCCTCCCCTCCTTGTTGGCTTCCACGGCTACGCTGAGACCGCAGTACTGCAGATGGAGCGTCTTCAACAGATACCCTTTTCGGATAAATGGTCCCTCTGCACCATCGAGGCATTACACCAGTTTTACAGAATGAAGGACAATCAAGTGGTTTCAAGTTGGATGACCCGATTTCTAAGAGACCAGGCTATCCAAAACAATATGTCCTACGTGAATTCAGTCGTAGAGCAGTTGCACGATGAGAACGACCTCTCAGGAACAGTCGTCTATTTAGGTTTTTCTCAGGGAGTGGCAATGGCCTACCGAACGGCACTCTCAGCAGGCGCCGCAGGTATTATTTCACTAGCAGGAGACCTTCCCCCCGAAATAGTATCTCCCAACAGTGGAGGTGTTATTCCCAGAGTTCTCCTGGGTAGGTGTCTAGAAGACCAATGGTATACAAAGCAGAACTTAGCATCAGATCTGAAGCGTCTCAAGCTAATGGGTATCGTTGTTGAGACCTGTTCCCTGGAGTGCGGCCATGAATGGACAACTTCTTTTGGACACAAATGTGGGGATTTCCTAGAAAAATTCATAGACTAATTGATCCGGCTTGTACGTTTTACCTAATCCCAGATCTAACAACAGTGGGCTAGTAAATCACTCAACTTTTATTAGTTATTAGAGGGATCAGTCAAAATTACATGCCAACCGGTAGGTCCATGTACTCCACGGACTAGCGTGGCTTCAATATCACCAGTCTGACTCGGACCGGATATGAGGCTTATGAGACTCGACTTTTTCAGCGGCAGGTCACTGGAAAAAGCTTCTTGAGAATTCCTGACTATTTGATTTACATCCAGGAAGGTAACTCGATTTGGAACTAAGCCCAATAACAAGCGCATTCTACGCCTTCCAGAACAGAAGAAAACTGAACCCGTTTCCGCAATAGCAAGCCTGCCTGAACCGGCAGAAAGCTTAGCCGACTCAATATGATGCAGAGCCAAAGGTCTAACGTTGAGTACTATGGGAAGTGCTACCCCTTTAGAATGAGAAGAAAATACCAGCTCGTTGTCATCGAAGGCGTTCTTGCCCCTAATTTCATGAGGTATGCCGTTGGTTATCAGCACATCAGGATCTTCCCAAAAGATCTCATCCGCTCCGGTCTTCTGCAGAACGCGACTCAAGCATTCCTGGAAACCCAGCTTACGGGCGTCAAAAACAGTACCGCCTGCTTCCTCAAGTCTAAGAGTGAAAGTGTCCACCCGATTATCTAATGCCCGAGAGGTAGTAGGCTCGGGAGGAAGCGGAATTTTCGGGTGGTCACGCAATGCCTGTCGAAGACGCCAAAGTATCTCGGATCGGTTCAAGAACCCTCCTTCTCAGCGTACATTTCTCGGAAAGTCTTTTCCGGAAATTTCGGGAGTTCATGGTACCGCGCCCATCTCCTTAAGAATGGAACTGGAAAGTACCTGTGCTCTTTTTTCAAAAGTATCTTCTGACCAAACTTGACGACCTGCATCACTCCAGAGATCCTTTCCGGTCTCTGCATGCACCATCCCCAAATTTGAAAGGCTAGCTTTTGAAGTTGAATGCTCCCTGATTTTCGATCCTTTGCTTCCCGGATTTTTTCTCGGAGTTTTAATAGGATTTGAGGAATCTCAATCTTTACAGGACATACTTCGCCGCAAGCGCCACATAACGAAGATGCAAATGGGTGCTCCGGAGCAGCTTCCAGAGATTCCAGTTGCGGAGTCAAAATAGCCCCTATTGGGCCTTGATAAGTGCTCGCGTAGGCATGACCACCGATATTTTGGTAGACCGGGCAGCTGTTAAGACAAGCTCCACAACGAATACAACTTAGGGTTTGCGCTAGAAATGGGTCATTCAGGATCCCACTACGACCATTATCCAGAAGGATAAGATACAACTCTTCAGGTCCGTCGATCTCTCCTGGTCGGCGCGGCCCAGAAATCAAATTGACGTAGGATGAGATCCTCTGTCCTGACGCGCTATGAATTAGTAACTTAAGAAAATTAGGAAGATTTTCTAAGCGGGGGATTACCTTTTCGATACCCATGACAGCAACATGGATCCGAGGCTTAGAAACCGTCAGAAAAATATTTCCTTCATTTTCAACTAAGACCAGTGTGCCCGAGTCAGCGATCCCAAAATTGACACCAGTTATACCCATGCCAGCTCTTAAAAACTCATGCCTCAATTTCTGACGGGCTTCAGCGGTTAGATCCTCTGCTCGAGAAAGCTTCGGCGGTCCGTGTTTTCTGTAGAAAAGGTCAGAAATCTGATCCTTAGAGAGATGAATGGACGGGCCAAGTATATGTGAAGGCTTTTGTCCGGCGATCTGGATAATATATTCTCCCAGGTCAGTCTCAATGACACGCGCTCCTTCTCTCTCCAAAGCAGGATTAAGGGCAATCTCTTCAGTCGTCATCGACTTACTCTTAACAACACTTCGGATATCACGATCGCGAATTAGTTGTAGGATAAAGTTGCGGGCATATTCCGCATTTTGAGCCCAAATCACCTTACCTCCGAGGCCGGTAACATTTTTTTCCAGTTCCTCTAGGTAATCTGGGAGCCGGCTTAACGTATGTTGCTTCACCTGCCGGCCATATTCACGAAGCCTTTCCCAATCAGCAACGCTTTCGATTGCTTTTTCTCTCTTTTTACGCCGGCTCGAGCGGCGTAAATTGTTCTCGAGATTTTCCTGTAACTGCTTATCTTGCAGTGCTTTGTGAACACGAACTTGCATTACAGGTAATTCTTTCCCCACTAGAATTCCGCCAATAGTTCCGCTACATGGAGGGTTTGCAGGGGAGTCTTCTCTCTCCGGATCAGACCATCCAGGTGCATGAGACAACTAACATCGGTGGCAACGACATACTCGGCTCCAGTTTCCTTAATGGCGCGTAGTTTTTGACTCCCCATCACCGCCGAAAGTTCATCAAACTTGACTGAAAACAGTCCTCCAAATCCGCAACAAAGTTCCGGATCCTCCATTTCCCGGAAGTCTATATCGGCAACACCGCCAATAAGCCGGCGCGGTTGTTCTCTTATGCCCAACTCGCGCAAAAGGTGACAGGAGTCATGATAAGTAACGATATGAGGGAAAGAAGCACCTGTGGAATTCGTTTCCAAAACGGTTGACAGAAAATCAGTGAGCTCATAGGTCCGCCCTGCCATGCGTTTACTCGCCTCAGCCTCTTCAGGTGAGGACACCAAAAGCTTTGGTAAAAACACCTTGATCATAGCTGCACAGGAACCCGACGGGGTCACAATATAATCAGACTCGGAAAATACTGCTAGCAGATTGCGGCCTACTCGAGCAGCTTCCTCAGGATAACCTGAGTTATAGGCAGGCTGCCCACAACAGGTTTGATCAGGCTTGAAATCGACCTCCAGGCCTAATTTTTCCAAAATGCGGACTGTGGCCATGCCCACCTTCGGATAGAGGTGCTCAACCAAGCAGGTAACAAAAATTGAGACCTTCATGTGCCCTGCTCCACTGCAGTCCAAGTGCAACCTGTCATCACGGTAGAAATAAGCAATCTGGGGTAATCTAAATGGAGTGTAAAATTCTAGACCCTTTGTGTCTAGCTCTCAGGATCAATTAAATTCCATCCCAACCCAGATAAAAAAATCCGTCTAATGAGGTAGTCCGAACATTGAAACGTGCGTCCAGATAAGCGTCTTGCTGTGCTAGACTGTTACCTTATCTGAGCCCTGGAAAACCCCAGATAGAGGGTTCTTGGTGTAAACATGTCGCCACTCTTGATTAACGCAGCCAGTCTTTTGGCCACATCTTTGCTGGTTCTGTTTTTTTTAAAAGAGTTCCGGTCTAGTCGTCTACTCAACATACTGTTATTGCTTGTGCATATTAACCTGGTACTTGGCGAGGGGCCCTTGATAGCGGTGTCACCACCAAAGGCACAAATCGAAGGGCTCGATCTTTCAGGAACCTTTTACGACAGCACTGGGGAAAAAGTCTTCCTCACGGACGATAAAGGACGTGTCATGTTTTTGAATTTTTGGGCTACTTGGTGCAGCCCTTGTCGGGCCGAGATGCCGGCCATGGCAGAACTTTATAAGCGTTTCGAACAAGATGGACTAAGCATGTTTGCTGTCACGGAGGAACCCATAGAACACGTCCAACGTTACCTCTCAAACCGCCGCTATCCCTTTACAATCCTCCACGACACGAACGGGGAATTGACTAAGCGTTTTCAAGTTCGTGGACTTCCTACCACATTCATTCTCGATAAAAAGCGTCAGGTACTATATAGCCAGATGGGTGGCGCTTCCTGGGATGCCCCCAATGTTATCGAACTGTTCCAAAATGCATTATCAGAATGACTCCTAACTTTTTTTTTCGTTGCATAAACACTGACTGTGGCGGGGAGTTCGATCCTCAGGATCGACTTTACCAGTGTCCTGAGTGCGGTGATTTAATGGATTTGGAATACAATCTTGAAGAGATCGATGGAGAAAAACTCAAGAAAAAGGTACGGGATCGCCGGGGCTCTAATCACCCGCTCGATATCAGTGGCGTCTGGCGCTTCCGTGAATTGTTGCCATTCCAAGAAAAAGATCACCATTTAGCCGTAACACTCGGAGAAGGTAATGCACCCGTTTTGGATGCACCTAACTCGTCTGCATACATAGGGTTAAGCCGTCTCCGAGTAAAACATCTGGGGTGGAATCCCACAGGTTCTTTTAAAGATTATGGAATGACCACCAGTGTAACCCAAGCCTGCAAGCTCGGAGTTAAAGCCGTTGCCTGTGCATCCACAGGCAACACCTCGGCTTCTATGGCCGCATACTCTGCTAGAGCCAAAATCCGAGGGATCGTGTTTATACCAGAGGGGCACATAGCTCATGGCAAACTTTCTCAGACGATGGAATTCGGGGCACAAACCGTACAAATCGAAGGAAACTTTGATGTTGCAATGCGCATGGTTAGAGAGCTTGCTGCCACAACAGATTTATACCTATTGAATTCCATAAACCCTTATCGAGTGGAAGGACAGAAAACGGTGATTATGGAACTCTTGGACCAACTTGATTGGCAGGTACCCGATAGAATTGTCCTGCCTGGCGGAAACCTGGGGAATACTTCTTCCCTCGGGAAAGGCCTGATGGAGCTCAAACGCATAGGCCTGATAAAGAAGGTCCCCCGTTTAACAACAATCCAGGCTTCAGGAGCATCTCCGCTGCATTCGATGCTATCGTCAGGACGCTCCACACTGCAACCAGTGATGGAAGCCCAAACCCAGGCTACAGCAATCAAAATTGGAAGTCCTGTTAGTTGGAAAAAGGCCGTTCGCGCTCTAGAATTCTCAGATGGCTGGTGCGATTCGGTGAACGAAGAGGAGATCGCAAACGCGAAGGCAGTTCTTGGACGTGATGGTCTAGGTTGTGAACCAGCATCGGCTACCACAGTAGCTGGGTTGAGAAAACTGATTGACAAACCGCAGAATGAAGATCAGGTCACGCTACACCCTGATGAAGATGTGGTCGCCATACTGACTGGACACCAACTGAAAGATTCAGAGTATACGGTAAAATACCACTTAGGGAACCTAGACATTCAGGATATACCCCCTGATGAAGACCAAATTTATAAGTTCTCCAACCCTCCTATACGCATCCCGGCTGACAGAGGTAAAATAGTTGATCTCTTAGGTCTATGAACCACTATGATCAAAAAAGACAGGGTGTGCCAAAATTGAGATTGCAGCAATGAGTGAAACCACCACCCGAGGAATACGTGTTCAAGTTACCAGTATTCACGACCCCGAAAGAAGTCTGCCCGAAGAGAGTTACTTTTTCTTCGAATATAGGGTGACAATATCCAATCTGAGTCGGGAAACGGTTCAGCTCATTAGCCGTAAATGGATCATTAACGATGCAAACGGAAATGTCGAAATAGTGGAAGGACCCGGAGTAATCGGACAGCAGCCTATTCTGGCACCTGGTGAGTCTTTCCAATATAGAAGCTTCTGTCCTCTAAACACAGCCGTAGGCTCTATGCACGGCAGTTATCAAATGGTTGCAGAAGGGGGTGAGCCGTTTGACGCAGAGATAGCCCCTTTCTCATTGGCAGTGCCCACAGCAGTCAACTAAAACGTTGCGTCTCGCTTTAAGAGAAGGACCACGATGAGTGAATGTAACGAACCAAAAGATTGCCAGGGTCAATCTCCTGAGGCAATTCGAGTCTCTGGGATTCCCAGAGACATCCCTAAGGGCATTGCTGATCTATGCGAAGCTAGGATTCTAGAGGCTGTAAAGGAATTAATTGATCTTTCTGGGGTTGAGGACCTATCCATCGCCGTCGGTCACAAACCACAGATCCCAGAACCGGCTCAAGCTCGGTCGGTCACATCACCAAAATCCGGGACTGAGGAAGAACAATCAGTAGAAGAAAGAGCCAAGCAATACGTTTCAAAAGAACCTTTTTTCGATTTCGAGTTTCTTGTCGTCAGCTCGGAGCTTCGTGAAAGTCTCCTCTCGGCCATTGATCTAGTAAAACTCGAGGCTACTGTTTTTGGGTCGTGGAACCTAAGATCGATTGAGCCTTTTCCGCGGACATCACTCAATTTTCACGGACCTCCTGGAACAGGGAAAACACTTGCAGCACACGCACTCAGCAGCTATGTAAACCGTCCCATACTTCAGGTTAGCTATGGCCAGATAGAAAGCAAATACGTCGGGGATGGGGCCAAGAATGTTGAAGCTGTTTTCTTTGCTGCACAACGGGACAAGGCTATCCTCTTCATAGATGAAGCGGATTCCCTGCTGTCTAAACGTCTGGTTAATGTAAATCAAGGGTCCGAACAAGCCATCAATTCGATGCGCAGTCAACTACTGGTGTGTTTGGAACAATTCAAAGGGATCGCAATCTTCGCCACCAACCTGGTAGAGAATTATGACCGGGGATTTGAGACACGAGTCCGCAACCTATATTTTCCAATGCCTGACTGGTCAGCTCGGGAACAGATCTGGAAAAAGCACCTGCCTAGAGAACTTCCCCTCAAAAAAGATGTTTCTCCGCACCGACTAGCAGATTTAGAGGATGTATGCGGTCGCGATATTAAAAATGCCATAATCGACGCTGCTCTTCGCGCTGCGAGAGCAGGTCAACCAGTCATTTCTCTAGAAGATCTCGAGTCTGCTATTGGCCGCATAAAATCAGCCCGTGTCCTCAACGTCGATGATACGGGCTAGGTTTTGCAAAAGGAACCCTATTCTTTTCTCGATTTTCTCGCCTCTCTGCGGCGTTCGATCCTGCGAAGATGACCATCAGACCATTGATCCAGGAACTTCTCATACTTCAACTCCTGAGCGTCATCTAGGTGAACCCTGATCTCCTTTTCAGCTTGGGAGAGAATCTTGTGTAGCTCCTGTGTCATCCCTTTGCGGAGAATTTTGATCTCTTCTCGGCCCTTTTTGACCGCACTCATAACTGAGGAGTACTCTGCTACCCCCAATTCCAACCCATCGTAGAATTTGCCTGAAAGTGGATTTGGGCGTTCCCCTCGCAAACTCCCTTGATTCGTGTTCATACTGTCTCGATCTAAAACACTGTAGACAGTTAATCCCGTCAAAAAACCCATTGAAAATAGCAACGTAATACCTATCAATCTCTTTCCAAAGTTCATTGATTAGCCCCCTCAACTTGGAGCAACTCTTCCACGATAAATTCTACGCCCCCATTGTCTGCACTAAGGAGACTCAGGACCCATTCGGTAGAATCATCAGAAACTGTTGGCTGCATCGGACCTTGTACGGAAAGAATTGCCGTAAGCACAAGACTCACAACACAAGTAATTGGAGACATGCGCCAACACCAGGCACTCAGAGACATGTCCGGAAGTTCCCTTTCGATGGAGTGCAGTTTCCGATGGAATCGATCTAGGAAAATTTTTTCATCCAGCCTACCCTCAAAGTGGACTTGACGGATCAATTCCCTGCCTATCCGATCCAGCTTCTCATTTCGATCAATGTGTTTTTTCATCTGTCTTTACTCCAAATCAGGCGTTCCTATTTCCTGCAGAAACTTGCGCAGGGTCCGACGCGCCCGGAAAGCCCTGACTTTGACATTAGATTTCGTCCAACCCATAGTGTTCGCTACTTCCGCAACACTTCGACCCTCTGCATAGAGGAGATGAAGAGTCAGTCGGTCTCGGGAAACTAGGCGATCCATCGCACGAGTCACAAGCTGTTGCGCGATGAGACTATTCTCAAAGCGGACCTCTCGGTCTATTCCCTTAGCATAGACTTGACGATCCAGCCAATCCTCTTCCATTGCCTCTATATCCGGCATCACCTGGTATGGTTGTCTTTTTTCTTTACGCAATCTATCCAAGCATAGATTAGCAGCGATACGGATAAGCCAGTTCTGAAACGGCACTCCCTCCTTTAGCTTCTCTAAATTCATATAGGCTCTAACGAATGCCTCTTGAGCCATGTCTTCTGCATCAGAAGGGTTCGGGAAAAAACGCCATATGACCCTGATAATGCGTTGTCGGTAACGAAGGACTAGTGGATCAAAAGCCGCCCTATTCCCCGATAAAACTTCCTGGATCAACACATCGTCAGAAGTTTCACCTTCGACATATTGAAGTGTCTCTGTCAATTTCCGCTCGCTTCTTGCCAACAGCACTGCGCCGACCATCCGTTGCGTTGCAGTAGATATCATCCAGCCCTCGTGTCACGCTAATTCTTCATTTTCTACAAGGGACACGTTAATATTGCAATACTGGTTACAATATCGCGCTCATCTCTAGTTTTGAGTTATGATCCCAGCATGCCAAAACTGCCCCCCATTCAATTCATCCACGAGCAACTCAAGAATGGACTCGAGGTCATATTATATCGCAATAATCGCATTCCATTGACCCACGTCACTCTTCATTACCGAGTTGGGTCAAGTCATGAGACCAAAGGCAAATCAGGACTCGCCCATCTTTTTGAACACTTGATGTTTCAAGGATCACACAACGTAGGTAAAGCCGAACACGGTCGCTATATCGACTCCGTGGGAGGACGTTGGAATGCTACCACGAGCAAAGATCGTACTAACTACTACCAGACTATCCCCTCAAGTGCTCTAGACCTTGCCCTCTGGCTGGAAGCGGACCGCCTACAATCACTAGAAGTCAGCCCAGAAAACTTCGAGAATCAGCGTAAGACAGTCATTGAAGAAAAAAAACAAAGCTACGACAACCGACCCTATGGAAATGCGTTTCTCCGATTCGACGAGCTGGCCTATGAAAACTGGGCTTACGGCCACCCCATCATCGGTTCAGTAAAAGACTTAGAAAAGATGACAGTAGAAGACGCCTCGGCTTTCCACACAAGACACTACGGTCCTGACCGTTGTGTCTTGGTTATCTCTGGAGATATTGAAGAAAGCCACGCCCTCAAGAGAGTTAAACATTATTTCGGAAGTCTCGGAAGCCAAACGAATTCTTTATCTTCACCCGATTTGAGCGAGCCTAAACAAAAGAAGGAAAAAATCGAGAACATCCATGACAAACTGGCACCTCTCTCTGCCGCCTACATGGGCTACCACATGCCACCCTCAGGCACACTGGAACACTATTCGCTTTCAATGCTTGCAGCAGTCCTCGCAAGAGGACAATCCTCCCGACTCTATCGTCGGCTTGTCTATGAGAATAACTGGGTCACTGGCCTCTCGGTGGGGCCCAATCAGTATCATGGCCCTCAGATGTTCTGTCTATGGATGCAATTTCAACAGGATGTCTCTCAGAAGGTTGTTCTCAATGCAATCGAGGATGAATTGGAACGGGTTCGACAAGATCCTGTCTCAGCTGAAGAACTGGAAAAAGCACGCAATCAAATCCTCTATCGTGCCGCCTCCAGCCGAGAGCGTGTCGAGACTCTGGGGGAATCTTTGGCTAGATTCGCAACATGTTTCGGTGACCCATCCCTCATAAACCAGGAGACAAACCGCTTTCTGGATGTCACTGTGACCCAAATTCTAGAAACGGCACAACAAATCCTGACTAGACGAAACCGTACCGTTCTTTTGATTCAAAACAACTCTTCAGAGATAGACCGATGACATCTCCCGCAAGATCTAAACTAGCCCCTCCTACTGGCTCAATACCCAAACTAGATTATCCAACTACCCAGAAACATACCCTGCCCAACGGCCTCACTGTGGCGGTAATAGAGGACTATCGCAGCCCAATTATTTCGTTTCGATTTGGATGTCGAAACGGCCGGATAACTAATCCTAGCAACAATCTGGGTATTCTTCAGATAGCCATGGATCTCATATTTGAGGGGACCGGCCGATACGATTCTAAAGAGTTGGCCCGCGAGTTCGACCAATTAGCTATTCAAACGGAAACAGACGTTTTTCTTGAATCCTCACGCTTGTCTGTATCTACATTAAGTCCGCATTTAGAGCGCGCTGTCGAGTTGATTGCAGAGGTTATACTCGACGCCCATTTTGATGAAATAGAGCTTGAAAAACTCAAGACTCGTTGGGGTAGCCTTCTGATTGCCGAACGTGCCCAACCTGCCTTCTTAGCTGCAGAGCGGACAATGCAGGCCCTGTTCGCTGGACATCCTTACTCCCATATCAGCTTTCCACTGGACCATCTCAAATCTATGGGAAGAAATCATATTAGAGAGGTTTTCAAGAGCAGGTTTGTCCCTGAACAAACTATACTCCTTTTCTCAGGACCAATAACCTTAGGCAAGGCTTCCAAGCTAGCAGAAAAGTTCTTGAGCAACTGGAAGTCCAGCGAGACAACTGCACCCGAGCCTCCCCTAAAGAACCCTCCTGATAGTCAAATTTATTTGGTTCACCGTCCGGGTTCTGTCCAGACCCACTTCGAAGTGGCACGCAGGGGCCCCAGAAGAGGAGATCCAGACTTCCTACTACTGAACCTGACAAACCAAATTTTCGGAGGCGGTGCTAGTTCGAGACTCTTTCTGAATTTGCGAGAGGATAAGGGTTATACTTACGGTGCTTATAGCCTGGTACACGGCTACCGACAGGGAGGATTCCTTTCCGCCGCCGCCGATGTTCGTTCCGACGTGATCACCGATGCCCTTCATCAAACCATACTAGAAATGGATAGAATCAAAAGCCAGGAAGTGACTCAAAGCGAGATTGAAATGGCCAGGAATGAGATGGTTGGTAAATTGATCAGACGAATGGAAACAGTCAGTGGAACAGCTGCATTAGAACTTGCGAGACAATTGAACGACCTGCCCATTGACTATTACCAACAATACATACCATGTCTCCATCAAATGGGAAGCCAGCAGATTTTGGAATGTGCCCGTACTCATTTTGATACATCCAAGATTGTGACCACTGTGGTTGGAGATGCCGAATCTATCCTCAAGGGCCTTGAGCAATTTGGAGAGGTGCTTCTCTACGATGACCAAGGAACCCCTCTAGAGGGCCTTTGACCGATTAGCAGCCCTATAGCTGCTGCCTTTTGGGAATCTATCTACCCTTCAACTACGGTGTAAAGGCATCTTTTGAAAGCAGGTTTTGGTCCTTCAAATCTGACCATAGAGAAGAGGGAATGGTTTGGTGAAAATAGTCCAGGTTCTGTTCAACCTGTTGTGGATGTAGCATGCCGGGGATAACACTGGTTACGCAAGGATGGGAAAGGGGAAACTGTAGTGCTGCAGCTGCCATCGGGACGCCATGATTTCTACAGATCTTCTCTATCTGGGTAACCTTTTCCAGGATCTCAGAGGAGGCATCGGTATACTGATGCTTAGCACCTTTCACAGCACCAGTGACTAAAATTCCGGAGCAAAACACAGCACCCAATACTATCCCGATATTTCTCTGCTCACAGATAGGCAGATCGGCTTTTAGAGTACCCTGTTCGAGCAAAGTGTAATCACGGGCCAGCACCAAGAAATCCAGGTCTAATCTTTCCAAGAGGGGTTGGATCATCTGCCTATCATTAATACCCGCTCCGACTCCACAAATTTCCCCGCTGGACCGAAGACTGTCAAGAGCTTTCCAGCCACTATTTGAAAGCTGCTTTAGATGGAAATTTACTCGCTCTTCGGTAAGATGATATTCATAATCCAGATCATGAATGACGAGTAAATCCACACTATTCATACGTAGTCTTTGTAGACTGTCCTCAAAAGACCGCATGATTCCATCATAGCTGTAATCGAATAGGTGCTCAAAGGGAAGACCTCCTAGCCAGAAAGGAGGCCTGAAGCCAATTTTTTGGCGGGGTGCCTTAAGAACGCGTCCAACTTTAGTAGAGAGAACAAAATCCTTGCGGTCTTTCTGATAAAGAAAGCTCCCCAGACGGTGTTCACTCAATCCCACGCCGTACCAGGGCGCGGTATCGAAATAACGTATCCCTCGATTCCAAGCCGCTTGCAGAGTGGCCAATGCATTTTCTTCGCTAACTTTTTCGAATAGTTGGCCTATGGGTGCACCTCCGAACCCAAGTTGAGTCAGATTAACACTAGTTCGGCCAAGTTTTTTTTCGGCAAGCGATTGATGAATATTTTTTTGAGATTCGGACAAAACTAGCAAAGGCTATCACACGCTCAACCAATCGACTGCAAGCATTCTTGCATTTCAGGATTCCTCAATCAGAGTTCCGGATCCTTCATTAGTGAAAATCTCTGCCAGCAATGAGTCTGGTTCCAGCCCGTTGATGATGTGAGCCCTGGGAACGCCTCCTTCCAGGGCACTACGACAAGCATCCAGTTTTACCCGCATGCCCCCTTGCGCACTCGAATTTCTAATCTCCTCGAGACGGGATAGATTCATCTGCGAGATCAAAGTCCCCGTGTCTTCAGGGTTTTCAAAAACTCCTGCCACCGGGGTAAGCAGTAGAAGCTTCGTAGCCCCTAGGGCGATAGCCAGCTCAGCCGCTACGGTATCTGCATTCACGTTGAGTACTTTACTATCACCTCCATCAGCAAGAGTACTGATCACAGGCACGTAAGATCCTTCGAGTAAGTGTATTAGTAAGGAGGGTTCTACCTCTTTAATATCCCCTACATATCCAAAATCGACAATCTTCTCGGTGTCACTCTCTTCGTCTTTAATTTTCTGAACAGGTCGTCGCACAGCACGGATTGATCGGGAATCGATTCCCGACAGTCCCACACCAGGAACTTGAAGCGCATTTAGTTTGGCCAGCACTTCGGTATTCAGCTTACCGTTGAACACCATCTTGGCAACTTCCAGGGTCTCTAGGTCAGTCACTCGCCGACCATCAATTAGTTTTACTGGAATACCCAGGCGCTCGGCCATCGATGTGGCCTGTGGTCCACCACCGTGTACTAAAACGATCCGGATGTTCAGCTGATGAAGTAGGGCTACTTGGGTCACGACCTGATCCAACCCATCTTCGTCGGACAGAATACCCCCACCAAGCTTGATGACAAAAATCTGCTGTTTATAGAGGCGCAAATAAGGCAGTGCCTGTTCAAGGCCAATGATTGAGCTCATCGATGTGTCTCCCCGTGACCAAGTAAATCGAGCAGTAAAGCCTTCTGGACATGCAGCCGGTTTTCAGCCTGATCCACAACTTTACTGGCCGGTGAATTAAGAACCTCATCTGAAACCACTACATTCCGTCGCACTGGCAAGCAATGCATAAAATGCGCCTGATCCGTAAGCCCCATCAGTTCCTGAGTTACCTGCCAATTAGAATACTTCTGTCGTATTTTTTGCTCAGCTTGGTGATCACCATAAGCAGCGAGACTACCCCAAGATTTTGCATAGACCACCTGGCTAGAGGAGATAGCATCGCGTTTGGCACTCTCTCGGATATTTCCTCCCGTGGCGGAAGCGACCTTTTTTGCGTAGTTCATCAGGCCCTCATCAAGGGAGAACTCCGGAGGCCGCACTACGGTCACATCTAGGCCTTGCTGAACCGCCATTAAAATTACAGATCGGGGTACGGCCAACGGTAGAGCTTTAGGGTGGTAAGCCCAGGTCAGGGCAAGAGGGCTTCCTTTTTCTAGGCCCAATTCTAGCCATGTCAGAGCATCCCCAAGAGCTTGACATGGGTGCCATAGGGCCGACTCTAAATTAATTACTGGTACGGTTGCGTGTCGGGCAAAAGAACTCAAAACCGGGTCCTGGCTATCCTTCTCCCAAGAACGACCTGAGGGGAAAGCCCTAACTGCAAGAGCATCAAAATAGCGAGATAAAACCGGCGCTGCCTCTCGGACATGCTCAGCCTTATCGCCATCCATAACCACATTATCCTCGACCTCCAAGTCCCAAACACCTTGCCCAACTGAAAGAACCGTAACCGCCCCCCCCAGTTGTTTCATGCCCACAGAAAACGAAGTCTGTGTACGTAGACTCGGATCAAAAAAGATCATTCCTAAATTCTTGCCCTCTAGCCCACCGACCGTACGACTAGCCTTAATAAGAGCTGCTTTATCTAGTAGATGCTCGATCTCGGTCGGTCCGAGATTTTCGGTCGATATAAGGTGCTTCATGATGGTTCAGAAACGAATTTCTCTAAAGCCTCTGCTAACTGTTCAAAAGCAGGCGCCTCGATTGTCAAAGGTGGCATAAGGCGTAATACATGGGGATCGGACGATACCCCGGTCATAATATTCTGGTGGAATAGGTGCTTAACAACCTCGCGAGCAGGAACATTGGTCTCTAAACCCAACAGCAATCCACACCCTCGAACTCCCACTATCGGTCCAGTTACGAGAGTACTCCGGGCCACATCTTCCATCAAAAGTGCCCGACTCATCAGATTTTCATTCTCGATAGCTTCCAGAACGGCTAGTCCAGCAGCGCAAGACATTGGACCACCCCCAAAGGTACTTCCTAGTTCTCCCATTGAGAGTGACATACTAACTTCTTCTGTAGCCAGTACGGCCCCGAGAGGAAAGCCATTAGCAATACCCTTAGCCGCTGTCACTATATCGACTCTTGCATTAAAACGATCACAAGCAAAAGATGCCCCAACGCGGCCCATACCAGTTTGTACTTCATCAAAGATGACCAAAGTACCGTTATCATGGCAAACTTTTACAACCTCCGGATAATAGTCAGGAGCTGCTAGTTTCACACCGTTCATACTCTGAATTGGCTCAAGTATCAAAGCTGCAGTTTCACTTGTCAAAGCGTTGCTTAGTGACTCAATATCACCAAACTCTACTGCCTCTATTTCGTGTACTAATGACGGGAACTGGTCCCGGTAGCCTCCGAGAGTCGTCATGGATAGAGCACCAGCAGTTCGACCGTGGAAGCCACCTTGTACACACAAAATCTTCTGTCGTCCTGTGGCGCTAATCGCCAACTTGACAGCGTTTTCATTTGCTTCACTGCCCGAGTTGCACAGGAAAAGTCTAGATAGTTGATCCGGTGCGAATTCGACCAGGCGCTGTTGATAAATAGCACGCATATCGTTGCCAGCAATGTTTGAGTAAAAAGCCAGTTTCTCAGCCTGCTGCATCATGGAACTGACCCACCCCGGGTGGGCATGTCCGAGATCACCGATGG
>CAYXBG010000002.1:46267-53063 GCA_964463145.1 uncultured Acidobacteriota bacterium
ACACAGTGCCCACCGTAGAAATCAAGGTATTCCTTGCCCGTAGCATCAAAAACAGAACAACCTTTGCCCTCTACCAAAGTAACTGGCCACTTGGGATAGCTGGGTATCTGGTACTGATCCTCAAGTTCCAAAAAAAATGATGTTGTCTCATTTGTGACCATAATCGCCTCTATCAAACGGGCCTGGAGGGAGGGGACAGTAGTCCTTCAGTCTCCTTCCATCCCGACATTAGATTTGCATTCTGTATTGCCCGACCCGCTGCCCCTCCCAGAAGATTGTCGAGTGCAGCGCAGATGACCGCACACCTCCCCTGCACATGCACAGAGATATCGCAGCGACTAGTGCCCGAAACATCCCCAACAGCGGGAGATTCATCCACCATCTTTACAAGTGGAGACTCAGCGTAGACTTGATCAAAATGTTCTCGCAATACGAACCTATCCATCCCTTCAGGGAAAAAAGCATGTACAGTTGTAAATATTCCTCTAACAAGGGGAGTCATTTGGGGCACAAAGGAAATAGCCATCTCCTGACTGCCTCCACTAACTTCCCAGCCTCGTTTTATTTCAGGATAGTGCTGGTGTCCATCGACTTTATAGGCTCGAAAATTATTGGCCCTCAAAGGATGGTGAGTGGTAGGACTCGGGAATGTCCCGGCACCAGAGGATCCAGTTTTTCCATCTATCGCTATAAACTGCGGTGGCTGTTTTAAGGACGCTAAGGGTCGCATTGCAAGCTGTGCAGCGGTAGCAAAACATCCAGGGTTAGCCGTAAATCGAGAGCAAATAATCTTTTCTTTCTCAAACTCGGGAAGCCCGTAAACAAATTTAGACAACCAGCCCGGAGAGATATGCTTTTTGCCATAGTAGTCAGAGTACTCTTGTGAGGAATCTAACCGGAAATCACCCGACAGATCCACTACCCGAAGGTCTGTTTCTGGAAAGCGCCCCAAAATTGCAGGAAGAAACTCCATACTATGGCCGTGAGCCAAGGCACAAAAAAGGGTCCATTTCCCTTTCTTAAGCTGACGCCAATCCCATTCTTCACTGGAAGAAAAAGTTTTTTCTGTGAGTCCTTCTAACTCTGTATACACCGCTGCTATCTTCTGACCTGCAAAGGTGGAGGATACAGCCCCTTTCAAGCGAAAATTCGGGTGCATAACAAGTAGACGAAGAAGTTCTCGTCCTACAAAACTACCAGCTCCGATAACAAGAGCTTTTTCAGGCTGCTGCATTGAGAAGCAACTCCTCAGATACGTGTTTATGTAACTTCTGCGGTGAGCTCAGCGCGTTCGCTGCTTTTAAACCCAATGTGTCGACTATAAATCGTCTACCAACCTCATTATCGGTTACCGGACCACTAACGATCTGGGTGGAGATATTGATTTGCTCAAGAAAACGTACAGCCCCCCAGGCGCCTGCCGGATCGTTAGCGCAAAGAACAACACAGCCAAAGTAATGGGGGAGATGCTCGTCAGTGAGGATGGACTGTACTCCATATTCACCCATAATACCGTCTCCAAACTCAAGAACTATCACCTCTGGATTACTCCGGCATAGATGACCAATTAGTCGCCGAGTAACTTGAGCTGCTGTATCTGCTGCTGTTGACACAATCCCTGCATCCATGAAGGATAGTGCCACTGTCGCCCCATAATCGCGCATGTTGAGAACATCTCTCTGTAAGGCGACTCCGGTAACTTTAGCCGCACCCACGCGCTTACCTGCTTTGGTTAGGCCGTGAATGATCTCACAGGCTGCCACAGTTTTACCCGAATTCATACATGTACCCATGACCGCAATCAAGGGAGGAATTTTCGTTTCCTCCTCGCACTCTGGGATGGCGTTGAGCTGGACATGGGCGGGCTCCCCTATCCGCTTGCCAAGGTAAGGAAAATGTAACACCTGGCCAAGAACCTCAATCTCAAAAGGAGGGCCCACATCCGGATTGAAAGATGTACACTCCCCCACTACACCTCCCAGATTAAGGAGATGCAAACAGTCGCCGACTTCTATTGAATCGGGTACGATCCCCTCATATCCATGCAGGGCGTGTCGTTCTCCCAGTACTCCGGCTATAATATCCCCACTCTTCAAACGCACCATTCGGCCCTGCCGATTTTCCATCTGATTATAAACCGTCTTGTCGTTAAGCACGCGCCCCGCAAGAACAGAACCGGCA
The DNA here is from genome assembly GCA_964463145.1 of uncultured Acidobacteriota bacterium. GTDB lineage: Bacteria > Acidobacteriota > UBA6911 > RPQK01 > CBDAPI01 > CAYXBG01. The sequence continues at coordinate 48,449 of CAYXBG010000002.1, forward strand.
CTTGAGAGTATAGTATCCCCCAAATACACATCGGTACGAACGTTGGCACCCTTGGCCGCGGACCCAATTTTGTCAAGCTTCAGCTTCTTCAATTTTTTTCTCCATTAAAGAACATTCGCATACGGAGCATAATTATGCATAAATACAGAGAACAAGTCAATCTTGCATTTTCAAGGATTTTTGACACTAAAAGTATATTAATAAAAAGAAATACATAGAAAATAAATCAGGAAACGACCTTGACGTAACCAGTCTATTGTGCATTATTATGCATTCATGAGTATAAACAAGGATGCCAGGCATGAGGTCATCCTGAGGATTATTCGTGATCAAAACGTATCGAGTCAGGCTCAACTCAAGCGGGAGTTGGAAGGGCATGGATATGAGGCAAACCAAGCAACGTTGTCGCGAGACCTCAAGGAACTGAAAATCACGAAAGTCATCAACCCGATCGGAGGGGGATACCGGTATCAGCATCGATTGAGTTCCAGTTCTGGGTTAGACCAAGCGGTATCATCCATTAGTAGGAATATGATTGTTTGGCGGACTCGAACGGGATTGGCTCCCGCTCTCGCTTATGAGATTGATCGGATCCAATTACCCACCGTCCTTGGAACTATAGCGGGAGAAGACACCGTTCTAACCATTATTGCAGAAGACGCAAATACCGAAGAAGTGGAGCAGTTGATATGGAACAGTCTGGAAGCATAAAAAAAATCATGCTTGCGTACTCGGGAGGCCTCGATACGTCAGCAATGCTGCATTGGTTGAAAAAAACTTATAAGTGCCCTGTCGTAGCCTTTGTTGCCGACGTAGGCCAGGAAGACGACTTTGAGGAAATACGACAGAAAGCATTAGCGACGGGAGCGGAAGAGTGCATCGTTTCTGATTTGAAAGACGAATTTGTGTCGGAATTCATCTACCCTGCTATCCAAGCCCATTCAATCTATGAGGATGCTTACCTGCTAGGGACATCTCTAGCGCGACCTCCGATTGCTAGGGCACAAGTTCTTGCAGCCAAAGAATGCGGTGCTGATTGCCTGGCCCATGGGTCCACTGGGAAGGGTAATGACCAGGTCCGTTTTGAGCTGACTTATCAGGCTCTAGCACCAGAGATTAAGATTTTGGCGCCATGGCGATTGTGGAACTTCACCAGCCGTAGCGATTTAATTGAGTACTCGCATCAAAACGCTATCCCCATTACGTCTACGCTAGAAAAACCCTACAGTATCGACCAAAACCTGATGCACACCTCTTATGAAGGTGGCATACTCGAAGATACTTGGAATCTAGCCCCTAAAGACATCTTTCTCACAACCGTAGATCCTTTGAAAGCCCCGGATGATCCCGAGATTCTCCGGTTAGAGTTCAGTAAAGGGCTGCCCGCTAGCTTGGACGGTGTTAGCCTTGCCCCTACAGATCTAATAAGGGAGCTCAACACGCGGGCAGGAAAACATGGTGTCGGAAGAGTGGATCTAGTAGAAAATCGGTTCGTAGGAATGAAGTCTCGTGGGGTATACGAGACACCCGGAGTGACTGTCCTGCACGAGGCACACCGAGCCTTGGAATCACTAGTTTTAGACCGTGAAGTCCAACATTTGAAAGACCGCTTGGGGAACGAACTGGCCACCAAGATATACAATGGTTTCTGGTTTGCGCCAGAGACTCAGCTGCTCCTGTCAGCCATTGCCCAAACCCAGGCATCGGTAACAGGTGAGGTTGAAATACAGCTTTTCAAAGGATCCTGCACTGTGTTACGGAAACGTTCACAGGAAAGTATTTATGATCCGGATTATGCAACCTTCGAATCGGATACTGTCTACAACCAAGCCGATGCCGGTGGATTTATTAGACTTCAGGGGTTGCGGTTGCGAATGGGGGGAAAGAAAAAGGAAGCGAGGATTCTTGAGTAATAAAGATAAAAAGGCGAAAAAGCAACTCTGGCATGGCCGCTTCCGCGAACGGCTAGATGATGCAGTCTCCGCTTATACAGCTTCCATCAACATTGACCAGCGGCTGGGACCTTATGACATTCAAGGAACCCGGGCTCACGCCCGCATGCTGGCCCGCCAGGATATTTTATCCGAGGAGGATAAGAAGAAAATCCTAGAAGGCTTAGAACGCATCGAAAATCTACTACAGTCTGGAAAACTCCCTTTAGATCCCCAGCTGGAAGATATCCACATGAATCTGGAGAGTTGCCTGACCTCACTAGTGGGAGATGCCGGTGCTCGTGTCCATACGGGGCGAAGTCGCAATGATCAAGTATCCACCGACATGAAATTGTTCTGTTTGAATGCTGCCCAGAACTGGGACCAGTTAGTCAAAAAACTGCAAAAATCTCTGGTCGACCGAGCAGAAAAACTGCAAGAAGAGATTTTCCCAGCCTGGACTCATCTTCAGGCTGCTCAGCCTATCTCCTGGGGGCACTACCTGTTGGCTCTCTGCTCCATGTTCGGCCGGGATCACAGCCGCCTTGCAAACTACAGCCTACTCCATTCAGTTTCCCCTCTTGGTGCCGGCGCCCTTGCTGGCAGCACTCTTCCTCTAGATCCTGAAAACAGTGCAAAGGAATTGGGGTTCAATTCTAAGTTTCTCAATAGCTACGATGTGGCAGGTGACCGCGATTTCGTTCTGGAATTGCTGCAGATTGGATCTCAGTTGATGATCCATGTTAGCCGCCTGGCAGAAGACTTCATCTACCTTGCTTCTTCAGCAGTAGGGTGGATCGAGTTACCAGATGCACTTTGTACCGGCAGTAGTATGATGCCTCAGAAGAAAAATCCGGATGTCTTGGAATTGAGCCGAGGTAAAACGGCCTCTGTCCTAGGACACACACACTCGGTAGCAACGCTCCTGAAAGGCCTACCAACATCGTACCATCGGGACTTGCAGGAAGATAAAGTACACCTTTTTTCTGTCACAGATATTGTCGAATCAACACTGTCAGTTCTCCCAACGGTCATTGGGCATTTTTCGATCAACCCCTCCCGCTACCAGGATCTATTCGATCAAGCTTTCTTGCAAGCTACCGATCTTGCTGACTACTTAGTATGTCGAGGGGTCCCCTTTAGAAAGGCCCATAAAAGCGTGGGGGCATTGGTTACCCTGTGCCTGGATCGTGGGATCACTTTCCGAGACCTAACCATTGAGGATTTGCAGAAATGGCATCCAGTGTGCGACAAAGAAGTGATAGAGGTGCTGGACTCTCAGTCAGTACTGCAAAGACGCAAACACTCTGGTAGCGCTGGCCTAGATTCCACGAAGCAGCAAATTAAATATTGGAAAAAAAAGTTAGCCTAAAGACTTGATAAGCAAGAAAAGAATCTCGCTAACGATCCTGTGCGTTTTACTGAGTACGGGAATACCTTTCGGAAAGGGACATCTAGTTGTCCGACTGGGGGACTTCCCAAAAGCAGCTAACCCGGCTGAAGTCTCCGTAGCGATCAACCCCAAGAACCCTACCAACGTCGTAGCTGCATCACTGGTTACAGGAATGGAGCCCCGTTCAGTGAGTTACGTTTATACATCGTTAAATAGTGGCCAGACCTGGGGAATGCAAAAGACCGCCAATCCTGAAAACCGTATTCAAGGTGATGATTCCGTGGCCTTTGATCAAGAAGGCAGAGTCTTTCGCTCTTACATTTCCTTTCGGGGTCTTAGGGCGGCAGCGCCATTGAATCCGCTAAATGGAATATTTGTTACAACCTCAACAGATGAAGGACGAACTTGGGGTCTGCCAGTCACAGTTGTGGATCACAGAAACTCTTTGACCCCCTTTGAGGATAAACCTTATCTCTCCACGGACCTATCCATAGAATCTCCTTACCAAGGCAACATTTACATAGCCTGGACTCGTTTTGACCGGTACGGGAGCAGTAACCCTCAAGACCAGTCTCACGTTTACATCTCACGCTCTATGGACCAAGGTCGGAGTTTTTCTCCCCCCCTTCGTATTTCCGATGTCGGAGGTGATTGCCTGGACAGTGACGGAACAGTCGAAGGGGCGGTCCCCGCTTCTGGGACAAACGGAGAGCTCTATGTAGTATGGGCTGGACCCGAGGGGCTAATCTTTGATCACTCACTCGATGGAGGAAAAACATTTCAGGAAGACCGGACCCTCATTGACACCCCTGGAGGATGGGACCTGGAAATAGAGGGCCTCTATAGGTCTAACGGCTTCCCGGTTACAGGCGTGGATCACAGCCAGGGGCCATACCGCGGCACGATCTACGTAAATTGGGTAGACGAACGGAACGGCGACCCCGATGTCTTCGTTATAGCTTCCAGAGATCACGGGAATAGTTGGTCTGAACCTACACGGATTAACAACGACCGGATAGCAAACGGGAAAGCCCAATTCTTTACGTGGATGGCAATTGATCCTATAGATGGATCTTTAAACATTCTTTTTTTCGACCGAAGCAACAGCAAAGACACCGAAACATCGGTCCAAATGGCCAGGAGCATAGATGGAGGAAAAACGTTCCTTAATTTCGCGGTCGCCTTGGAACCATTTGAGTGCCAGGAAGACATCTTTTTCGGAGACTACAATGGGATTGCCGCCTACAACGGCCTGGTGATTGGAACATTTCCTCATTTCACCTCTGTCGGG
>CAYXBG010000003.1:0-52609 GCA_964463145.1 uncultured Acidobacteriota bacterium
TGCAAGAAACTTCAATTTTCAATTTCTGGATGGCACCTCCGCCACCTACACATACGAGGAATTGGAGAATACTTTCAACGGCCTAAAAAATCGGCAAGGAGAACTTCAAACAGAAAAAGTTTTGCTTCTTCGTCGACCTACTGAAATTCGCAGTGAGATGAACGCCTATATGAAGGACCGTCTGACCGGCCTCACGGAAAACCAGATCGACGGTCTAATTAGCAAGGCTGAAACAATGGATGTTTTCATCCGCCAAATCCACAACGAGGAAATGAATTTGGTAGACCGATGCGAATCTTGTCACGTAGGTGCCCGTGAGCCTGTTGCCCTGTCTGCCGATGACATGGGGGGCAGGAGCCTATTTGCAAGTCACCCAAGACGTGACCTGCTCGCCATCCACGACCCGGAAACCTTTGGTTGCACACCCTGCCACAACGGTAACGGTATTGGAACGGTTAGCACTGTAAGGGCCCACGGTAAGTACAAGCACTGGTTGCACCCTCTTTACGACAGAGAAAATTTCGAAGCAGGCTGCATTCAATGTCATCGCTTGGACAGACATCTTGAAGGTGCACATACCTTCAACGCTGCTAAGGACGCCTTTCAACACCAAGGCTGTATGGGTTGTCACGCCTACGAAGGTTTTGATACCGAACCTGCGCAAATGCGGGCGGTGCGTAAGAATCTTCAAGACTTGAATGCCGAACGAATGACCAGCCAAATTTCCGTTGAGCGACTGCTAGAAAAGGGTGATAGTGCCGAGACTAACAAAGAGGCCAACCTCGCCTATGCAGAAGCCACTCGTGCAACCCAATCGATTGCAACCATTGACGCTGACCTAGCCAGGTTAACCATACGTCTCGATGAATTACTGATGGAGCGAAAACGCCCTGGCCCAAACTTGAAAGAGGTCCGTAATAAACTCGTCAAGGAGTGGATCCCCCAATGGATCAGAAATCCACAGGCTTTTCGGCCAAACACCAAGATGCCTCAATTCCGACTCAATGGAGATGAAATCGAAGCTATTTCAGCCTTCCTATGGCAGTCTGGAGTGAACGAACCAGTGGCCTCACACCCAATGGGAGACGCCTTGAGTGGAAAAAGTCTCTTCGAATCTAAAGGCTGCTTGGCATGTCATTCGGTTGGTGAGGAGAGCGATCTCATTGGTGGAGACTTCGCAGCTAATCTAAGTCGGATAGGAGAAAAAACTAACTACAACTATCTCGTTCGCTGGATTCACAATCCGAAGGAACGGAGTCTCCCATACGACCCGGTACTGAAACATGACGTAACCCGTGAGGATTATGAAAGCCGTGGTCTTCCATTTCAGTTCGGACCAGAGCACAACCAGAGCCCTCTGGGAAATCATTCTCTACAGGTACAGAATTCCACAGTCATGCCTAATCTAAGGCTGACCTGGCAAGAATCAAGAGACATAGGAACATACTTGGTGGGCCTGAAAAAAGAAATTGATCCCTTGCCTACCACACCTTTCCTGGAAGACACCAAACTTTTTGAAAGAGGCCGTTTTCTAACCAGGCACTATGGTTGCGCCGGATGCCACGAAATAGCTGGACTAGAGGACGAGGGGAAAATCGGCACAGACCTCACTGTTGAGGGAAGTAAGCCCCTTGAACGTCTTGACTTCGCACTACTCACCCACGATGCAAAACACGATGGTTGGTACAACCACAAGGGCTTTTTTGAGCGGAAACTTAAAGATCCCTCCGTCTATGACCAAGGGAAAATCAAGGGAGACTTGGAAAAGTTGAGAATGCCCAATTTTCACCTGGACGACAAAGAAATCGACCAGCTAACAACATTCCTCTTAGGTAGTGTTGAATCAATTGTGCCTCCACAATTTCACAACACTCCATCGGACCAGAGACAAGATGTACAAAAAGGTTGGGCTTTGGTCAAAAAATATAACTGCATGAGCTGTCATCAATTCACTCCCGGCCAATCTGAAACTGTGATGGCAGAACTACCCCTTTATGCAGGTTCTTTAGCTGAAAAACTCCCGCCCAGTCTGGTGGGACAAGGTGCACGTACTAACCCCGAGTGGCTCAAGCGTTTTCTCAAAAATCCGGCACTGAGCTCTGCTGATCCACACCGGAATGGTGTTCGTCCCTACCTTGATGTGCGCATGCCCACTTTTGCCTTATCGGATAACGAGGTCGGAACATTGGCTCGTTTTTTTCAGGCCCTTTCCAAGCAGCCTACCCCATATATTCCACCCGAATTGCCCCCTCTAACTAATAAAGAGAGAGCAATGGCAAGGGAGTTGTTCACAAGTAATGCAGCTCCTTGTTTACGATGCCATGCAACGGGAGACAAGCGTACCGACCCTGATAAGACCGCACCCAATCTAGACCTCGTGAAGGCGCGGCTAAAACCAGACTGGACCAAACGATGGCTAGTCCATCCTGAAATTATCAGACCCGGTACGGCCATGCCCTCCGGACTTTTCAGGCGCGAGGGGGATCGCTGGGTTTTCTCTCTGGCAAACTTCCGTAGCTTCAGGGGCTACAACAAGGACGAGGCTGAACTTGTGGTACGATACATGTTCGAATACACTCCGGAAGAACAACGCAGACTAACACGAGGACGATAACTGGATAGTATTCGAAATTCCAAGATACCAGGGAAGTTGGGTTGTGTTCCCATTATACGGATAGGAGACTCTCATATGCGATTCTTAAGTATGTGTTTTGTTTGGTTGGTTACAAGTGTAGTTTTTATCGGATGTGGTGGAAGTGAACAGGCAGATTCTGGATCAGGGAACACGACTGAGGCCCCTGCGGAAACAGCTGTAGTAAGTGAGAAAAAACAAGTAGATCCGGCAACCACGGGATCTGTCAGCGGCAAGGTAAACTACTCCGGGAAGGCTGGCAGAAAAGCTCGTATACGGATGAATGCCGACCCTAACTGTGCTGAACAGCATCAATCGCCCGTCTATGCGGCCGACCTGAAGATCAACGAAAATGGCACCTTACAAAATGCTTTCGTCTGGGTCAGTTCTGGCCTGGAGGAATATGCTTTCGATACTCCTTCAGAAGCTGTCGAGTTGGATCAAAAGGGCTGTGTATATGTGCCTCATGTGCTCGGAATTCAGACTGGCCAGAATTTAAACGTGTTGAATAGTGACGGGACCACCCATAATATCAACCCGTCTCCGGCACAAAACAGAGACTGGAACATCTCTCAGGCACCAAACTCAGATCCTATTGTTAAAAAATTCGCGCGCGCGGAAATAATGATCCCGATCAAGTGTAATGTCCATCCTTGGATGAAGTCCTATCTTGGTGTAGTGCCTCACCCTTATTTCACAGTAACGGGAGCCGACGGCTCTTTTGAGCTCAAAGGTCTACCACCTGGCGAATACACCGTGGAGTCCTGGCATGAAAAGCTAGGAGTGCAGAAGCAGACGGTTACCGTATTGAGTGGTGGTGACCAGGCCACCGATTTTTCTTACGGGAGCTGACACCACAATCCTCCTCGAACGATCAATCACTAAAGGAAGGCCCTATCTCGGTAACCTTTTTGCTTGATATGGGGTAAGTGTGCTTTCTCAAAGGACTAAGCCCGTGAAACGCTCAATACACGTCTTTAGCGTGATCGTGGCCTCCTCCACGTTTATCCTGCTTATCGCGGGCGGCCTGGTCACCAGCAATGACGCTGGATTGGCCGTACCTGACTGGCCTCTCTCCTATGGTAGCTGGATGCCTCCTATGGTAGGAGGCATCTTTTATGAGCACGGCCACCGTATCATCGCAGCAAGCGTTGGGCTGATGACCCTTTTACTGTGTGTCGCCCTATTTATGACTCGCACACCTAGGTGGATGCGTGTGCTTGGTGTTACAACACCTATTACGGTAATCCTCCAAGGGATTTTAGGAGGTGTAACAGTCCGATACCAACTCCCTCTAGCGATCTCGGTTATACATGCCTGCCTGGCCCAAATCTTTTTTTGCCTCACCACCAGTCTGGCTCTATTTTCATCGCGGCCCTGGTCTCGCGGTTGGGACATACCTGCTTCCCTAACCTATACTCTAAGCCCCAGAGCGATTCTCCTTACTTCCTCTATTCTGATTCAGCTGATTCTGGGGGCTTTGTTAAGACATACTGGAGTTGTGGACGGATCTAAAGCGGGCCGATTAGTCTCCTGGGTTGTGATCGCCCACATTCTGGGTGCCATTATTGTGACTGTACTGGTTCTGCGGGTAGGCGTAATGCTTTTACGCCATTTTGAGGAAGGACTACTATATCAACTAGGCGTTGCCTTGCTATCCTTACTTGTCGTACAAGTTTCTCTGGGCGTGGGCTCCTTTTGGGTCCGACTTAAAGCAATGGAATGGGTCCAACCTTTACCCTTGGATACTTGGATAACGACCTCACATCTCGCCGTCGGAGCACTCATGTTAGTCACAAGCTTACTGGTCATATTCTGTCTCAAGAATAGGTATAATAACAGCACTCCACTATCGGTAGGTTCCACAGTCTTGACGGTAGTATTTAAATGAATATTTCTACGCACAGCACTCCCCACGCTTCTGGCCTATTCTCACGGATTCCAGCGTATCTAGAACTTACCAAGCCACGAGTATCCATAATGGTTGCTTTGACAGCAGGCGCGGGTGTTTTCTTAGGATCAGCTTCTTCCTCGCAGCTCCTTCTGGTGGCATGGGTTATTCTAGCTACAGGACTTCTTGCTGGAGGGGCAGCCTGCCTCAACCAATTTCTTGAGAACCAGCCTGATTCCTTAATGGCAAGAACGGCTAGACGCCCGATCCCGAGCGGACGCATAGGTCGAGTCCAGGCCGTGGTTTTCGGATTATCTCTTAGTATCGTTGGTGCGTTTCTTCTGATCATCTATGCCAATACTCTGGCCACATTACTCGGACTTTTGACAAGTATCATTTATCTCCTTGCCTACACTCCACTCAAACGCCATAGCACAATCTGCACCACTGTGGGAGCAGTACCCGGCGCAGTTCCCCCTCTAATTGGATGGGCTGCAGCTACAGGTAGTCTCAATAGTCAAGCTTGGGCCCTATTTCTAATTCTTTTCCTGTGGCAATATCCTCATTTTCTGGCTATAGCTTGGCTCTATAGAGACGACTATGCTAAAGCTGGCTTCAAAATGCTCCCAATGCTTGACGTCTCTGGGAAAAAAACCTCCAAGCAGGTTGTAATATTTTCCAGCTTATTGCTCGTTGCCAGTGTCCTTCCTGTGTACCTAGACCTGGCCGGAAAAATTTATCTGATGGGTGCTCTCGGCTTGGGAGCGTTACAGGTAATCGTTTCTCTACAACTGCACAGAGATCCATCTACCACTAAAGCGAGACACGTTCTGAGAGCCTCTCTCGTTTATCTGCCAATATTGTTGATCTTCTTGATGATCGACAAAATCTAGGGACAGGATGATCGTCACAGCTTCTTTGCAGATCGTCGATCCGGACGTTTGATCAGACCACTAAGGCTTACTTCCAAAGTATCCGCCACCAAAATAGAGTAGTGGTCGGGTGGTCATCGATGAGAGCTCCCCGCCAAGCACTTTACCAACTAAAATCTGATGATCTCCCTCGGGATAACAAGTAGAAAGACTGCATTCTAAGTACCCCAAACAATCCCTAATAATAGGAGCACCCGTCATCTCCCCCCTCAATTCCAGATATTTACTCCTATCGGGGACACTTGTCGCAAAGTATTCAGAGATATTTTGCTGTTCTTGGTTGAGTATACTGATGGCGAAAAATTTCCGCTCTAGGAAGAGAGGCAAGCCTGTTAAATGATTGCCGAGACATACTAACACCAGCATTGGCTCAAGAGAGACTGAAGTAAAGGAATTAACAGTTACTCCATAAGGATTTCCATTTGTACCTAGGGTCGTTACGACAGTAACCCCGGTGGCAAAATTACCCATGATCTTTCGGAAATCAGTGGCATTAAAATTCATTTGGACATCCTATTATTTCAGTTGGCAAGTCTAGGACTTTAAAACACCTTTCGGAGAATTTCCAGAATCTTCCGGATTTGGACAACGATCAGAGAGCAAATCCCCTGATTGCACTCCTGCAGGAGAGGACTTTTCAGGAAGTTAAAGTTTTCATCCTCAAACGAGTCGTCGTGACCTGAGAGCATGGCTGTGCTAATGTTGTGACACCGTATACACTCCGTCATGCCCGTACCTGAGCCGTCACCCACTATTTCTCTTTTCTTCCGTTCGAAATTACTGATCCTAACAGTTCTTCTAATCGGTATTTGGATCCCCTTCCAATTTTGGTACGGGGTTTGGTTTGGACGAGACTTAACAGACGAACAATTATCCGCATACCTGAGCTCGAATTCGAAGCAGCGATTGGTACAACATGCATTGTCCCAGATCGGTGAGAGAATGATTGCGGGAGACCCAACGGTCCGAAAATGGCATGCTCATATTGCTGCCCTCGTTGATAATCCTGCGATTTCTTTACGAGCACAGGCGGCATGGGTCATGGGACAGGACAACACTTCAGAAATTTTCCACATGGCCCTGCTCCGGAACCTAAAAGATTCCAACCCACTTGTACGTCGGAATAGCTCCCTCTCTCTGGTCAAATTCAAGGATGAGAAGGCCATCCCTGAATTACGACAGATGCTCTCTCCCTGGATCGTTTCTAGTCCTATTCAGGGCAAGGTAACCCTGCACGCAAAACTTACGCAGTCGGTTCACGAAAATGTTGATCTAATAACCATCACAGCTCCGGATGGAGAAACTCAATCCATTAGATCGAAAATTGGTGGTCAAATCAGTGAGATCAAGGTGAAGGATGGAGCATCGGTGGACGTAGATCAACCACTGTTGGTGCTCGCTGCAAATCCAAAACACGCATGGGAAGCACTCCGTGGACTTTTTCTGATTGGTCAGAAATCGGACTTACCCTGGGTTCAATCCTATTTGGAACATACCAATCATAATGAAGAAATAAGGATACAAGCTGAATCCACGGCCGCTGCACTACGAGGACGCTCAGATACTCCTTCGGAAAAATAAGTTGCCCTGGGATAACTTACCAAGGGAGTAACCCTAAGTTTTTTTCCACCTGAGCTATATCGACCATGTCGATAGCGTCCCAAGGACATCCATCTAAAAATGTATCCTCAGGGCCCTTACTCGTGCACAACTTGCATCCGATGCAGAGGAGAGGATCCACCTCAATCCGACCTAAAGGAGGAGCTTCTGGATCAGTTACCCAGATCATACAGTGCTCGACAGGGCAATAGTCCACACAAGCGGGAGATCCAGCACAACCAGTACAAGAATCATTTATAACCGCTACTATACGCGGTTTTCTTTTGCGCCTATGGCTCTGTTTGACTGTTTTGGGGTCTTTGAAGGTATCGACTGCCATGCTTTGTTGTATCACCTGACTTAGTTAGTTCCAGATACTACTACACCACTCATACTTCTTCCTCACGATTTGCCGCGTCGCCTTTAGTCTCCCCATCAACCTTCTTCGCTTCTGCCGCAGCTTTCTTGGCAGCAATAGCTGCTGCCTTCGCCTCTTTTGCCTTACGTTGCTGCTGTTCGTAGTGTTCAGGCGTAAACCAAGAAAGGTCATGAGAAGGGAAAGCTTCCCTAAGTAGTTGTGCTACTTCCTCGCGATTCTCTTCGATGCCACTATCCGGTCTCCCACCAAACACCGTAACGGTACCATAGTAAGGGTTGATACTCAGACTCCCTCCACCCTTCACAGAAAGAAAGGCATTGTCTTCATCCAGACCTACCTCTTCTAAGCCTCCCCATGTCCATTTAATAATACGTTGCTCCAGGTTATCCCTGTACGGCCGGAAATTTAGAGCCCGGACCAAGGTTTTCGCCTGGTTCCCTGCGGTGAGTTTCAGAACAAGGTAGCAAAAATGAACGCCACTACTCTCAACTGCAACATTTGGAATGGAAGCTAGCTGCATCTCTAAGGGGGCCTCCATAAAAAATCAGGTAAGTACTACGCTGAGGGTCAGACCGACAGTCATTAAAGCGACACCGGCCCAATAGCCTAATCTCACAATGGTGGAGTCGCCCGATAAAACAAGGCCGAATATTAGGAGTAGGAGAGTCCCCAGAATTGAAATGGACAGCCCCAACCAGATAAGTGTCACCCGAATTCCTCCAGCTCGCGTTACGTAAAAGAAGAGCTCACGGTCTGCACAAAGGCCACCGCAAGCAACCCTACACCGAGCGTAAGTTTAGCCTCGAAAGCAGGGTGAAAACAAGGTCCTAATTAGTAACCCCCTGCAATACTTCGTGAGGGTCGCAATTGAGTTAGGCCAGCACTTGCTCTTCTTCGTTGTCAGGTCGCGGAACACCGGTCAAGTTATCCAGTTCCTTTTGGGAAACCTTTACTTGGCGTTTATTGGCCTTATAGTAGTGAGGGTGCTCGTTTTTACGGGCGGCATATATTTCCCCCCAGCACTTCTTGCACTCCCTAACGTGGTCCAAAAAGTCCAGCTTGTCATCCAGATCAAGCTGATTACCTAAAAAATCTACCAGTAAACTACGGTCACACATAAGCGTCGATATCATATTTAGAAGACCCCCCCAACTTCGGATCAGACATCTATAAGACAATGGCAGTAGGTGGAAAGTTTCAAAAAATTTAAAAGTTTAGTTAGAAACACTCTAAATCTAACCGAATAACACAGTGCAGAGAGGTTTATGATCTGCCGCCTCAAAGACCCTCTACCTCAGGCAAACTCAAACAGGTGTTCGGTACTAGATATATTCGAACCCTTTTCCCAAACCAAACCTCTAAACAAGGTAAAGAGGCTGAATTTTAACGGAGATTAAAAGAATCAAAGAAGAGGAGCATGAAATGAAAAACTCATTGAAATCTACAATCTTTCTCGCCATTGCAGTCATTATCTCCACTCATGCCTGTGTTATGGGTAGAGCAACACTGACCGAGATGGAAGAGACAGTACGTGATGAACTTCTGAGACTTCCCTATTACGGGGTTTTTGACAACATCAATTTCCAGATCCAAGGAACCAAAGTGATTCTCAACGGTCAGGTTACACGACCTGCTGTTAAACGTTCTGCTGAAGGGGCTATCAACCGCCTCAACTTCGTATCTGCAGTACAAAACGACCTAGAAGTTTTGCCTCTCTCGAAGAACGACAGACACATCCGAAACAAACTTCTTCGGTCTATCTACTCAAATGGATATTTTCTGCACTATGGAAGAGTTCATGCACCCGTCCGGATTATTGTGAAAAATGGCAATGTCAGATTGGTTGGGAATGTTTTTAGCGAACTTCATAAAAACCTGGCACAGCGTAAAGCAATGAATACTCCCGGCGTATTCTCGGTAACAAATGATCTGATAATCTCATAACGGTCGATCACAATGGTCCTAGAGACTGGAGGATTGTCTTGCATTGCTAGTGACACTCCTCCAGTCAAGACAGTAGAACTCAACAAAGTGCGGGTAGAAATTCGGGTCGAGAGTCACTTGTCCTGAAACAACCGGGGGAAAACAAACTTCCCGTACTCGGGCCAATAAACCAAGATAATCTAGCTTCTCACCCAAATTGCTCTACTCAGATCGACACTATGGCTTGGGAACAGCAATGTCTCAGATTCGGACCGAGATAGCCTCAGAAATACCGGCCAAAGGCATGGTTACCCCCAAAAGCGAATCCGCTACTTCCATAGTTTGCTTGTTGTGAGTAACTACAATGACCTGAGTCTTCTCACACATTTGCTGTAGCAAATGTGTGAACCGGCTTATGTTGGCATCATCCAAAGGAGCATCAACCTCGTCTAACACGCAAAACTTGCTGGGGCGATAGGTGAAAAGGCCTACCATCAAAGCCAACACTGTGAGTGTTTTCTCACCCCCTGATAACAACATTACATTTTGGAGACGCTTCCCGGGTGGTTGAGCAAAAACCTCTAAACCACTCTCCAAAATGTCGTCACCATCAAGTAGACGCATGCCACAATCGCCTCCTCCCAAAAGAGTGTGGAACACTCTCTTGAAAGGCCTGTTAATCGCATCGAAAGCCTCTTGAAATTTTTCAAGGCTACGTCTATTCAGGTCATTTATTACTTTCTCGGTGTCGGCGATTGAGCCCTCGAGATCACTGCGCTGGGTAGTTAGGAACTTATGACGTTCTTCACTCTCCTGGTACTCCTCTAGGGCGGTCATGTTGATAGCTCCAAAGCTTTCCAATTTACGTTGCAGATCCGAATGTCTACTGACAACATCTTCGGAGGCCACTTGTGAAAGATCTGTATTCTCAGCCAAAGAAGCAAGATCTTGACTCAGTTGTTCCTTACACTTCTCTTCAATCCCCTCCAACTGCGTCTCCAATCGTGCCACTCCGACCTGGATTTCTGAACACATTGACTGCCGTTCTTCCCGCTCCTTTAATAATCCTTCCATCTTTTCTTGTAGGCCTGGAAATTCTGACTTCCATCTCTGATAATGCTCTCGCTGATCTGATAAAGCCTCTCCGACTTGTAACTCCTCTGTCTCGAGTTCCTTGAGGCGAGTCGCTAGAGTTTTTTCCTCGAGATCCAAGGATGCATTATTATTTTCAGATCGCTCAATCCCCTGAGTAGCCACTTCTTCTCGTGCACGAAGACTTTTCACCTGCTCCTGAATACGCCCCAAGGTATCCTGAAGTGATTGCCCTCGTTCTTCAACCACCTTGCGA
Source organism: uncultured Acidobacteriota bacterium (assembly GCA_964463145.1). GTDB lineage: Bacteria > Acidobacteriota > UBA6911 > RPQK01 > CBDAPI01 > CAYXBG01. The sequence continues at coordinate 10,705 of CAYXBG010000003.1, forward strand.
TCCGAAGCCACTGAATTAAATTGTTGCTGAACACGTTCCAATTCTGATCTAACCTGAGACAACTCACCTAGGGACTCCTGTAGAAGTTTCTCCGCCTTGATCTTCTCCGTCTTGGCCTGGGCGAGCTCTTGTTCGGTTGTCTTGGTCCTCTTTTTTACTTTCTGAGCTCTTTGACTTGCATCATCTAAATTCCTGGCAAGTTCCGCTATCAGCCTTTTATCCCGTGCCAGATCACTGGTCAACTGTTCCCGGCGCATACCGAGGCCGAGAACTTCACGATCAAGAACATTAGCTCTGGCACTGATTTCCCCAACATCTTTTTTCACATCGGCCAGTTTTTTCCGACTTGCCTTTAAACGGTCCTCTAACTTGCTCAGCTTCTTCTGAGCCCCGCCCAGTCTTTGTTCAACCTCTTGTCTCTGCCTTTTAAGACTAAGAATACCCAGCTTGTGGGATTCCGTGGAATTAGCAGTTAGAAGTCCTCTCGGTTCCAGAGACACCCCATCCATAGTGATAAAAGTAGTCTGAGGATAGGAATGCGCCAAGTTGAATGCACAATCTAAATCGGAAACTACGACCGCATTTGCACTGCCGGGAAGCACGCGCTGGAAGGCAGCTTCCACTACAGGATCCATTTTCAGTAAATCCGCTACCGTACCTAAAACCCCAGGTGTCCCAGCAGAGGGGACAGTGTGAACGGGGAGATCCTTTCCGAACCCGTTGTCAGATTGAAGGGTCAAAAACGAACACCGCCCCCCTCCCAAACTACGGGCCTGGCCCAATCCCAACTTCGCTTGATCCATGGAATCCACCAAAACATATTCCAATTGATCGTCCAGAAATTCCTCCATGAGCCGTTCGAACTCTGGAGGAGCATCTATACTCTCAGCCAGCGTGCCCCCGTTCGTAATCTGATGGCCATTCTCCAAGTTGTTTAGAAACTGCTGAACACCATCACTGTAATTCGAGTGATTCAACTCCACTTCCTGTAAAGACTGGAGTCTCTCTTTGAAAGCTATAACCTGATGATTGAGTCCTGTCTGCTCGGATTCCAATTCGTATACTTCGTCTTCCAGTTTCTTCCTTTGTTTGGTAAGCCTTGATAGCTCCGCCAGGGCGTCCTCATACTTTGCGTTGATTTCCTCAGAATCCTTTTGGAATAGCGCGTCTCGTCTTTCACGCTCGTGCAGATCGATCTCCGCCCGCCCGTGCTCTTCTCCCAATTCAGACTGTTCCCGCCGCAGATGCCTTCTTTGTACTTCTAGTTGCTCCAGAAGATGCCCCAGCGATGCACTTCGAGCCGATCTCTCCAAAATCTGATTACGATAGCTTTCAACCTTCTCCTCAATCTCTTTGACCTTGCTTAAGCATTTGTCCAATAATCCGGTATGGCTCTCCATAAGACCGGTTACCTCGTCCTGCTGTGAAACTAGTTGCTCGAGCTCCAACTCATATCGCTCCAGCTCATCTCCAGATTTCTCAAGAGCGTCCTGGATAGAAGCCCGCTGAGAATTGCTATCCAAAAGATACTTCTTATTTGCCTCAATTTGCTCCTGATGATAGTTGATGGCATTTCTGGTTCGATCAATCTCCAAGACGATAGCCGCGCTTTTTTCGGTAAGGTGAGACAGCTGCTCTTCCAGGCTATCCCTCTCTTTATTTCTAGCCTTATATTCCTTGGACATTTCCCTGTACGATTCATCTAAAGAACTTCCCTCTTTTTTGGTTGAAGCTAGCTCTATTGAACACTTCTCAAGTTGGGCCGCTAACTCCTCTGCTTCCAGAGCAAAACGGACAGCTTGCAATTCCCGGAACTCTTCCTTCATACGGGTATAGCGTCTGGCCTTTGAGGCTTGGCGTTTCAGTGATCGTAAACCTTTCTCAACTTCCTGTATTATGTCGGTCGCACGCAACAAGTTTTGACGGGCCAATTCCAACTTCAGCTCGGCTCTTCGACGCTGGCTCTTGTACCCAGAGATTTGTGCGGCCTCTTCTATGACAGCCCTTCTTTCCAAGGGCTTCGAAGTCAAAAATGACTCCATCTTTCCCTGTGCAATAAATGCATAAGAAGCATACCCTAGTCCCAGTGTCTCCAAAGACTCACGGATATCTCTAAGTCGGCACCGTCTATCGTTGATGAGATAGACACTCTCGCCTGAACGGTACAGCTTACGACAGATCTCGAGCCGATCATCGGTAAATTCCCGACCTTGCACCTCGATGGTCTGCTCTTGATTGAACTTCAAGCGCAGAGTCGCCTGTGCCATACCACTCTGCTTTCGCTTGCTCGTACCACTGAAAATGAAATCTTCCATTTTCAGCCCACGCATCTCTCGCGCATTCTGGGCTCCTAGAACCCAGCCGAGCGCATCGAACAAATTCGATTTTCCACAACCGTTCGGCCCTACGATCCCAGTGAGTTTGTCGTCAAAGCAAACCTCCACCTTGTCGGCAAAAGACTTAAAGCCAACGAGGCTCAAAGAATCAAATTTGGGCATCTTTAGTCAGTCAATCCTCTAGAAAAAATATACGCTAATGATGTCAATCGAGACTGACAAAACCTATCTACTTAGACCATTGCACAGCATCTGCCTGACAAGGTAGTTTCCTGTACCCCTAGGTCAAATCTATCTCCGCATTGTGTAAATCTTATCCGGTTGCTAGCCCCCAGACAGCTTCTGTATAGTTAGGGGCGCTTCTTCTGTCACGAATAGGGCTGAAGTTTAAAATCACCAATGATGACCATCCGTTACCGTCTTGCCATACAAGTCAGTTCTCTCCTTGTCTTTTCTCTGTCTTCATTCTGCTGGACGCAACAAGTCGAGTTTTTCCCATTGACTGAGGTTAGGCCAGGGTTGCAGGGTATAGGGAAAACTGTCTTTGAGGGGGTTACGGTTGAGGATTTCAACGTTGAAATCCTCGGAGTCATCGGGAAGATTCGTCCCGGACGCAACCTGATTCTTTCTCGTCTTTCCGGGGCCAAAATAGAAAGAACCGGTGTCTTTGCAGGTATGAGTGGAAGCCCTGTCTATGTTGAAGGCAAACTCCTCGGTGCCGTTGCTTTTGCATTCCCTTTCTCGAAAGAGCCAATCACCGGCATAACCCCAATCCAAGAGATGGTCGGAATTTTTCAAGGAGAACCTGAAACCCTTAGGTCATGGGCACCTCGGGCAAACCTCAAAAACAAACTTCAAGCTTTTGGTCTCGGACAAAAGCTTAATCCTCCTCCCAAATTACCGTCGATTTCGGTCGACCTCGTCAACACAAAACTCAAAGGGACACTAGAACCGATTGCAGCCCCTCTGAATCTGATAGGTGTGGAACTAAGCGCATCAAAAAAATTTCATTCAGATTTCACTGAATTAGGTCTGATTCCTATTTCAGGGATCACCTCAATGGACCCTGACCCCGAAAGCGTACCTGTTGTAATCCCAGGCTCTACCATAGCAGCGCACCTTGTAACTGGTGACTTAGAGGTAAGCGCAGCCGGAACAATCACAAGTATTGACGGTAATCGAATTTATGCTTTTGGACACCCCTTTCTGGGGCTCGGATTTACCAGTATGCCCATGAGCAGTGGATCAGTAATTACGGTCATACCAAGTATATTCAGCAGTCAGAAAGTTACAGCCGTCAACTCCTTCATTGGATCGATTCGCCAGGACCGAGATACTGGTATTTTGGGGCTACGTGGTGAAAAACCCAACATGATGCCTATTTCTTTACGTCTCACAACCAGTAGAAATATTATCCGTCAGCTCAACTTCCAAATCGTCCAGGGGGCCTTCCTCTCACCTCTTCTAGCAAACTTTGCAATCTTTAACTCTATAGTCTCCTCCGAAAAAGGAACGGGACCGCAGGCTTTCAGAGTCGAAATAAGTATCTCGATAAAAGGTTATCCCCAGGTGCGATACTCCCGTAATGTCTCTAATCCAACCAATGCCGCTAAAGTTGTGGGCGGGTTACTTGACCTTCTTCTCAATAGCGGTTTTGACGGCATACTGTTTGAAGAAGTAGATGTGCGGATACAATCCGTTGAAGAGCAGCTAAAAGCAACACTAGAACAGGTCTGGGTTGACCGTAGAGAGATAAATCCCGGAGATAAGGTCAATTTCAAAATGATCCTCCGTCAGAATGAAGGAACAATCATTTCCCAGGATTACAGCCTGCCTATCCCAGAAGATATGACTCCCGGGCCAGTCCATGTAACCATCGGAGAGGGGATATCCTTGGCCAACTCGGATGCAGAAAAGGATACAGCACGGTTTATCCCTCAGAATACCTACCAACTCATTCGCGCCATTAACAATCTCAAAAAGAACGACAGGCTTTACGTTCGTCTCTACCGTAGCAGCCCGGGGATCGTCATTGCGGGAGAAGAAATGTCTTCGTTACCTCCATCCATGCTGGAAATTCATAACTCAGGCAAGTCAACCGGTACTAGCCGGCCACTAAATAGTGTGATCCATTTAGAGCGCGAGATGGAGATCACTCGATTTATTCTCAAAGGGATTAAAACTATTCAGCTAAACGTTAGAAGCTGAATCCATCGGACTCTGTTTATGCTATTTCGTTTCTCCTGCTTAATTTTTCTCTTTTTGACATTCACCTGCAACCTTTCAGGTTCTAAGCCTCAGTTCTGGAGGACTGCCAACCAATCCGAATTTCTAAAGGGGAAATTCAAGGGAGTGGCCTTAACTAGTGATGGCCGGCTCATCCTAGCTCCAAAATTTGATCTGCTCTTCAATACTCAGCAACCATTCATCTACTCTCTGACAAGCGACGACGATCAAAATATATATCTAGGCACTGGTGACGCGGGTAAAATTTTCCGAGTTACACCCTCCGGATCTAGTAGTGAAATTGCAGATTTGGAGGAATCTGGAGTGCAAAGCCTAGTGATTTCAGCGGACGGCAGCCTGTTCGCTGCCACAGCACCCAGTGGGAGTATTTACAAAATACGGCGCGGGAAAGCCCCGGAGTTATTTTTAAGTCTTGAAGACAAATACATTTGGGATCTGATCATCGACTCCGACGGTTACCTTTACATAGCCACAGGACCTCAGGGGAAAATCTATCGGGCTGATACAGAGAGTGGTCAATCAACAGTTTTCTATGACAGCAAGGAACACCATTTTGTTGATCTAGGCTGGGACATCGACTCGAATCTATTGGCAGGCTCGGCTCCTAATGGCCACCTTCTCCGTCTGGATAAACAGGGGAAGCCTTTCGTTCTATACGACTCCAACCTCGAGGAAATGAGAGGCATTCGAGTCGACCGCAACGGTAATATCTACGCTGCGGGCATCTCCTCCGAGTTTTCCCGGAACACCACCGCTACCCCAACAACTATAAAAGCTGCTGCCAGAAGAGCTCTAGGTGAAACGGTTCTCGCCAGTGCATCCAGCCAGCTCGAAAAATTAGAAGGCTCGCTGAGAGGCAACAAAGTCGAACTCTACCGGATTAATCGGGAGGGGTTAGTAACGACCCTCTATGGGCGAGATGATTACAGCATTCTGGATTTATTAGTGCGTGATAACGGAGAGATCATATTTGGTACCAGCTATCAGGGGCGCTTATTTTCTGTCACACCACAAAGACTCGTCAAATTGATCGGTTCAACTCCAGACGAAAAAATAACTCGTCTTGCATCCAGTGGCGAAACAATCCTATTGGCCACCAGCAACTTGGGTAAGCTGTATCGCTTGTCGAGCTCTTCAAAAAATAGAGGCAGCTACGAGTCGCTGCCCCTGGATGCGGCTATGTCAGCAAAGTGGGGTCGAATACGTTGGGAGGTAGTCAACCCTCTAGGCCATATCATACGTTTCAGCACACGTTCCGGAAACACCTCGAGACCCGACCAATCATGGTCAGACTGGGAAGAGGCTAATGGGGCCGCAGATGGGGCTTCAATTGTTAGTCCTAATGCTCGGTTTCTACAGTGGAAGGTCCATTTCCAGGCAACTCCCCAATCGAGAGGGCTTCTTGCAGAAGGCGATGCCATAGGACTAGTCGAGATCAGTTATTTGCAGCAAAACCTACCGCCCTTGATTAAATCTGTGGCGATTCATGGGCCAGGCACGGCATTTGTGCCTCAAATCGCAACCATTCCTGCAGGAGGAAGTTCTATTGGCGGACCAGGAAATGCCCACCTAAGATCGCTACCCAAAAGAATTCAAAAAATCAATAATACTCCAGTTCTTCCTCCAAGAAGGGTCTTTGTGCCCGGGGCACGAAGTATCTCCTGGAAAGCAGCTGACCCAAATGGGGATGACCTTGTATATACCGTTGACCTTAAAAGACTGAACGGTTCAAACTGGACTCAAGTAGCGACCAAATTAGAAAACAATTTCTACACCTTGGATGGAGTAAGTGTCCCAGCAGGTAAGTATGTCTTCAGAATCACAGCCTCTGATCTCATTAGTAATCCCCCGGAACTAGCGCTCCGAACAACAATGCAAAGCAAGCCGTTCTCTATAACTAATGCTCCTCCTAGCCTCAAAATCTTACAAACCGGAAACATCGATGGAATCGTGACCGTCTCCGTAAAAGCTAGTACTACCTCAAGCTGGATCTACCAGATGGAGTATTCAGTGAACGGGGGAACGTGGACCATCGTCCACCCGGTTGACGGGATTGCCGACAGCACTGAAGAATCCTACCAATTTAACGTTGAGGACCTCTCCACAGGACAACACGATCTGCGGGTTCGAGTGGTTGACACGGTGGGAAATGTAGGCACCAGCCGTTCAGAACTCTACATACCCTGAAAACCAGACAAGACTCACGCTCGCCATTACCGAGACTAGCTTTGCTTGGTCATTGATATGGAGTTATTGTTACCCAACCGGAGGTTAAGACGTACGCTATCTGGATCCTGTACCTCGATCACAGCCGTCCCAAAAGTGATACCGAACTTGGGCAACGAAACCGTATATCTACCGGGAGGAACTCTCACGGAGCTAATGCCGGTACGCCCTCGGAAGTTGATCTTCGATGTTTGGTAAGTCTTGCCGGTTTTCTGATTAGCCAGACGAAAACTCAAATTAGCTACTCTGTAAATATCAAAGGCATTATTAGCACTCTTGGAAATACGAATGGTAACCCGCCTTGGAGTCGCGGCTCGCTTTTCAGCGGCAAGACGCAGCTCCCGGCGCTTTTTGACTGCCTGCAGCCTTTCGGTAGGGAATTGCGCCTCAATCCATCCCTGAATTTTGTCTTTGGACTCATTGACAATACTGTCCACTAGAGGCAAGACCGTATCAGTGTCAGTCTTGCGGAGCGCTATCCCTACTTCGATAGTATCTATGACATCACCCACAATCTCGAGATTCCTACCACCAGCTATAGTATCGAGAACATAGGCGATCATATTGAGATCATCCACAACAGCATCAACTTCTCCAGACCTCAGCTGCAATATGGCCTCATCTAGAGTTCCGATGGGGGTAACCTCGACTCCCATACTTCTGGTCCTGACTCCCTCCTCAACCGGCGTTCCTCTCCGCACACCTATTTTTTTACCACCGTCAGAACTGGGGTTGAGATTTCCGACCCTTAACGGGGGGGTGGCCATCACTAATTCTGATGTGTAATAAGTCTCGGAGAAGGCTAAATCTTCCACCCTCTGGGGAGTTTTCCCATAGACCGCAATGATGAAATCATACCCATTGTTTTTGAGACTCTCTGCCATACTTTCGTATTCTTTTGGTAGCCAAAAAGGAGTTATGCCTTCTTTATCAATCTCATTGCCAATACGCTTGGCGATCAGGTTGGCCAACTCTGCCTCAGGTCCAACATATTCTGAATTCACTTGATGTAAAAGAGGCGCACCAAAGGGGACGGAGCCAATATGCAGCTCGCCGGTCCTTCTAATCTGACTGAGGGTGTCCTTCCCACCTCCATGGCCACCACACCCAATGAAAGTCAAACTTAATCCAAGTAATAAAAGGCTCACCAACTTCTTCTGCATGCTTTAGTTTTTCCTTTGAAAGCGATTCATATTAACATAAAAGGTTAGTTATGATGGTCGGCATTCCCCTTAGCTGGCAAGCAGCTAAGGGAGCAGCGCAAGCTCCCCAAACCGGCGACTTAATGCCCCCCTCTGACACATCGGGTTTCAGTTATAGAAAGGGTTCTCTCCTGTCGAATGATCAGTTACATCAACAACCTCTTCTATCTCAGGCACTAGTTCTTTAATTCGAGACTCAATCCCATGTTTTAGCGTGACATCTACCATGCCACAACCGTGACAACCACCCCCAAAGCTCAGGTATACTTTATTTTCTTTGACACCCACAAAAGTGACGGTCCCGCCATGGGCTGCCACAGCACTGTTAATCTCCGTATTGATAAGTCGTTCAACCTTTTCAGTGGCAGGCCCGGTCAAGTCCTCACGTGGTCCATCACCAATCTGTGGGATCTCCGGCTGGTTGGGATTATCAAAACGAAAACCACTTTTAAGAATGCCTTCTTCGTAATCCACCGTAGCGCCTTCCAAGTGCTGGGAACTCGCCGGATCCATAAAAACTCGGATACCTTCTGTATCCAGTACGACATCGTCATTTCTCAGATCGTCATCTCCCACTACACGCATACCGTAGACAAACTCTGCGGTACCATTCGCGGAGGCCTCCAGCCTCAGGGCTGTTTTACCGGTGTTTTTTTGCAGAGCATCGATGATCTGCTCTTTCGCTCCATCTGTGATCGTCAGTTCAGGCATGATTCTTTTCCTAAAATTTCTACTTAACAATTGCCAAAAATTATGGCGCTTCAGAATTCTACCAGAATTTCATCCGTAACGATTGATCCATCGCGAGGGATCAGTTCCCCGTTAAAGATCCAATTGTGCCATCTAACGCTATTGTAGACAGTTGACCTACTTCTCGACTTGGATCATTATTGTCTACTGTCGGAGCAGACATAGCATATGCAAGCTGGGAGTTTTTATTAGAGCGTCATCTCGGGCCTGCGCACTGCGCCCCTATGGGAGGCCGCGCAACCCTACCCCAACAACAATCCCGTTGGCTGATGAAAGGATATAGACATGGCTAGAGCGAATGCAACTACATGGAAGTACCTGGATAGTGCCCTCTGCCTTACGGCGGCGACGGCTTTCAACTTCATACAATTCTTCAACAAGCGTCGCCCCAAACCTTCTTTTACTCCCAAATGGTCTGATAAACCACTTCTCAAGTCGTGGCAGAAGACTAAACCTAATCTCGGTTGGCCCAGAGAGACAGATTCCTTGTGCCCTAAATGCGTCATCGAAGCTAGGGAAAAAATTATTGCCGGGGAAGAAGATTACCAGATTCTGATTGACGAGAAGGTTGGAGAAGTCAAAGCCAAGATTGTGGAACGTGACAACCAGATCTGGATGATGAAAGACTGCCCTCAACACGGAAAGTACGAAGACCTCATGGCAATTGATGCCAACTTTCTGCGCTGGATTGAGAGCAATTTCCCTGGCCGTGATATTCGCTCTCACAACGACACCAATCTACATAACCATGGGTCTAGCACTATTAAGCATGGCCGAGGCTCCGTCCTGACAGTAGATCTTACCAACCGCTGTAACATGATGTGTGACCCCTGCTTTATGGACGCCAATCAGGTTGGTTTCGTACACGAACTTGAATGGACCGACATCAAGGAAATCCTGGACAACGCACTTAAAATCAAGCCCCGGCGTCAGATGTCAGTTCAATTTTCTGGTGGAGAACCGACCATCTCTCCTCACTTTTTCAGAGCCATCAAGTACTCTCGGAAAATCGGCTACAACAGTGTTCAATGTGCTACCAACGGCATCGAATTCGCCAAAAGCAAGGAATTCAGTCAAAAGGCAGCAGAGGCTGGGTTGCGCTTCCTTTACTACCAATTCGATGGGGTAGGGAACGAAGCCAACAGCCATCGTCATATCGGGAACCTTTTCGACGTCAAGTTGAGGGGTATTGAGAATGCTCACGAAGCGGGGATCGAAATCGTTCTCGTCACTACACTGGTTAATGATGTAAACAACGATCAAGTCGGACCTATCATCCGTTTTGCAATGGATAATCCCAAAAAAGTTGCCTTTATCGCTTTCCAGCCCGTTTCCTTCACGGGTCGAGATGAGGAAGTTACAGACGAACGTCGCTTGAGACAGCGCTACACTCTCTCTCATCTTGCTCACGATGTGAAGAAGCAAACCGGGATGACCGAACCGACTCGTGATTGGTTCCCACTTTCCCTTATGGGTTCCTTCGCGGATTTCGCAGATCTAGCGCATGGACCAGAGGCCGACTGGGGGCAGGTCAGCTGCGGCTGCCATCCCAATTGCGGAGTTGGTACGGCGGTAATGGTCGATAAAGAAACCAAGGACTTCGCGCCCGTACCCCAGTTTCTCAACATCCCAGGACTGGTTAAAGACATGCAAGCAATCACAGATGCTGGGCGGGGTAAGCACTTTTCCAACGCTATGATGGGGCTAGCACTGCTCAAAAACTATAAGCCCTTCTCGGCTCCACCCAGATTAACTTTAAGTGCAGTCCTGAAAAAATTCGATAAAAGTTTTGGACTGTCTGGATACAATTATGGAGAGGGCAAAGATCGCAGAGACGATCCTTGGAATTTCCTGTTTGTAGCTGGTATGTGGTTTCAGGATCTTTTCAATTACGATTTTCGTAGAACGGAAATGTGCATCATTCCTTACGGAACACAAGAGGGCGAAATCTCTTTCTGCGCCTATAACACTGGGCACGGTTGGCGCAATATCATCGAGCACATGCACCAGAATGCCAGCGTAGCTAATTGGTACAAGGAACACGGAAGACACCAGATTTGGGCAGGCGGTAAAAAGGTGGATTTGAGTAGTTACGAACACTCCTTAAAACTGCAGTCGAATGACGTGGAGGCCATACGCGCGAAAAAGGATCTCCCTCAAACTGCAAGAGATGAGAAGCTCGCTGCCCGCGAGGCTGCAAAAGAAGCGGCTCAGGTCCGTGCCTACTATGAAGAACAGGTGTTGGGCCAGAAGAGCAAAGAGAAGTTGGTTCAGATCACCACTCCTAACCAGTAAATCCAAGCCTTCATCACTTTGCTTCCTATCGGTTAAAGGGGGCGTGGGGACTTGCCGCTTCGAGACGAAGACAGTTTCGGTGACACGTTTCCGGCCTCGTGCTACCGTTGTGTAAAGGCTAGTACACGTTTATTACCTAATGGCTCCAGAAAGACGTGATTTGTTCGATTGCCACAAGAATTTTGGAGGCATTCAGGTTACCATAATTATTGAGAGGTACACTAATGAGTGATCTGGCTAGTAAAGAATGTGTCCCCTGTCGGGGAGGAGTCCCTGCACTTACAAGCGAGGGGATAGAGCCTTTATTGCAACATATTCAGGGTTGGCAAGTAATCAAAGATCATCATCTCCATGGAGACTTCGGATTTCCTGATTTCCAGACAGCCCTGGATTTCGTGAATCAGGTAGGCCACTTGGCCGAGGAACAGGGGCATCATCCAGATATCTATCTGAGCTGGGGCAAGGTAGTAATCACGATCTGGACTCACAAAATCGACGGTCTTACCGAAAGCGATTTCATACTGGCTGCTAAGATTAACCGACTTTAATGTGCCCCCATCTGAGACAGGAATTCCCAGCTCTGGCCCTGGCATTTCAGCTCACCTCAATACCTCTCCGACACCTCCGGGCAGGCTTTGCATACACATATATCTTGCCATGTTGTAGCATTGAGTGCGTTTCTCATGACGCCAGATTTTTTTGACCAACTCAAACGCAATGCAGAGCTGACACCAAATCGAATTGCTCTCCAGCTCCTCGAAGGCAAGGATCAAGCATCTTTCACATTTCATCGCCTGTACCATGAGGTTTCTAAGCTCAGCCAGTTTTTTTCTCGTCACATAAACCCTGGTGAGACGCTCGGAATTCTCATGCAAAACCACCCTCGCTGGGGCATCGCCTTTCTCGCCGCCGAAAGTGCCGGCGCAAGAATCCTCCCTCTCGACGTCCTACACACACCCCAAACTATTGCAGAGCTGATTCGGCATTCCGACTGCTCATTTATAGTCTCGTCTCATCAGCTTTTTGGAAAGTTGGAAGAAATCCAGACTCAACTCCAGAGCCCTATCCCTACGCTTGTGATGGATTCACAGAAACCTGACTGCTATGACTGGAAATCCGTACTGGAAAAAGAAACCTACGCCCCTAAGCTACCACTTTTCCGAAGAGATCCAGAAGAAACCTTGCTCCTTGTCTATACAAGTGGAACTACCGGTAACCCCAAAGGCGTTATGCTCTCTCATAACGCCATCTATCTGACCGTAAAGGCAGTTCTGGAAACCGTTCAATTAGACAACGAGGATCACATCCTGTCGGTGTTGCCTCTGTACCATATGCTTGCTCTGATGGCTAATTTCTTGATGCCTCTTTACGCGGCCACTACTGTCACATATCTAAACACTGTCGAACCCAAAAAAATCTTGGAATCTTTTCGCAATCAGGAGGTTACAGTTTTCGTTTGTGTACCTCAATTTTACTATCTTCTACACCGTAAAATTTTCCAAAAGGCCAAGCAACGAGGACTACTAAGCTATGTTACTTTCCAAGTATTCCTCCAGATATCTCGCCTAAGTAACGATTGGCTTGGCTTTAATCCTGGCCGCTTGCTATTCCGGTCTGTTCACCAAAACTTCAACAACTTGCGCTTGTTCGCAGTGGGAGGGGCTCGCTTTGACAAGAAAGTATTGAAGTCCTTTCGGGATCTGGGCTTTCAGTTTGCGCAGGCATTCGGGATGACGGAAACCTCTGCGGTCTCAACTATCTCCGTCTCCAATGGTCTGGGATCGGTAGGGAAACCTATGCCTCATGTAGATCTCAAAATTGATCAACCTGGGATGGACGGAGTCGGAGAAATTCTCATCTCCGGGCCACACATCATGCAGGCCTACTGGAAAAATAAGGTCGCCACAAGAGATGTTCTAAAAAAAGGCTGGTTACACAGTGGTGACCTAGGGTACCTGGACCCGGACGGGTACCTTCACATCACTGGTCGTAAGAAAGATGTGATCGTATTAAGTTCAGGTAAAAATATTTCCCCAGAAGAAATCGAGCAAGCTTACGAAAGCAAGTGTTCATATATACGAGAGATGTGTGTGATCGGAGTCGAAGATGGGAGTCAAGAAAAACTCCACGCAATGATTGTACCCGACTTTGAGTATCTAAAAAGCCAACAAGTGATCAACATTTCCGACATGTTACGCTACCAGATCGAGAACCTCTCCGTAGAATTTCCAGGGTACAAACGAATCAGAACCTTCGATGTCCTCAGTGAGCCTCTACCCCGAACCCCTACTCGAAAGATTAAACGCTTCGAGGTCACTAGCCTGTTCGAAGATCAAAACAACTCTAGAGTCGAGCCCATCTCTCCCAGCTCCAATCCTCGCGACGATCTAGAACGGACAGTCTTCGAGCTCCTGAAAGAAACTGGCAAAGTTACAAGTATTCGACACGAGATGAGTCTAGAGCTCGATTGCGGATTTGACTCCCTGGAACGAGTGGAATTCCTTTCCAACATACAAGACACCTTTGGATTAAATATCAAGAGGGAGGATGCGACCACTATCTTCACCGTCCAGGATCTGATAGACGTTTTGAGGACAACTCTGGGCGGCAGAGCAAGAATAAGTACACGGAACAAAGCAACCACCTGGAATGACATTCTGAGTCAGCCCTTGACCGACGAAGAGAAAAACGCAATACGCCTAACCTTAAGGCGCCGCCCTATAGTCGAGATCGTGTACTTTGGCATGAGTCGGCTTCTTCTTTTCCTAGCCAAAGCCCTTCTCAAGTTAAGATTGGATGGGCAGGACAAACTTCCAACAGATGGTCCTTTCCTGATCTGCCCCAACCATTTGAGTTACCTAGATGGATTTCTCTTAAGTGCCGGAGTCACTTTTACTCACCTAAAACGCATGGGTTACTTGGGTTACAGTGATTACTTCCGTACCGGGACTCTTGGTGGATACCTCGGGAGCCTTCTCAAGATTGTACCCGTGGATCCAGACAAACACCTACGCCAAGCACTACGGATCGGAGCTTACGGGTTGTCAGAAGGTTACATCCTGAGCATATTCCCAGAAGGGGAAAGATCTATAGATGGAGAGATCAAATCCTTCAGAAAGGGACCGGCAATTTTATCCAAAGAACTCAATGTAGCGGTCATTCCTACTGCTATAATAGGAACCTACGAAGTCTGGCCACGCGGTTCTTCTAAAATAAAGGCTTCCCCCGTGACGATACGTTTTGGAGATCCTTTAATGCCTCTTGAGCATGAAAGCCACGCCCAGTTTACTCAGCGCATACAAAATTCTGTGCGAGAGTTGCTAGAGGAGGGTGGCGGTTCATGATGTCTGCTCGAGAAATCCCAAAAGCAGATTTCCAAGATCTGGAAACCCTTTGGATACAGATTTCTGGCACTCTGTGCAATTTAAGTTGCACCCACTGTTTCATCAGTTGCGCACCAGATAATCACGCACTGCCTATGATGCAAACCGAGAAGGTTCTAGGATATTTAAGGGAGGCCGAAGAATTGGGGGTGAAGGAAATCTACTTCACTGGCGGGGAGCCCTTCCTTCATAAAAATTTCCTGGAAATCTTAAAAGTGACATTACAAAAATTCCCTACATCCATATTAACCAACGGCCTTCTCATCAATGAGGACCGAGCCGACAAGCTAACTCACATCGCACAGAATTCACACTACTCTCTTGAGATCAGGGTCAGCCTAGATGACTATGAGGAGACTCGCAATGACAGCGTTCGTGGACTGGGTACATACCGAAAAGTCCTTGCTGCCTACAAGAGATTGTGGGAAAGGGGCCTTCTTCCGATTCTCGCAGTTACAGAAATCAGAGAATACTACTCTCCTGATGACTCGCCCTTCGACGCTTTTGAAAAGTATGTCGAATTGCTCGGATCCCTTGGAGTCCTTCGCCCTCGGATCAAGATTATCCCGGTCTTCGAGATGGGCATGCTCCCAACCCCTGACAGCCCTACATATATCACTCCTCAAATGATGACGGGCTTCGATCATAGCCTGCTACAATGCTCGACATCACGTATTGTAGCCGAAGATGGCATCTACTCCTGTCCTATTCTGGTAAACGAGGAACGGGCACTGATCGGAGACTCCACACTCTCGGGGTCTCTAGTGTCTTGCGACCTTTACCACACAGCATGTACCACCTGCTATGCCACCGGAATGACCTGTAAGAACTACTAGCCACAGAAGAGGCCATAGAATTTGGTGGAACATTTACAATCAAACCGAACGCGTGGTCAGAAAAAATGGGAAGATGTTCCGGTATACAATCGTGTTCTCCTTTTTGGAGGTGTCTACAGCAACTACATTGCCCTGGCGCATCTATTGAAGAACTGCTCAAAGATGAACGCAGAGGCAATCTTCTGCCTTGGAGATATAGGAGGATTCGGACCGCATCCCAACAAATCCTATGAATATCTTCGAAATACCAGAGTAACTACTCTGGCGGGCAACTACGATCTCTCTCTCTCTCAGGGTCTCGATGATTGTGGCTGTGGTTACACGGATCCCCGCGATAATCATTTTGCCCAGATCAGTTATGATTACACCTTTCAAAACACATCCCGGTCCAACAAGGACTGGCTGATTACGCTGCCAAGTTTAATCCGTTTCAGATTGGCTGATTTAAAAGTGCTACTCTGTCATGGTTCTCCACGTAGAACCAATGAGTTCCTCTGGGACAGTTCCTCACCTGACCATCTACTGCATCGATTTCTGGAAGATTCGGGGGCGGATGTCTTGTGCTTCACCCACACGGGACTCAAGTGGTACAGGCAGTTGGAAGGGAATCGTCACGCTGTAAACGTTGGAGTCATAGGCCGCCCTGAAAATGACGGGACATCTAATGTTTGGTTCACGCTTCTAGAGGCAACAGGGCAAGACCTGCAATGCTTCTTCCTCCCTCTCAATTACGATCACTCTAGACTGATCAATGAGATGAAACAGGAGGACCTGCCCCCAGAATTTATCGAGACGATTCAAACAGGTTGGTGGACAACGTGTCTGGAAATAATGCCCTTCAAAGAAAGACTCCGGGGGCGTTTTTAAAAGCCTTAATCAAATAATTGATTTACAGTACTATCCTTCAAGACAGAGCTGCTCCAACTAATGAATGGTGCTCTCGCCTGGGGCAGGCATGTCATCCGGAATCACGTTTCGATTGACGTAGTTGTCGAGATTGATCACATAGGTATCCTTTGAGTCCACAAACGTCTGTGAGTGGGTCGACGCTATAATTCGAAACTGTTTTTCGTCGACTAATTCCATCAACATCTTGAGGACACGGCGCTGATTGGAAATCGAAAGTGCCATCTCAGGTTCGTCCAGTAGCAATACTGTCCCATTTGGCAAACTCGGGAACGACTGCTGGAACAAGCTCAACATGATCTGACCATGACTTGCCATCTCCAGGAATTCACGCGTCTCGGCATTATCCTCAAAGAAATCTAGTTGCTTGCGAGGATTGTGTTGCTCGGCATCAAAAAGGAACACACCGCCCAGATCGTCAGGTTTATTACTTAATTTATAGGTAAAGTTAGCAACTTCTTCACCGGTTAACGAGTAATAAAGAGAATGGAGCAAAGTCGATTTTCCCGAACCATTTTCGCCAGTTAACATGATCAATGGATGTGATAGATCAAGAACCATCGGCATGTGAAAATTCAAGTTAATAAAAACAGGATGTGTGATTATTTTCAGAAACACCAGCAGTCCTTCCTCGTTAGTTTAAACATGTCATTCTCCAGACCCTAGGAGGCCATGTCAACCTGTTCAGATCTTTCTATCTGATTACCCAAGTTATTCCTGCATGTGTCAATGAATCTAGCGCCCTCTCTAGTCAGCTCCATTAAACAAAAACCTTCCTAGTATCCTATGGTTTGAGTTTGAATCGTTCCAGGAGACTGAGCAGGATGTCGATGGGAACATCCGTGCTTCTATTCTTACCCTCTCCGAGGCTAGCAAGATGAACAACCGCTCCGTCGGCACCAACATGTTGAGCTGCATTAACCAGAGGCGGGATGCGATTGTGATGGGAAATACATTGTGTTGGATCTATAAAAACTGGGAAAGGAGTCTCCTCCTTGAGAGCTAGCACCGCCCCCAGATCTATAGTAGATCTCGAACCACTTTCCGATGTCCTTATTCCTCCTTCACATAGAATGACCTGCTGGTTCCCTAACTCCAATATAGTGTTGGCAGATGAGAGCAATTCCTGGACTGTAGAACTTATATTCCTTTCAAGGACAATCGGAACGGATGTCCGGCCGGCTGCTTCGAGGAGAGACATGTTCTGCATTTGTCTTGAGGAAAGAAACAGTACATCCGCGTGACTGTCATAAAGAGGTATTTGGCCAGGAGCCTGCACCTCACACCCCAACGGGACCCCATGTTGATTGGCCAATTGCTGGATCCGTTTAAAATTCCCATCAATTTCTTTCTCCGAGGATCCAAGCCTTGTAATCCGCAGGAGACCTTGGCCTAATCTCCTCAAGCACTTCAGGGTCTTTTCAACAATTTCCGATCCGGTATCGGGCGGACAAGAAACCACTGTCGTAAAGCTACTATCGCCGACCAGTATTGAGTCAATGAGAATCTGTCTGGAAGTCAGCGTCTTCTCAGGTAGAGATCTTACTTCACTATCAAAACCCTTGGATTTAAGAGAGCGCAACTCAATCTCTCCAGGCTCTAACTGGGCCCGAGATGTAGTGCCCACCATTGCACTGGGAAAACATCCAAGAACACGAAGGAACCTAGCCCTCGAGCGAACCTGGTCTAGGGCTTCAAAGATCCTTGCTTCGTCGATATTTCCCTCCATCTCTATATGGAATTGATACTGCCAAGGAGTACCCTTCCGAGGACGAGATTCGAGCTTGGTGAGGTTAATCCCCTCTGACGATAAAGCTGATAGTGCGGCTACTAGAGCACCTTCAGAATGATCCGTCACTAGCAGAAATGATGTTTTCGCGGGAATTCTGGTATCCACAGATGCTGAATCCCGAGAAATGATCCAAAAACGAGTGTAGTTTTCAGGGTGGTCGGCTATACCTCGCCTCAAAACTGTCAGCCCATATAGTTCGGCCGCCTCTGCACTCGCAATGGCAGCTTGAGTTGAGTCGTCCTCATCTTTAACTTTCCGCACAGCTTCGGCTGAGTCAATATAACTCTGATAAGACGCATTAGGGAGGCTTTTTATGAAAGCTGTACACTGTTGTAACGCGACCGGGTGAGAAAGAACCGTACAGATGTGATCCAGAGGCGTGCCTTCTAACCCGATCAGGCAATGCTCTATTTTGAGATATTCTTCTCCGACTACATGGAGCTTACTCTCTGCCAACAGGTCATATACTTCGTACACAGTGCCCGCCAGAACATTTTCTATCGGCAGAAAAGCCAAGTCGACATTACCAGATTCCACTGCGTCAACAACTTCAACGAAACTGGTATATCCAATCGGTTCGATGTCATCGCCAAAATATTTACGACACGCCATCCAAGAGTAAGCTCCATTTGCACCTTGATATGCTATCTTGTGGGCCCTTTTCAGAGAAGGATTCCTGGCGTGGTGGACACGCCGGCTCTGGACCTCCCGGGAGTGATTGATAACCTCTCTTAGTACACGCTCCGCAAGATTAGGATCGAGATCTTTCTCCATAGCGAGACTTGCCACTTTTGTAAGTAGTCTTGTTTCCCGTTCAGCATCAAATAGAGGAAGACCTTGCACTTCCTTGCGCTGCAAAATCTCCTCGACCACTTCCATTCGGCGTGCCAAAGCCTCAAGTAACTCTTGGTCAGCCCCGTCAATACGGTCTCTAAGTGAATCCAGTTCGCTTGCCATTATTTTACCCCGAAAGCAAAAAAGCCCACCGGCATTCGATCCGGTGGGCTTTCAATCTCGTGCTGCTTCAACTCGTCAGGAACGCATCCCGCCAGCACGCAAAACCCCAATGTGGCTGATAAAATCAAATCTAACTTCCCCGTGCTGGTACGTCATCACATCGCAAAGAGTAACCACGTACTGGCTCAACGTCAAGTTCAAAGAGATCGGAATAAGCAACCTCACACTACCTCCTTACACCAGATGTCCTGTGGCCCTGAACAGAATCTCCCCCCTCGGACTCGTTCATTGCGTAGTAAATAGGATCGCCAGCTCATCCTCAGGTCAAACCATTTATTACACATTCGCCACGAAGTAATGTTTGGAAGGCCGCACACGGCTTTGCTATCTTAAGCGGACTATGATTTCCGCGATCCAGATGCGTAAAGGGAATGTGATCATCTACAAGGGCGCACCGCATAGAGTTCTCGACAGGCAACATCGTACTCCGGGTAAAGGCGCCGCTATCATCCGCGCTCGCTTACGAAACCTGAAATCTGGCGCTTCCTATGAAGTCCGTTTCAACTCACAAGAGTCCGTCGAGCAAGTAAGTGTCGAACAACACCAAATGGAATATCTGTACACTGATGGGACGCATTTTCATTTCATGAACACCCACAACTACGAGCAGGTTGCTCTGAATGCAGAGACTTTAGGAGATCTTAAAAACTTCTTGAAGGAAGGCCTCAACATCGAGGTGGAATTCTATGAGGGTGATCCTATTGGGATCCAAATGCCCACCGTTGTGGAACTAAAAATCGTCGAAACAGAACCGGAGCTCAAGGGGGCCACTGCCAGCAACTCACCCAAGCCGGCCACATTGGAGACAGGAGCAGTCGTGCAAGTACCTCCGTTCATTTCAGTCGGAGAAGTAGTCCGTGTAGATCCCAATGAGGGTAAGTATCTGGAACGGGCAAAATAAATAGCCCTCCAACAAGACTTCTAACCTTAGGATCTTGGATCCTTGAAAAACCATACAAACTTGTACTGAAAGGGACTGGCAACGCTCATTTACGGCTTATCTTGTTCTTCATAGATTATAAAAAAAACAAGTTCCTCATTGCCCGTTTGTCGCAGTCCGTGCCAGCTACCAGCTAGAGTTAATATCGCGTCTCCGGGCCCAACAGGAATGGTTTTCTCGTTCATCCCAAGATCCCCTGTACCACTTACTACGTAATAGATCTCATCGTGTGTCTGTTCATGGTAGCCGACACTTGAACCTGGCTCCATTACCCTTTTGCGGAATATGAGTTTTAAATCCTTGGCCGCCTCGAAATAGCTGAAGGCCGTCGACATGCCATCTCCTTCATGAGGCGGGCGTTCCCTAGTCGCCACATCGGAGTCATTATCAATTATGTACCCTGGTTGCGGATACTTCGGTGACTTCATAGGCGTCTCAGCTTCACAATTCCAGGAAAGGGTCAATAACGCTAGTGTCAAAAACATTAATCCTAACCGAGGCTTCATGAGTTCTCCCTCCAAACATTGGCTGCGATATTAATTTCATATCTTTTGGTCAATATAGCACCCAGAAGATGGCCATTCTACCGACGCAGCTTCTGGCTGTACTAACTACTCCCTCTATATGCGTTTTTCGGACCAGTCAACAATTCCCATTTAATTGACTCAGTAAAAACCCTCCCGAGTCCTTAAGTAACCTTGAGATACTTCGGGGAGCTTGCCTAGGATGGTAAGACAAAAATCTCAAAAAGTACTCAACATAAACCGTAGGAGAGTCAGCTCAACTGGCAAAGCTTAGTAAGGCGCCCAATCTCAACCCATTCCCCCACAAAAATATTACCTTCGCGATCGAATGAAGCTCCGTGGGGACAAATGAATTGGCCAACGGGAAATTCATCCCTTGCTTTGAGACGCAGCTCACGATAATTGGCTGGGCCTTGACCCAAGTGAGCAACTACCTCATTCTTCTCATCCACGACCGTCACTCGTGCCGCAAGATCAGGGATTACCATATCTTTGCCACGGATATGGAAATGACACGGCAGATCGAACCCATAGTAGAAGCGTCGATGTTCTCCTTCTAGAGAAAATTCCTGAAGACGATTGTTACTACGATCCGCTACCAAAATCACAGATTGATCTCCGCGTGAATCGCAGATTACGCCGTGAGGACATTTGAGTTGTCCGGTCTCACTCCCAGGCCCTCCGAATGTCCTCACATACCTGCCGTACTTGTCATATTGAATCACATAGCTTGAACCATACCCATCTGCTACATAAATATCTCCATTAGGTGAGACTGCAAGGTTGGTTGGCTTATAAACCGGTTTTTCGCCGTCCGAAGAGACCTGGTAAGCAGGTGATTCCTCCGGATATCCTATTCGGAGCACCTCTTCGCCATACGGAGTCGTTTTGACCACAATACTGCGCTCTATATCGCAAAAATAGAAATATTCCTGCCCCCCCTCCTTGTTAAGGTGGAACCCGTGGGCTCCACCCTTGAAATCAGCACCCCAGGACCTGACAAATTCCCCATCCGGATCGAAAACGACGGTAGAGTCGCTACTCCGACTTGTTTCGTGAACTGTGTGATGGACATGGATAAATCCATCATCATCCTCGACTATACCGTGAACGTTCCCATAGCGGATTTCATCGGGCAATCGCCCCCAGTCGTGGATAACTTCATAGGTGTAATCACCACTCCCCACTGTTAATTTCAGAGAAGAGGAGGACTCCCCTGAAGTAGATTTACTGGTCATCAAAGACACCCTTCCTCTGAATTAGATGCTTTTGGCTCTGTGAATAATATGGCAGATATTACCCTCAGGATCACGGAAGAATGCCAATCGATTCCCCTCCGCTTCGACAAAATTTTCAATTTCAATGCCCTTTACTTTCAGATCTTCAACAGATGCATCAAAAACATCAACACTGAACGCTAGATGCCTAATTCCCGGCGTTTTGTAATCTGATTTCAGTGGAGCCCCCTCGGAGGGAATTATCTCGAGCATGGTACCGTCTGGGGCTTTCACAAAAACATTACCCGCATAACGGTGACAAATTGGAAAATCGAGGTTTTTTTCATACCAGGCAGCTAGCGCTTCTGGATCAGGTGAGGCAATGGCTGTGTGTTCAATCCCTTTGTACATGCTACTCATTTCTTTTATCCTCTCTATGCAAAAACACCTTTACAACTAGTTCGGAACTGACAGGCGCATCTTTCATGCCTCCCAATCACTTGGCGTCCCTGAGGGCCTCGGTTATTCGCTTGATGGCAAGTTGTCCAGGGTCGTCTAACCCCACACTTTTTTCAGCAAATATCCGTGCTCGTCCCTGCTTAGCTGGGAGATGGCGGAACTGATCCAATGCATCTGCGGCCGCCCTGTCAGCCAATTCAAGCATAACTTGGGGATCCTGCTCCCCCTCCAGAGCAACACGTATCGCCTCCAGAGCGTCCAGAACCGTTTTGTCTCCTAGGCCACTACGTCCCCGCCGAGCCATTGCTTCGATTGCACCACTCATTAGCAGAGACATTTCTGTCCAACTCACTGAGAGGTTGCCCTTGTAGGCTTTGGCAGCACTCATCATCCCAGTCGCCAACAAAGTTCCAAAAGATGACCCTCCCTCGGTCATTAATATTTGTGCACACTTCAGGAAACTCCCCCCTAGGTCATCGGGCAGTTCGTCTATTTTCTCAAGGATAGCTTTACTGCCATTAACCATAGTAACTCCAAGATCTCCATCACCTAGCTGTCCGTCAAGTGAGTTCAACTCCTCGGCTGAAACTTCCATCTTGGGGCCTATCTGCTGGATAGCCCACCGCAGTGAGTTAACAGTTAGCTCGTTAGCCATCAGACTTCCCAGAAAGCACAGCTACAGGGCGCTTTCAGCAAGGACTGAATCTCAGCGTCAAGTTTACAAATGGATATAGATAAACCCGCCATTTCCATTGAGGTCGCATAGCGACCTACCAACGGAACAGCAATCTCCACACCTAAATCGTTCAGTCTACTGGCTACATGACCATAGACAATATATAACTCCTCAGGAGGTGTCGCCCCAAGAGAGTTAATCATGGCGCAAACTTTGTCACCGTTGGTGAGTGGTTGATCTTTTAGTATCCCATCCAGTATCTCTCTGGTGATATCCACCGCAGTCGTCAATGGTCCACGACGCACACCAGGTTCCCCATGGATACCCATCCCAATTTCCATTTCATCGTCCCCAATCTCAAAGGTAGGCTTACCCGCTTCTGGTACGGTACAAGGAGTCAACGCCACACCCATGGTCCTTGTGGCGTCAAGAGTTTTTTGTGCTGCTGCTGCTACTTCAGCTAATTCCGCTCCCTGGGCTGCCTTAGCCCCTGCAGCCTTAAATCCTAGGACCATTCCTGCTACCCCACGCCGTTTCTGGGAATCTTCTGGTGGAGCACTGGCTACGTCATCGGCAACGACCACTGTCTGAGTAAGAATATCTTCCAGCTCGAGCATCTCGGCTGCCATTTCAAAGCTCATGACGTCGCCGCCATAATTCCCGTACAGGAGTAATACTCCCTTACCACCATTTGCAACACGTATAGCTTCTGATATCTGATCAACTGTAGGAGAAGCAAAGACATTGCCGATTGCGCAAGCATCAAGGAGCCCTTCTCCTACATAGCCTGTAAAAACGGGCAAATGACCAGAACCGCCACCTGTCACTACTCCAACCTTCCCCTCAATAGGTGCGTTCGGTCTTCCTATGACTCGGTTTTGTGGTCCAAATTGCTTATAACATTCAGGATGGGCCGCGCAAAGGCCTGACAACATCTCATCAACATAGGCCTGTGGTTCATTCATGACTTTTTTCATCATTTGCTTCTCCTCGTCAAAAGATCTATCTCCGGAACATCCTTACCCAACATTACAGAAGGCACATTCCATATCTTTATCTGTACAATCTGCTTGGTCAAGCGCCGATTTTTAAAGGAGAAATAAGTGTGCTACTCAGGAACACTTTAAATGTCTCTCTTTTCTGAATTCGGTATGTTCGATTTTTAGCAGAAATTTTATTTCAATCCGAGGTCGCGACGCGGATTCTCGGGATGCAATTCTTCTAGTTCCTGTAGGATTTCCCGAGATCGATCGTCATCGATCTCGGGAACAACTAGTCGGACCTTTACTATTTGATCGCCACGCCTGCCTCCCTTTGGTCCCGGTACCCCTTTATTCCTGAGACGGAATTTTTGACCGCTTTGCGTGCCCGCAGGGATGGTTAACCAGGCCTTGCCAGTTACTGTTGGCACCTCGATTCGAGCACCGAGTAGAGCTTCCGTAAGGGTTAATGGAATCTCGCATAGAATATTTTTCCCCTGGCGTCCGAAAAAAGCGTGTGGCTCAACCTTTATAACCAGGTAGAGATTTCCGGAAGCCAGACCTTTTGACCCACTGTTCCCCTTACCTGGAACACGTATTCTTGATCCGGTGTCAACACCTGCCGGAACCTTAACCGAGATAGCCTCTGAAATAACCTCTAGGTTAGAACCATGACATCTAGAACACCTGCTAGACTTGGTCCGTCCGCTACCTTTACAGGTACTGCAGGTTGTGGCAATTTCCTTGCTCCCACTTTTTTGTCTCACCTGGCCAGACCCGTCACAAGAAGAACATATTTCTTGATCTGGCGTATTCTTCGAACCAAATCTAGTACAGGCAGTACAACGCTGCTTTCTGTGGAAATTAATGCGACGGCTCGTACCACCGACTGCATCCAAAAAAGAAACGGCTATGGAAAACTCAAGATCCTCGCCTCTCTCCCTATGATGACGCCGAGACGGCCCACCCTCTCCGAAAAACTCTGAGAAAATCTCGCCGAAATTATTGAAGGCCCCTCGGGGGGAAAACCCTTTTGACTGGAAGCCCTGGGACCCGGGCCCTGATCGATTGCCGAAGCCTCCAGGGGCACCCGATGCCCCATACCTGTCGTAAGCCTCACGTTTGCGAGGATCACTCAGAACTGAATATGCTTCCTGAATCTTCTTAAATCGCTCCTCAGAAGCTTTTTCACCCGGATTAATGTCTGGGTGAAACTTTCTAGCATTCCTACGATATGCCTTTTTGATCTCCTCTCCTGAGGCGTCTCGCCCGACACCCAGCTGAGCATAGTAATCTTTCGCCATATCTACTCGATTTTAAAGCTGAGAAACTTTAATCTCTACACGAATAGAGGCTGGACAGCTGAGCGGCCATTTCAGAACACTCCGCTGGGATCTTCACTTCTCTTCATCCACATCCACGAACTCCGCATCAATCACTTCTGCATCATCTTCCTCAGAATCAGAAGTTTCATCAACCTGACTATCTCCATCTTGACTAGCCTCTTGGGCCTGTGCTTGGTACATCCCTTCGGCCATCTTGTGGGAAGCCTGGGTTAGTTTTTCGATGGAATTCTTGATGACGGCAACGTCCCCTCCCTCAATCGCTTCTTTAGTCTCGGCAATCGCACCCTCTATAATACTCGCATTTTCCTCACCGACTTTATCGCGATTCTCTTGCAGGAGTTTTTCAGTACTATAAACCAGTGAATCTGCCTGATTCCGTACATCAATTTCCTCCTTTTTACGAAGATCTTCTTCGGAATGAGCCTCGGCATCTTGAACCATGTCATCGATTTCCGAATCGGCTAAGCCACTGGATCCCGTGATCGTAATCTTCTGCTCTTTCCCAGTCCCATTATCCTTGGCACTGACATTGAGAATCCCATTGGCGTCGATGTCAAAAGTAACCTCAACCTGTGGGATACCCCGCGGAGCCGGAGGAATCCCCATAAGATGGAATTTCCCCAGAGATTTATTATCGCCGGCCATCGGCCGTTCACCTTGTAATACATGAATTTCTACTGAAGTCTGATTGTCTGCTGCCGTCGAAAAAGTCTCACTCTTTCGCGTCGGGATTGTAGTGTTGCGAGGAATCAGCGGCGTCGAGACACTACCTAAAGTCTCAATACCTAGTGACAGAGGCGTCACATCCAACAATAGTAGATCCTTCACATCCCCTCCGAGAACTCCTGCCTGGATGGCAGCTCCAATAGCCACCACCTCGTCAGGATTAACCCCATGATGAGGCTCTCTTCCAAAGAAAGAGGAGACAAGCTCCTGCACCTTCGGAATTCGTGTCGACCCCCCTACAAGGACTACCTCATCTATCTGGCCAGGATCCAGGCCAGCATCTTCAAGAGCTTTGGCACAGGGTTTCAAGGTTCGTCGTAACAAGTCATCCGCTAGTTGCTCAAACTTGGCTCTCGTAAGACTTAGACTCAGATGTTTTGGACCACTGGAATCTGCAGTCACAAAGGGAAGATTGATATCCGTTTCTTGGGCTGATGAAAGCTCCATTTTGGCTTTCTCAGCGGCCTCACGTAGTCTCTGGACAGCCATTTTATCAGCTGACAAATCAATTCCTTGATCCTTCTTAAATTCCTCCACAATCCAGTCAATGACAAGTTGGTCAATGTTATCTCCACCTAGATGCGTATCCCCATTGGTAGCTTTAACTTCTACAACACCGTCCCCAACTTCCAGGACGGAAATGTCGAATGTCCCACCTCCAAAATCAAAAACGGCTATAGTCTCATCACCCTTTTTGTCGAGTCCATAAGCTAGTGCAGCCGCAGTCGGCTCATTAACCAACCTTTTTACGTCCAGGCCAGCAATTTTACCCGCGTCCTTCGTGGCCTGCCGTTGCGAGTCATTGAAATAAGCTGGCACAGTGATGACTGCTTCTTCAATTGACTCACCTAAATATTCTTCTGCGGCACTCTTAAGTTTCTGCAAAACCATTGCAGAAATTTCGGGTGGCGCTAGTTCCTTCTTGTTAAGTTCCACCCAAGCATCTCCGTTTTCGGCCTTCACCACTTTGTAGGGAACGATGGATTTCTCCTCCGAAATCTCTCCGAACTTTCGTCCCATAAAACGCTTAATCGAATAAATAGTGTTCTCTGGATTCGTGATGGCCTGACGTTTTGCAACCTGGCCGGCCAACCTCTCATTGTTCTTTGTAACGGCTACAACCGAAGGGGTAACACGAGCCCCTTCTGGATTGGTAATGACAGTGGGCTCCCCCGCTTCCATCACCGCTACCACTGAGTTGGTTGTACCGAGGTCTATCCCAATGATTTTTCCCATAGCTCAAACTCCTTATAACTTCCTATAAAACAAATGCACAGGGAGTCTTCTTGTATCCTCCCTCTCAAGTCCGGTGTTACTTCCAGATCGATCAGATATATAAGATCTGTTCTGGGTACTGTCAAGGCCATAGCCTCAATGCAATCACATGACTCAAATAATTGATTAAAAAAGACTTACAACCAAATATCTCTCCCTAAACCCAAGATTAAAAATCGATATTTTTACTGAAAATAACAAGAATCCGAGACATCTACAGTCAGTAAGGAGTCGCTTGCCTAGCTTCCTGAATCCATTTCCCCAGAAGAAATTGGAGGCTGCTTGTGATGGGAAATATGACAAGCTACGCTGGAGGCCTTGCCTAATGAAAAGACATTAAATGACAAGTAGTGAGGACCCTGTGATCTGGGTTTATACCTGAATCACAGCTTATTGTAGACTTGCTTGGGAAGACCCTGAGCTGGAATCAGGATCGTTGTTCTCAGACTTGATCTTCTTGAGAATTTCTTCTAGTTCAGACTGAACCATCTGTTGGCGACGCTGGATCAACAGTAGAAAAATAAATAATAGAGTCCAAATGACAGTATAGGCAGCTACTAAATACCCCATCGCTTATTCCTGCTCTCTAAGATTCTTCAAGAGGTCCTTAGTTATCATATTGTGCATACGAATAGAAATCCTCTGCAGTAATAGTACCAACGCAAGGAGTAGAAAAGCACTCAAGGCGACTAACCCCGCCTGTTGCATCATTGGATCAAGTTTGACCTCACTCATAGTAATCACAACTGGATGAAAAGTATTCCACCAATGAACCGACATATAAATTATTGGGACATCAAGAGCGCCAATGATTCCAAACACGGCACAAACAGCATACTTCTTATGGCCTTCCGGAAACGCTGCTCTCAGAATCACATAGGCCACACATATGACTAGCAGGATGAGTTCTGTTAAAACTCTAGGGTCATCCCATTTGAGCCACACATTCCAGGCCGGTTTGGACCATATTGGCCCAGTAGTCAAGACTATAGCTGTTAGGAATAAGCCGACATCCACCGATGATGCCGCCAGGCTATCCCAAAAGCGGTTTCGCGTTACCAGATAACCTATCCCACCCAAAAAGACACCGATAAATACCGCAAACGAAACTACCGCAGCACTCACATGAAAATAAAAAATGCGCTGCACGTCCCCCATCACCATTTCCGTCGGAGCGTACAGAAATGCGGCATAAATAGCAGCTAGCATTACCAGATATGTGGGTACCAGGGCCCACCTACTAATTTTCAGGCAGCGGCCGGCACTGTTTAATCGTGAGACCTGCAATGGTTTACTCGACAACAACATACTCGAACACCAGAAAACCAGCTGATAGGAATATCACATCAAACGCTACCAGGATCTGAATCCAATTCCCTAAATACTCCAGCTGCTCTCTCAACAAAAGCTCCTGGGTTGCGCTCACCGCAGCCAGAATAATTGGAATTATGATGGAAAACAACAACACCGGGAAGACCACTTCCCTTGCACGCAAGGAAACCACCATCGCAGCAAAGAGGGTCCCCACAGCCGTAAAACCTGCGGAGGCAACCAAAATGATCGGAACAATCATAAAAAAACGTGGCGTAACCCTCGGGTTAAAAAGCACAGTGAACGCTAGCAAAATAAACATGTCAATGCAGATCAGGAAAATCCAGTTGGAGAGGCACTTGCTCAGAAAGAGCGCCCCCCTATCCACCGGAGAAAGGAGGATCGCTTGCAATGTCCCCTGTTCCTGCTCTCTCTGAAAAGAATTATTCAGTTGGATAATTCCGGGGAACAAAAGCGCAACCCAGAGAATCCCCGGAAGAGAAAGTCTTGTAGCCTCCACTCCAGGCTGAAAAGCGAAGTTGAAAATGACAAGAATCAAGAGCCCAAAAAATAGGGTAGTAAGAAAAGAGTGTCTTGATCTGGCAGTTAAAATTAGATCCTTAGCCGCCATAGTCCAGATCTGCCCTACAACCCTCATCACCCCGCAACCTCCTGACGAATATTTCCAAAGTAGGCCGCCTCCAATTCACTCATGGAAATAGTCTTTCTCTCAACATCGTAGATAAGACGCCCTGAGTCTAGAATTAGCATTCTCGAGCCAAGTTCGAAGCCTTCTTGTAAGTTGTGTGTAGCCATCATGACAGTGCGCTGTTCCGATTTCAGATCCTTCAGGATAGTGGTCAGAGCGCGATAACCATGTTGATCCAATCCGGTAAAGGGCTCATCAAGAAGTAACACCTTTGGTTCATGCAGCAAGGCTCGGGCGAGTGTTAGACGTTGGCGCATACCTCGAGAATAACCGGCGACCTTATAGCCTTTTGACTCGCTCAAGCCGAATTGATCGCATAATTGATCCGCACGCTGAATAGGCAAATCTAGGCCGTAGAGACCGGCAAAAAATAATAGATTTTCTAAACCGTTCAGCTCCTCGTACAACATGCTCCGGTGAGAGACGTACCCAATTTGATGCCGCTCTGGGAACTTCTCCTGCCAATTTATTGTCCCTTCAGTGGGACGCACCAAATTGGCTAAAATCTTAAGTAACGTACTTTTCCCGGCTCCGTTAGAACCAAAAAGTGCGCAGAATTCACCTCGGTGCAAGGCAAGATCGATTCCATTCAATGCGGTTACAGAACCGTAATTGTGTGTAATCTGAAAAAGTTCTAGAACACTGGATAAACGTTCTGGCATCAGGCGCTATCTTCTGGGGGGATGGTCCGCTTTTTATCATCCAGCCCATCCAGTATCTCAAACGCCGAGACCACTTGGGCCTCGTACTGGGACCTCAACTCTTGATAATCTGAATCGGAAAGCTTCCCCATTCGGAAGTCCATCTCGATGTCTTTCAGAGTACCGATAGCATCATCCTTGGCATGGACTGCCTTTTGTGTCTCGGTTAAGGCTAGTTCTTTTTTCTGTTCTTGAGCTGCATCAAGTAACAAAGGGTATGCCACGTAAAGAATTACTAGAACAAATATAATTGGTGCTATTAAAAGTGCCATTAGATGATCTCTCGCCTCATCGGTTTTAGGTGTCTAGGTCAGCAATCTCCCGTTGGATCTCTGAATGGTATTTCTCATTGATCGGGTTTGTCGTTGGGGTAACAATTTTTGCACCGTCATCACCCTTAAGATAACGGTACCCAACTATCACTCCACCCCCCCCCAACAACAGCACCAGAAAAGGTAAGAACCAACCAACTATATTGAAGCCTTCAACCCTAGGGGCCGCCAACACTTCTAATCCAAACTGAGCCACATAATGGTCATAAATTTCTTGATTTGTAGACCCTTCCGTCAACATAGCCTCTACTTCTCGGTTCATCTCTTCTGCTCGGTGGCAGGAACACGCACTTACTAAGGTTGTGGGACATCCGCACGTACACACAATGTTCCCCGTGACATTCAGGACGTCTTCCCACTCCACAGTTG
This sequence comes from uncultured Acidobacteriota bacterium, assembly GCA_964463145.1. Lineage (GTDB taxonomy): Bacteria > Acidobacteriota > UBA6911 > RPQK01 > CBDAPI01 > CAYXBG01. The sequence continues at coordinate 41,260 of CAYXBG010000003.1, forward strand.
ATCCAGCTGGCAAAAATCCAACGGAGCACACCAACAGCAGCAAAAAAATGTGCTTAGGCGTTTGCATCCTCCTCCTTTTCAAGGCTACGCAGTGGTGCTCGGGCCTTTTTTTGGTCAGGGACCAGAACAAACAATCCCCCTAGTACCATTATTGCAACACCAATCCAGATCAGCATGACGAGGGGCCTAAGATATACGTGGAATGTTGCTGAACCCTCTGCCCATGTTGAGAGAACAATGTAGAGATCATCCTGCAAAGTTGATCGTATTGCTACTTCACTCTGAGGTTGATCCTGAGCGGTGTGATGAACATGTTTTTCTGGTAGTAGCGTCCCTATAATCTCCCCATTCCTGGAAATCTCAAGTGGAGCTCCTACCACATCTTTCTCCGGATCTCGCCTTTCCGACAAACCCCGGTAAACCATCGAATACGGACCTAGTGAAAAACTTTCATTGTCTTGCACAGTAAAAAAACGATCTACACCAAAGAAGCTGCTCACAGTTATCCCGACAAAGACTAAAACCACGCCAGCATGAATCGCAAAACCTCCATATCGACGTTTATTCATAGTCGCCAGATCGATCACAGCCGGAACAAAGGCACTCGGACGGATTGCCTGTCTTGCTTGAGCTCCCTTATAAAATTCGAAGAAAATTGTGAGCGCAACAAATCCAGCAGAGGAAAGCATCATAAGGGGCAACAATTCCCGTACTCCCAAGATCAAACAAATCGAAGCCGCTCCGAGCCCCCCTATGATGGGGAAAATAAAATTTCTTCTAAAATTCTTGAATGTGGCCTTTCGCCAAGCTATCAGAGGGCAGACCCCCGTTAAAATCAAAAGAGCCAACCATAATGGAGCGGTTACTTGATTAAAGAAAGGAGGCCCTACCGTGATTTTCTCTCCCGTTACCCATTCCGAAAGAACAGGAAAAATACTTCCCCAAAAAACAGCAAAACATATGGACACAAACAACCAGTTGTTAAGAAGGAACGTAAACTCACGAGACAAAAAAGACTGCATTTCCCCCTTGCGTTGCAGTTCGGTCGACCGATAAGTAAGCAAATACAACCCCATCAGAGAAGTAATCACCATAAAGACCACAAAAAATGGCCCAATGTTGGATAACGCAAACGAGTGAACTGATTCAATTACTCCACTACGGGTTAAAAACGTACCGAACATAGTCAATTCGAAAGCCAAAATAATCAAAATAAAATTCCATGCCTTCAGCATTTCCTTTTTTTCCGTGATCATAATGGAATGCAAAAAGGCCGTGGCGATCAGCCAGGGCATGAAAGAGGCATTCTCTACAGGATCCCATGCCCAGTAACCACCCCATCCTAATTCCTCGTATGCCCACATCCCGCCAAGGGTGATCCCGAAGGTGAGAAAACACCAGGCAACCATCCCCCATTTGCGAGTGGCCGTTACCCAAGTTGTGCGGAGATCGCCGCTGAAAAGCGCCCCAAGAGCGATAGCAAAAGGCACATTAAGACAAATCAGCCCAAGGTAGAGGGACGGTGGGTGAATAATCATATAGGGGTTTTGCAGCAAGGGATTCAGTCCTGCTCCGTCTGGAGGAACAGGAGAATGTAAAGCAAAGGGTGGCGCAACAAAGTTAAGCAATAGTAGAAAGAAAAAGCAACTTGCAAGCAAAATCCCATTGGCATATGGCACAAGGGCTCGGTTCCTAGTCCGATTCTGAAAAACAAAAATGGCACTAAAGGCTGCCAAAATTAACGTCCAGAAAAGAAGGCTACCGCTTTGACTACCCCACAATGAGGTGAATTTGTAGATTGCTGGCTGATTAATTGAGCTTACTAGAGCGACATAACGCACCTGAAATTGATTTTGGAAAATCAGGCCCCACAGACAACAACTTGAAACCAGACACAGCCCCAGGGTCGCAATTGTCGCGTTTTCAGAAGAACGGACAAGGGGCAGATGCTTACGATACCCACCCAAAAATGCTGCCAGAATCCCGTACCCACAGAGCAAAAGGGCCGCGATTAGAGAGTAACGCCCTAGTTCGATCATGGCTCACTCATTGAGGGTCGCACTGGAAGCAATCACGGCTTCTGGTTCGTCGTCACTCTTTTCGTACTTGGATGGACACTTGGCAAGCAAAATAGTGGCCCGAAACTGCTCATCATCCTCATGGTATCGACCTTCAAGTACGACCTCGGCTCGCTCCTGAAAAGTATCAGGTATGTCCCCCTCGTAAGTGACCGGGAGACTGAGTCCCGACGCTTGATCATATACTTCAAAATCGACTTTGGACTGTCTTTTGTAAAGATGAACTGTCCCTGGTTTAACTTGCCCTTTAAGGCGAATACTCGCCTCGGTAAAACCGGTAGGCTGGGCCAACACCTCAGGGACTTCATGGTAGCGTACCATGGCATCGTTGATACCGTTGTACATCAGAAATACTAGGGACCCCAGTATCAATCCGCCGGCAACAAGAAATTTCGGTCGAACCATATTTCTCTCCGAGGTGTACACAAGTAGTCGTGCACTCATCAGCCATCTTCCCAGCGCTCCTGGAGCGGTGGGGGTCCATTCTAACAGGACATCCGTCGCTCGGGAACGGAAAACGCCGACCCAGGAGCTGGCTACAGGGCTTTTCTGCTCAGTGTATCAATCAAGAGAAGGCCGGTTTAGACGGACCAAACTTCCTTCAATTCCGAATTTTTCTATCTGCGCCTGATTTTAAATAAATGCGACGTAGACAAAAGTCAGCAGGGCTAAAAACTCAATAAAAGCAAGGCCCAGGATAATGAAAAACCGGATGGTATCAACGGATCCCGGGTTACGGGCCACACCTTCACAACCCGCTCTTAAAGCCTTAGCTTGAGCCAGTCCACACCCAGCTGCGGCTATCGCCATTGCCAGCGGGTTCATTAGAGCTGATGCGCTACTGGCATCATCACTCTGAGCAAGAACAGGCATCGTAAAAAGGCTCAGAAGAAAAAGCAACACTACTAGATAGAAAAACTTCGTCATTTCCAAATCTCTCCTGTTTGAGACAGCGGGGGCATCTCGCTTTTCTCCTTATTGGTTATGCAGGTTGCCCCACCGATTCTTGGTGCGAATGCCCCTCGTGCTCATCTTCGTGAGCATGCTCCACCGCACCACCGATGTAGACCATCGTAAGTACCACAAAGATAAAAGCCTGAATAGTACTGGCAAAGAGAGCCAGCCCCATCACCGGTAGAGACACCAGAAAAGGAAACAGTCCATTCAAGCTAGTTATAATAAGTTCTTCAGCAAAAATGTTCCCGAAAAGACGTACAGAAAGAGAAAACGGCCGGGCCAGGTGACCAATGATCTCAATCACGAACAAAAGCGGTGCGATTGCCAACGACGGCCCCGCAAAGTGCGCCATGTATTTCCAGAATCCGTGAGTTTTAAAGCCGTGAAAATTATAATAGAGAAACACAATTATCGCACAGCCTGAAGTGACATTAATATTACTGGTTGGGGACATAAACCCCGGAACCAGCCCAAGAATATTTCCGGCCAGTATGTATAGAAAAAGCGACCCAATAATTGGGAAAAAATGTTTGTAATTCGGGCCAACAAGATTCTTCATGAAGTCCATAAGAGCATCTGAGACAAGTTCCAGAGACTGTTGTACGGCTCCTGGATTATCAACACTCAAACGCCTACGCAGAAAGAGTGCGAACGAAATCAAGCCTAGACTAATCAAGATGATCATCACCAGATGGGCAGGCAAAACATCATGGTCCGTATGCAATCCAAATACTCCAGCAATAGGATTTGCTATGTATCGATTGAATATGGTCGAGACAAAAAACTCGTGATGCATAATCTCACCGGCTCGCTTTAAGTTGTCCTGCTAACAAAAGAAAGGCTTCCAGCATGCCCGCCAGAACCAGAATCGAGAGCCCCAAAATAGCGCCACCGAGGCTCAAAAAAGAAAATCGGATCATAGCAAACAAGATACCCAATATCAATACAAGCCGGAGTAGATATTTCGCCATAACACCTACGGCCGGAACCTCTTCCCCGCCCTCTAGCGCCCGCCCTACCACTGTGGACATCCAAGCGTGGTTGATAAGGGCTGCCAGCCCTCCTAAAAGAACCGAAGTTGCGACCCCCCAGCCTCCCCATGCGAAGGCGGAAATTACCAAAACACAAAGGATCCTAGTGGCATTACGATTCAAACTCTTCATGGCTTCTCTCGCAGCATCCTAAACACTTGTATTAGCCCGGCGACAGATCCGAAAAGGGCCCCCACAAGTGATACAGTCGCCCCTCCCCCAAGATACCGACCAAACCATCCACCTATTCCATATCCAATGAGCATACAAGCGGGTAACAGCAGAATAATACCGCTATAACGAGCAACCATTCCCGCTACGCTGGATTTTTTCATCTCACCAAAGAGAGGTAACCCTCATCACATTAAAGGTAGCGACGCCGACTTCGCCAGTTCGATAAAAGGTTGAGGATATATCCCCATAAGTAGCGTCAGCAAGCCTGCTAAAACTAGAGTAATTGTCGTCCCAGTAGAAAGTGCCAGGGGAACCGGCACAAAATCGCGCTCAAAAAACATCAAAACTACTATACGCAAGTAATAGTAGAGGGCAACAACAGCATTCAAGGCCCCTACAATCGCTACACTGAACATGAGCAACGCCAGGCCCCCACTACTGTTAAGACCTACATCCATCACAGAAGCAAACACGAAATACTTCGCAATGAACCCTCCCATTGGAGGAATGCCCGCCAACGAAAGGAGGAAAAATAACATCGATATTGCTACGGCGGGGTGCTGACTGAATAATCCCTTAAAGGAGTCTATATCTTCTCCTTTAATATCCTCGCGCCGCAAAACTATGATCACTGCCCACGCCCCTAAATTCATGACGGTGTATATGAGCAAATAGATGGCAGCAGCTCTAATTCCAAAGGCAGTCCCTGCCACTAATCCCATGAGTACATAACCTGCATGAGATATACTTGAATAAGCGAGCAACCGTTTGACATTTTTTTGGGTTACTGCTGCCACATTACCCCATGTCATTGTCAACATAGAGATGAACGCTAGCACCCCGACATACACTTCTCGGACATCACCAAAAACCACCAGACAGATCCGGAAAAAGAGGGCGAATCCGGCGGCTTTCACTGCCACTGACATGAATGCTGTCACCGAGGTCGGGGCACCCTCGTAGGCATCCGGAGCCCACATATGGAAAGGCACTGCAGCGACTTTGAAACACAGACCAACAATTGTGAGCATGACTGCAAGCACCACCAGAGGACCAATTTCAGTGGCACCCAGAACCTCTCCAATTTCAGAAAGGTTGGTCGACCCGACAATTCCGTAAAGTAACGACGTACCGTAAAGGATTATTCCCGTCGAGAAAGCACCCAAAAGAAAATACTTCATAGATGCTTCATTGGACCGACGTTGGCGAGATGTAAAACCAACGAGAATGTACGTACTAACGGACATTAGCTCTAGACCCACAACCACCGTAATGAGTTCCATGGCCCCGGCCATGAACATCATGCCTGCCGTTGCAAAAAGAATTAAGGCGTAATATTCGCCGTGATGACTACCCTCAATTTCCAGATACCGATAAGAGAGCAACACCGACAAAAATGCTGCTACTAGGAAAAGTAAATGGAAAAAACGAGTGAAAAAATCAAAAACAATTGCTCCCTCGAAAGCCGGGCCCGCATCATTGCCCCAGATCACATAAAAAGCCGAGACGGCCAGACCGGCAAGAGTGTAGAAAAGTGGGTAACGAGTGCTGTTCTTGCCGAGGAAAGGAACAACACACAAGATGGCTATACCCCAAATAACCAAAACTATCTGAGGCCGTATCACTAATGAGTTTTGGATCAGGTAAGAAAATGCGTCTTGGCCTCCAAGAAGATCCATGTGATTTACTCCTTAGCCCCTCTCTGGTCACTGATGGCAGGAAACTCGCCCGGACGCACAATCTCAACGATTTCGTTAACCGGATCGTGAAGGTACTGGATAAATGTTTTCGGATAGAGCCCTATCCAAAAAGCAAGAACAATGAGAGGTACGAAGGTGGCCAGCTCACGAGAGGTTAAGTCGGTTAGCCCTTGATTCTTGGGATTATCATTTTCCCCAAACATGACCCTTTGGTAGAGCCACAACATATAGGCTGCTCCCAGAACAATACCTATCACACCGGCAATAGCCCAAAATCGGTTAGCAGGATCTGCAAATACTCCCATTAAAATCATCACCTCACCCACAAATCCATTAAGCGTGGGCAACCCGATAGAGGACATCGTCATTATAAGGAAGACAGTGGCGTAGACAGGCATCCTGTGTGAGATTCCACCGTAGTCTGAAATCAACCTAGTGTGGCGTCGCTCATAGAGTATTCCGACGATCAAAAATAGTGCCCCGGTAGAGATTCCATGATTGATCATCTGAAGGATTCCTCCTTCCAGGGCTACAGGCGTCACAACGAACACACCCAGCATGCAAAAACCTAGATGGCTGACGGAAGAATACGCCACCAACTTTTTCATGTCTTTTTGCATCATAGCTGTTAACGCTCCGTAAATAATACCGATTACCGCCAGAAGCATCATCCAGGGCATAAATTCCATGGTGGCTTCAGGTAAAATCGGCAAACTAAAGCGAACAAATCCGTAGGTCCCCATCTTGAGCAACACCGCGGCCAAGATCACTGAGCCCGCAGTAGGCGCTTCAACATGAGCATCAGGAAGCCAAGTGTGGAACGGGAACATGGGAACTTTGATGGCAAAACCGATGAAAAACGCCAAGAAAATCCACCATTGCAGATCAAGGGGCAGACCGAGACTCCGCATACCCAAAACATCAAAAGACCATACACCTGTTTGCTGGTATTGGAAGAAATAGAGAGCCAGAATACCCAATAGCAGTAGCACCGACCCGGCCAAGGTATAGAGGAAGAATTTGATGGCAGCATAAAGTTTTCGAGGCCCACCCCAGACACCAATGATGAAATACATTGGGACCAGCATTACTTCCCAAAAAACGTAAAAAAGCACAAAATCGAGGGCTATAAAAACACCCAGCATTCCTGCCTGCAAAATCAAGAAATAGCAATAATATTCAGGCACACGCTCAGTTATAGCGTTCCAGGAAGCGAGAATCGCTATGAAGCCCATGAGAGTCGTGAGCAGGATCAAGAGCAAGCTGATGCCGTCAATCCCCACGTGGAATTCGGCACCAATAGTAGGTATCCATTGTTTCTTAACAACGAACCGCATGCCGTTTACAGCGTTGATGTACTGTGGGCTGTTGAACCATATAATCAAAGGTAACGAAATAATAAACCCAAGAAAGGCAACGATATTGGCAACCCATTTCACCTTCATATCCTTTCCCTTGTCTCGGGGCAGTAGCACAATCAAGGCAACGCCCAACAAAGGGAAAAGACATACGATGATAAGGATATTCTGCATGAAGAAATCCATCTTCTAGACTCCCACGAGATAAAAAGTGAGCAACGCGACGACCCCAAACACAAAAAATAATGCGTATCGCTGCATCAGTCCTGTTTGCAATTTCCGGAACACCAAACTAAAGGAGTTCACGACTTCCGCGACCATGTTAACCATCCGATCCACCACCTCCCGATCAAACAGCCCTGAGATCCAGGCCGCTACCCTGGTCAGAGTCGCCGAGCCATTCACGATCCCATCAATAACATTTGCATCAAACCTGGAAAGGAAGTTGCCGAAGCCCTTGGTCGGGTTAACCACAGCTGCATCGTAGATTTCATCCACGTAGTACTTGCTGTAAACCCAGCGATATAGAGACCCCAGAGTTCCAGAAACCTCAAAGCAGGCATGCCGTTGTAGGAGGAAATAGCGCGCAAGCAAAAACCCTAAAACAGCGATGATTACAGACAGCACAGCCAGGCCTATCTCCAGGGCTATTGGAGCATGATGTGCTCCTTGTTCGCCGAGAAAGGTGTGCTTGAATGCTGGTTCAATAAATTCTCCAAACACATTTGGCAATCCCGACCAAACGGGCATCCCCAAAAAACCAACCATCACTGAACCCAGGGCGAGGACCAGCAAAGGGATGGTCATAGTCCTTGGAGATTCGTGCACATGAGAGGTGTCCTCAAAGCGCTCTGTTCCAAAGAAGGTCAGGAAAATCAGCCTGAACATGTAGAAAGATGTCATCCCTGCCACAATAGCGCCAATGATCCAAATGAAATAGCTACCATGATCAAAAACTTTCCAGAGAATTTCATCTTTGGAGAAGAATCCCGCGAGTGGAGGTATACCGGCAATTGCGAGCGTTCCTATCAGCATTGTCCGATAGGTAACTGGCATATGTTTCCTCAATCCACCCATCTTCAACATATTCTGTTCGTGGTGCATACCATGGATAACGCTCCCAGACCCTAGAAATAAAAGAGCCTTAAAAAAGGCATGTGTGAAGACATGGAAAATTGCTGCAACTACCGCACCTACTCCAAGAGCCGTAAACATGTAGCCAAGCTGACTGACGGTCGAATAGGCAAGAACCTTTTTGATATCCCGCTGAAACAATCCGATGGAGGCGGCCACTATCGCGGTCAGAATTCCTATACCAGCAACGATAGCTAATACCTCCGGAGTACGACTATAGAGAGCTGTCGAGCGGGCAACCACATAAACCCCAGCTGTCACCATGGTCGCAGCGTGTATCAGAGCACTAACAGGAGTAGGGCCTTCCATCGCATCCGGCAACCAAACATAAAGAGGAATTTGAGCGCTTTTTCCACAGGCCCCGATAAAAAGTAGGAGGGCGATCCAACTGAGTACTCCCCAGCCAATCTCAGGCCCTGGGAAGAGTCGGGCAATTTCCGAGGATCCATCCGTAAAATCCAATGTTCCTAGAGTTGAGAAAATCAGAAACATCCCCAGCACAAATCCGAAATCTCCAATACGATTCACAACAAAGGCTTTCTTGGCTGCATCGCCGGCACTCTTTTTGTGTGTGTAATATCCAATCAACAAGTATGAGCACAAACCCACACCTTCCCATCCAACAAAAAGCCCCATGTAGTTATTAGAAAGGATCAGGATCAGCATCATAAACATGAAAAGATTGAGATAGGCGAAAAAGCGCCAAAACCCTTCCTCTTCCCACATATAACCGATCGAATACACATGAATAAGAAAACCGATACCCGTAACGAAAAGAAGAAAAATCGCCGATAAGGGATCAAATTGGAGCCCCCAGCTGATGTTAAGTTGGGCCAGCTCCCCGCTGGTGGTTCTAATGTTGTTGCCGGGAATCCAAGTCAGGAGGTCTGTCTCAAACACTCTATTCTCGGGATCCATTGTTGTGAGTTCGACAAAACAGAAAACTGACAATAGAAAAGCAAGCCCAACCACACCGCAACAAGTCCAATACACAATCGGCCGGCCGAGTCGTTCACCTTTACGGTACAGTTTCCAGAGACCCAAAGTTCCAATAGTCAGGAACCCTGCCAAGGGAAGCGCTGGGATGATCCAAAGATTATTTAACATGGTTCAGTTTTATCCCTAGACTCCACACCACATCACCATTTCATTCGATCTAATGCATCAATATTGATCGTTTCTTGGTTCCTGAAAAGCGCAATGACAATCCCCAGACCGACAGCTGCTTCCGCAACAGCAATGGTAATCACAAAAATCGCAAAAACCTGCCCATCTAAATTTTGAAGCCGATCACTGAAAGCGACTAAATTAAGATTTACCGCGTTCAACATGAGCTCGATAGACATAAAAATAATCAGAATATTCCTACGCGTCAGGACACCTACAACCCCTATGGAAAACAAGACGGCACCAAGGATCAGATAATGAGTTGTTTCAATCATTGCATCATGCTCTATTTTGTAAATTCTTCTTAGCCAGGACGACCGCTCCAATAATTGCCACCAGTAAAAGCACCGAGGCTATCTCAAATGGGAGAAGATATTGCGTATACAAAAGCTCTCCAACCGACTCTGTGTTCTGGGAGCGCCCCTCTATAAGCTCCCGGGCTGGGGTTGTACCAAAAATGGATGAGCCTCGTGACAAGAGGTACCCTAGCTCAACCACCAATACCACCCCCAGGGCTAGACCTGTCTTCCATTGCCTGCTCGAGGTTCTTTCCTTTTCCGCCCGTTCAACATTGACCAAGAGAATCACGAAGAGAAACAACACCATAATACCGCCCACATACACCAGAACCTGGGCTGCTCCGACAAACTCGGCTTGTAGCAGAAAAAACAGACCGGCCACCGACAACAGGGTCGAGATAAGGTAAACAGCACTACGGACGGGATTGCGGGCCGTCACAGTCATAACTGCAAATACGAGCAAGATCGTCGCCAAACTGTAGAAAAGAAAAGTCTCCATACTATCCTTACCTGAAATTCCTCGACTCGCCATACTCGATACGTTTCCAACCCTTTTCAAGACGGGATCGATCCCACAACATTGTGGATCGATCGTAGGTTGCGAGTTCGAAATCCTGAGTTAGTTCGACTGCATTCGTCGGGCAAACCTCTTGGCACAACCCACAGAAAAGACAGCGAGAAGTATCAAAAGTATAGGTGGTGAGGACTTTTTTCCTGCTTTCTGGATCACGTTGCACCCCTACAACTATCAAATCCTCCGGACAGATCTGGGCACACAAATCACAAGCAATGCACAGAGTTTCTCCCGTCTCGGGATCATTGTTGAGCCTAGGGGCCCCCTTGTAACGCGCTGCTAACTTGGGACGCTCTGTTGGATACTGCTCGGTATAAACAGGAGTATAGGTATAGCGGAGGGTAAGCCATAAACCTTTGAGAATGTCTAAGAAAAGAAACCTTTTTAGAAATTGCATTGCAATCACCTAACCCCGAAGCGTAAATAGCCACACTAGACAGGCCGACACAATGACATTGGCCAGTGCAACAGGCAAGAATATTTTCCACCCATACTGCATCAATTGATCGAACCGAAAACGTGGCAACGTACCTCTAATCCAAATAAACCCATAAAGGATAAGAAATACCTTAATTGAGAACCACATAAAAGGCGGGATAAATCCCAAAAACCAAAGCCAGGAGACGTTGGGGAAAGGTTGTAACCAGCCGCCAAAGAAAAGTGTGGTCATCAACCCCGCGATAGTAATCATGTTGGCGTATTCAGCCATAAAGTACAACGAGAACCGGAAACCACTATATTCTGTGTGGAAACCACCCACCAACTCCGTCTCTGCCTCCGGCATATCGAAGGGGAGACGGTTTGTCTCCGCAAGTCCACATATAAAAAATAACACCGCAGCTACCGGCTGAACGGCAAAGTACCAGACCCCGGACGCT
>CAYXBG010000004.1:0-1581 GCA_964463145.1 uncultured Acidobacteriota bacterium
CGCCGGCCTGTCACGCCGGAGGTCGCGAGTTCGAGTCTCGTCGGCCCCGCCACTGGTTCATCACCGACTCCGGCTCCGGCATTGGCACGTGCCAATGCCCGTGCCCACACCATTCTCGGGTTCCGTGCGCTTAAGACTTTGCCTGAAAGGCTGATTCTTGACAATAGATCTGGGTTAGGCCAGTATCGAGCGCGTTAGACAGGGCTACGACCTTTCCCGAGTATGTGGGCCTAAAAAATACGAGGAGACGAGAAATATTATGCCAAAGATCCTTATGCCGCTGGGCGACGCCACAGAGACGCTTGACACATTCTATCCAGTTTTTAGACTCCCCGAAGATGGGTACGAAGTCGTAGTGGCCGGTCCAGAAGCCCGTCTCTACCATACTGTTCTGCACGAGATTCCACCCGATTCTGGTGTCCCCTGGGATATCACACAAGAGCGGCCTAGCTATTTCATCGAGGCCACAGTGGCTTTTCGGGATGTGAAATCAGACGAATATGCAGGCTTATTTGTCTCGGGAGGTCGGGCCCCTGAATATCTGCGGTATGATCAGGATCTATTGCGCTTGACCCGTGAGATTCACGCTGCAGGCAAGCCTATAGCCTGTCTCTGTCACGGTATTGAGATCTTATCAGCAGCGGGAGTTATAGCAGGTAAAACTGTTACCACAGTCGCCAAGTGTGCGATGGATGCGGAGCAAGGAGGGGCGACCTATGTCGATCAGGAGGTCGTTGTAGATAGCAACATTGTGACCGCTCGAGTTTGGCAAGACAATACTGTCCTATTAATTGAGTTCCTGAAGCTGTTGAAAGGATCTTAATAAGGAGCTTTCTGCCAACTTAGTTTGTCCCGGCCTAGGACTCATAGTCTCTGTGTGCCTTAAATGTTCGTACAAAAAATAAATGAAACGAGGCCGGTACCCAGCTCCTGCAGCCGAAATAACCAGTGCGAACTCCAGCGAATCTACGGGAGGAAGGCGGAGGATACAATATGGAAATCCCAATAACAGTTGAATTTTCCGCACCATTTGTACTAGAATCTGCCTTGCGAAATGGGGCTGAATGCTCCTCGCTGGAACCGTTGGGCCTTTGGTTCCGAGTCCTCGCACCCCTAGTATCGGCAGAATGGCAGCTATGAAGCTTTTCTGTGCCGTGGAAAATCAGGGCCGGGTGTGCTGCGGGCTAACGACGGGTTTTTGAAACCTGCTCCGAAGATATTTGGCATGAGGGTTTTCCCGTATGCAATCTGAATATAAAAAGCGGCTGAGTTTTAAGCCATGATGAAACAAGGCAAGAGTGGATCTGGGAGACCGCCCTGGCGAAGGAAAAGGCGTAGTTCGTCCCGGGGAAGAGGTGGCCGTCCGGGAGGGCGCTCGGGTGAGGGCTTAGAAAACGGGCCTCAAAAACCACAGCAAGTAACTGGAGTTTTGGAGGTAATGTCAGATAAGTCCGGCTATTTGAGGAAGGCCAGCAACGGCTATTTTGCAGAGAATGGCGACGTATTTGTCAATTCGGATCTGATCCACAGAAATCAACTGCGCCCGGGAGTAGAAATCAAAAGTCAACTGGTTGCTGGTCA
>CAYXBG010000004.1:1591-44698 GCA_964463145.1 uncultured Acidobacteriota bacterium
AGGCGAAGCGACATTCGCTAAAGGCAAGTTGCGTCTTCGTACTATCGAATCGGTCATGTCACTTTCCCTGGAGGAGTTTCAGCGGTTTGAACCTTTCAGCAGGCTTGTTTGCATCGATCCGATTGAACGCCTAGAAATAGATCTCGGAAACGACCCGAACCTTCGAATAATTGACCTGATCACTCCGATTGGCCGAGGTCAGCGCAGTTTGGTTGTCGCTCCACCTCGAACAGGCAAGACAATTATTTTAAAGAAGCTAGCACAGGCTATTGTAGAATTTCACCCAGAAATACATCTCATGGTTGTTCTAATCGACGAGAGACCTGAAGAGGTAACCGATTTCAAGCGATCGGTAGATGCTGAGGTTGTATATTCATCCAACGATGAACCGGCGTCAAAACACGTCCGTGTTGTTGAAATGGTGCTGGAACGATCTCGTAGAATGGTTGAGGCCGGGAAGGACGTGGTTCTTTTGCTAGACAGTTTGACTCGTGTGGCTAGAGCCTATAATAACCAGACCAAAGACAGGGGAAGAACACTGTCTGGTGGTTTGGGTGCCCGCAGTATGGAAAAACCTCGTGAATTTTTTGGTGCTGCTAGGAAAATTGAAGATGGAGGAAGCTTAACTATAGTTGCCACAGCCCTTGTAGATACTGGTAGCCGGATGGACGATGTGATTTTCGAAGAGTTTAAGGGCACTGGAAACATGGAACTTATTCTTCATAGAGGCTTGGCGGAAAAACGCGTATGGCCTGCCATCGATATCAAAAAGTCTGGCACCAGAAAGGAAGAAAAGCTCCGCTCTGAAGAAACTCAGCACAAAGTTAACCTTGTCCGGCGTGCCCTGGCCACACAAAGTGCCGATGAAGCCCTCCGGATTCTACTTTCAAAGATTGAAAAGACAAAAAGTAACAGCCAGTTTTTGAGTCTGCTGAAGGGTTAAGAAACCGACCCCTCGACACAGTTGAAAGCTTTGCCAGGCTGGATTGCCGGTTCTTTGTGTCTAGGCTACACCGCGTGTAGCTGGAATAATGCTTCTACTTCCACTGCTATGTTTCCGGGCAGGGAGGTCATGCCGACAGCACTACGTGCCCCAATGCCGTTGTGATGGCCAAAGACATCAGCGAAAAGTTGACTACACCCGTTGATCACGGCTGGATGTTGTGCGAAATCTGGAGTTGCATTCACCATGCCTAACACCTTCACTACGCGGCGTACATGATCCAGACTTCCTAGATTGTCTTTTAGAGAGGCCAGAATGGCCAGTCCAACCTGTCTGGCAGCTGCATGACCATCCTCTTGACTTAATTCCGCGCCAACTTTTCCGGTGATCAGAGAGCCGTCGGGCTTCAAGGGCCCGTGACCAGAGACGTAGACTAAATCGCCATCTGTCAAGACTGGAACATACAGCCCCTGGGGTTTGGGAGCAGGCGGTAATTCTAGGCCAAGACTTTGTAAGGTTTGCTCAGGGGTCATAAGATCAATATTCTCCAGTTTAGTTGTAGGACGATAGCCATTTAAATGCTGCTTTGAGTGTGCCGTATTTGCCAGTAACCAGTTGGTAATTTTTACCGGTCACTGTGTGCACTATTTGCAACTCATCCATTACACTACGTGTCTCGCCAAAGACCCAGGAGCTTCCCGCCGCTACTGCAAGCGCCAAAATCCCGGGCATGTCCAAATATTTTGCAGCGCCAGGGAGAAACATTGGGTCAGTGAACTCGTTCAGATCTCCGAACCGAAAGCCTGCTGTATTGACAGCAAGCTTGTGCACTTCTTGGCCGGATTGGACTCTTGCTAACGCAGCGATAGGCCCTGCTGTAGGCCCCATGCCTAGCAGAGAAATACGGGCGGTGGGACGTTCCTTGCGCATGTGCGCAATCACCGTTAGAACGTCATGAACCCTTTTTGACAAGAGGGGGAGGTTGTACCCATATGTGTAATCCGGATGGTGATCCCAATATCGAAGCCCCTTTCCCTTGATGGTCATCTGATTAGCGCTAATTTCACTGCCATTATCTTGTCCAATAAGATCTAGCGCCACAATATCGGTTTTGGAGGGCATAAGATTTGCTGCCTCCGCCGAAAGGTCGAGGTCCTCGAAGATCCCTTTAATACCTTGCTCATGGACCCATATAAGGACATCTTCCGGTGCCTCTTGGGATGATGCAATCGCTATTTTCACCTGCTCTGAGAGGGCATTAGAGACCTGGCTAATTGCCGAGAAATAAGGAGGCCCCCCACTGCTGAAAGAGCTGGTCCGGAGCTCAGTCGAACCGGTATCAGCCACATCTTCAAGGCGCCGGTCAATCATCACATCGAACGCTTTCCCAAGAACATTTTTAAAAATCTGTAATGTCTGATTATTTTCATTAGGCCACAATCGTTTAAGATTCTGGGTGGAATCTTGGGTGAGCCAGCCCAACAAGGCTCTCTCATGTGCGTCCCCTACAGCATTACCAGCGGGCGCTGTGTGCTGATCGTCCCAGACTGATCCCTCTTCCTTTGATAACGGGGTGTAGTCTTTTTCAATCACGGTGCCCGTCAAGCCCAGTTCGAGAAACTTGTTGAACCAGTTGTACATCACACCTCGACTTACACTGTTGTAGTTATGTCCAAACTGCGGAAAAACTTTAGCATCCACGCGTCCTGGAACTCCATACATTGAATAAAGGGTTTTCAGGTCGGGGAGCCCCTTTTCGCGGATTTCGAGAGTCCAATCATCGGCGCCTGTTAACCCCATAGGGCGAGGTGCGGCAAGAGCTGCGATATCCACGTTTCCGGCCCCTATACGCAGATAGGGGGCATTCTCACAGATGCATCCACCTTGCATGCCTGTGCCAACCATAACCGCAGGGAAAAGGACGTCCGGGCGTTTATCCAAAGCCGCCACAATAAAAACTTGCGTGCCACCACCACTGTGACCTTCCATGCCGACTCTATCCGTATCCACATCTACAAGAGACAGTAGAAAGTCTAAAGATCGGATGGAATTCCATGTTTGGAGCATCATGAGGCTTTGCATATGCAGCTCAGCTTTAGGACTAGATAGACCCCAGTTTTGCTCAGTATTCATATGGTCTCGTGGTCCGCTCCTTTTGTGTTGCAGTTGTAGGCTATCTGCATAACCGACCATGTCATACTGAAAAACTACACAGCCCATGCGTGCAAGCTGAACTCCACGAGCCTGCAACGGTGTACGGCCTCCTGATTCGAAACGCTCCCACCCGTCCGCAATTTTCTCTAGAATACCGTCTGAGCCATGATCGTAGAATCGACCACTGTTGCGCAAAGTCTCTTCGTCACCGTTATAACCTCCGCTCTCCACAACATGTCCATGAGGTGATAGAACCGCGGGTCGTTTTCCGGAGAAGCCTTTAGGTCGATACAGGTTACCGGTCACAAAATGCCCAGGAAAAGATTCGAAATAAACCTTCTCTACAGTGTAATCAGGCCGATCCACCTTGCCGTGGATGACGGCGTTTAGGGGAGTTCGTGTTGGTTCAGGCCACAACCCGAGGCCGACCTGTAAGCGTTGTTTGATCTGCTTTGCACGCAGATCCCACTCGGACATATTTTGAACTTGCCTAAACGGGAAGTAATCCCCTAGAGTCCGTGCTTTTCCTAGTCTTGGATCGGAAGTTTGGGCAGCGGATAGCTTTGATTGACTACTTGCTTGAGCGCTTAAAGCGCCGCTATTTGCGATGAGGAACAGAAGGGCAGGTAAGATCCAGATGAAAGGGCTCGATATGATTCTCAAGGGCATCTCCGTTGGTCGAAGTATAGCAAATCGTTGCTTACCTCGCTGGCTGTGGCAGATTGACAGGCTAGGGATTCAAAGGGGAAGACAGCGTCACCTCGCAGCGCTAAACTGCGCCCGATGAAGCTAGCTATTGGCAGCACGCGTGATTCCAAGGTTGAGGCAGCCAAAGAGGCGTGGGAAATTTTTTCGAAGAAGGTTGAACTGGCTCCCTCCGGAGAAGCGTATTTCGTATCTTTCGATGTGCCGACATCTTCCCCCAATATGCCCTTGGCCGCGGAAGAAGTAATGCAAGGTGCTCAGGATAGAGCAGATCATCTGATGCTTCAACTAAAGAAGGAAAAGGCCGAAGCAGACTTTTATATTGGGCTTGAAAGTGGTTTTAACGTAGTGGATGCTCGAGGGGCCCGCCGACAAGTCTTTCTGGAAAGCTGGGCTTATGTGTCAGATGGACACAGAGGCTATTTTGGGCACGGCGGCGGGATCTATGTACCTCCTGCCATCTCAAGTCAGGTCATGGATAGGGGGATTGAACTGGGGATTGTGATTGATCGGTTTTCCCAACAGAATGATGTGCGAAGCGCACAAGGAACATGGGGAATTCTAACTCGCGATATACTCAATCGGCAGCATTCGTTTGTGATTGCATTGATCGCCGCATTTGCCCCTTTTTACAACGCTGAAGCGTACTCTCCCTAGTTGTGAACATCCGGCTCTTGCATACAAAGCTTATCCTTTGGCCAGTTGTTTTTTGATGGTCTCGCTCAGTCTTGGCCCAACGAGAGCAACCAGCTCATCTTGTGGGGCTTTTCGAATTCCGGCAATACTGCCAAAATTCCGTAAGAGGCGCTTCTTGCGTTTGGGGCCAATGCCAGGAATATCGTCCAGGACTGAGTGGAAATCGCGCATACGACGACGTTTACGATGATAAGCTACAGCGAAGCGGTGGGCTTCGTTTCGGATCTCTTGGATGAGCCTCAAGACGGGCGAGGTTTTGTGTAGTTGCAAGGGTTCTTCCTGGCCCATGACAAACAGCAGTTCATCTCGTTTCGCAATACTGGCTAAGGATATATCCTCAATGCCGAGTTTTGCCAGTGCCTGATAAGCAAAATGGAGCTGCCCTTTGCCTCCATCGACAATTACCAGATCGGGGAGCTGTTTGCCTTTCAGTAAGAGGCGTTGGTAGCGACGCAGAACCGTTTCGTGGATGGCTGCAAAGTCGTGTGCCCCTTCAACAGTTTTGATTCTAAACTTCCGGTAGTGTTGCTTGGCCATATGGCCATTCTCGCAAACGACCATCGAGCCGACAGTCTCTGCCCCTTGGATGTTGGAGATATCAAATGCTTCTATGTGCTTCGGGAGACTAGGGAGATCCAAAGCCTCTTGCATCTCCTCTAAGAGGGCCAGCGACTGCTTTTTGAGAACGCGGAATCGGGTGTTGAAGGTGATCCTCGCGTTTTTCTCGACCAGGCCGACTAAAGCACGCTTCTCTCCTCGTACAGGTACCTTAATTCTCACTTTTTGCCCATGTCTGGAGTTCAGTTGCTTGGTTAGCGTCGCCGCAATCAAATCCTGGTCCTCAATTTCCGAAGGCAAGTAGACGGTTGCGGGGATAAATCCAGACTGGAGATAGTATTGTTGAATCGCATCACGCAAAAAGGAAGATGGAGTGAAAAATTGAAGATCCTCCCAGAAAAATTCCCGTTTTCCTACAATCCTGCCTTGGCGCAGATTGAAGAGTTGCAGGGCTAGACGGGTGCCCTCCTGGTGGTAGGCAAAGACATCTGCGTCTTGGGAGTGATCTGCTATCATTTTCTGTTGCCTAGCAAGATCCCTGACCATATCCATGCGGTCCCGGTAGAAAGCGGCGGCCTCGTACAATTCTTTGGAAGAGGCCTGCACCATCTTATGGTTGAGAGATTTCAGAAGCTTCTGGTTCTTGCCCTCCAATAGATGGACTACTTCCTCCACAGATTTAGCGTATTGTTTTTCAGTGCAAAGCCCCTCAACACAAGGAGCTAAACAGCGTTCGATGTAGTATTCAAGGCAGGGCCGTTCAAGCTCTCCATCAATTTCTATATCGCAGGTCCGCAGCAGAAAATGGCGATTAATGATCTTAATTGTATTGCGGGCCAGCGAAGCAGGCAGATAGGGTCCGAAGTATCGAGCGCCATCGTCCAGGATGCGACGGGTGAGCACTGCCCTTGGAAATGCCTCGCCCACGGTCAGTTTAATATGAAGAAAAGATTTGTCGTCTTTTAGATTGATGTTGAAAAGTGGTTGCCTATCCCTAATTAGAGTGCTCTCCAAAAGCATGGCCTCAAATTCGCTATCCGTAACTATGACGTCCAAATCGTGGATGTAATTTTTTAGGATTGCTGTTTTCTGATCAAATTGTGTCGGCCGGCGGAAGTATGATCTCACGCGATTCGAGATCATCTTGGCTTTTCCGATATAAATAACCTTCCTGTCCTTGTCCTTGAAGAGGTATACACCTGGCCCGGCCGGAAGATTGTTTAACTTGGTAATTAAATCTCGCGAGTGCATGGATAAACCCGATTATAGCAACGTACTGGTCAGGTTGGCGTGGCTCCTTGAAAGACACTGCCGATGTAATAGTAAGAACAAAACCCGAAAGGCTGGCTGGGAGGATCTTTGGTAAAGGTGTTCTCTAGAAGATATCATCGGGCGACATGGGCTTCAGGTATACTATATACAAACTAGGGGTCTAATGAATCTTCCAAATGCTTTGACTTTATCGCGTATTTTCCTTGTGCCTCCCCTAGTAGGAGTTCTTTTAACAACTAGTCCTCCGGCGCGTGAAGTTTGGGGGATTATAGTATTTGGAGCAGCTGCAACGACTGATTATCTTGATGGCTATCTAGCTCGGAAACGTAGCCAAATCACCACTTTGGGTCAACTTCTCGACCCTGTTGCAGACAAACTATTGATATCGGCAGTTTTTATCTCGTTAGTGCACCTAGGGATTGCCCCGGCCTGGATGGTAATTATCATCCTTGGTCGAGAGTTTGTAGTAACGGGGCTGCGCAGTATAGCCTCAGCTCAAGGAATCACAATCTCAGCAATGCGTCTTGGCAAGTACAAGATGGTCGCCCAAGTTGCTTGCGCGGGCTGCCTAATTGTTTTTAATCGTCTTCCAAATACGCTTTTCTATCAAGTTGGCAAAGAGGTGCTTTTGTGGAGCGTTGTCCTACTCTCGATCATCTCAATGTTCCAGTATTTTCAGCGATACTGGGGCCCGATTCAGCAGCGAGTCAAGACTAACCCAAATCAATAAACCCCTGCACCGAATGAAACTGTGTCTAACATTGGCCGAGGCTTCCCTCTCCGCCCTACAAGAAAAAGTGGACTTTTTTGATGGGCACGCCCAGTTTATTGAAACTCGTCTCGATTTTTTGGATTCCCCCGGGCTTCCGAGCTTACCAGAGCCTAGGTCCTCGCGTTACATAGCTACTTGTAGGCCTGGCCGAGAAGGAGGGAACTTCCAGAGAAGCGAAGAAGAGCGTATCGATATGTTGCGGGCAGCAGTGAGTGCGGGGTACGACTGGATTGACGTGGAACACGATGTAGATCTGCCCTTCGACATTCCTTCAACAACACGCATTATTCGCTCGCGGCACATATTCGGAAACTTTCCAAAGGATTTGAGCCATGAGTTTCAATGTCTGATTGGTAGAGGAGATGTTACCAAGCTTGCCGTCAACATATTGTCAACTCGGCAGCTCACGGAACTCCTAAGCTGGATGGTGAATCAAAGTGACGATTTTACTGATCGAATCATCATCGGGATGGGGGTGCTGGGGCAGCCCTCACGCTACCTTGGACCCTTACTCGGCAGCCCTTGGACCTATGCCTGTGAGGATAGTGGCATGGAAGTGGCTCCTGGTCAGTTATCTCTTCAAGAGGCAAAGAATGTCCACCTAACAGGGAAAACTACTCCCCTCTATGGAGTCATTGGCAACCCAGTAGCACATTCACTCTCCCCTCACCTACACAATCGGTTACTACGTCATTACGAGTGTTCGGGAGCTTATATTCGCCTGCCACTCGATGAGCTTCCTGCTTGGTTTGATTATGTTGAAAGATCCAAGCTTAACTTCTGTGGCTACAGTGTTACCCTGCCTTTCAAGAAGGACATACTGGAGTTTTGCAATAGGTGCTCTTCTCCCGTGGCCTCCATAAACACTCTCCAAAGAAAAGAGACAGAATGGATTGGAGCGAATACTGACCATGCTGCTTTTCTAACACCACTTAGGGAAAAATATAAACTTGAAGGAAGTTCAGCTGTCGTTTTGGGCAATGGGGGTGTCGCTCAAACGGTTGTCGGTGCCCTTAAGAGGGAAGGGGTTACAGTAAAAATAGCTGGACGAGACCCAGAGAGGGCGTGCAGATTTGGTCAAATTTTTGATGTTTCCTGGAGTCTAATATCTGATCTAGAGCAGTCTGCTGATTTGTTAGTCAATGCCACGCCGGTCGGTCAGTACCCTGAAGTCGCCGATTCTCCGCTGGATGCTTCCCAGATTGACTATAAATGGGTGTATGATCTGATTTACAATCCAGAAAAAACTAGACTTCTGAGAGAAGCTGAAGAAAAAGGCTGTGGCATCATCTCGGGAATCGAAATGTTTGCGGAACAAGGGGCCGCACAGTTTAAGATCTGGACCGGAATTGATCCGGATCGTGCCCTGGTAAGTGAAATTATCAAAGAGGTTTTGTCTCAAGATGTCACCAAAAGTGTTTGAAGTGGTGGTGCCTGGGAGCACTGCTAATCTCGGTTCCGGATTTGATACGATCTCTGCTGCCTTAACACTTTTTCTGCGAGTTCGGGTTACTCCTGGACCGGCCAAAAATATTGCCTGGGCTGGTGATGTCCCTGGCGAAAATATCCTTGAGCGGGCGCTGCTAGATGCCCTGAAATTTATGGGCTGTGAACAACCGGGCTTGGAGATTGAGGTGAACAATGAAATACCTTTAGGGAGGGGTCTTGGCAGCAGTGGGGCAGCGATCGTAGCTGGTATTAAAATAGCGGAGCATATTGCTTGCCGGAGCCTGACGGTCGAAGAGGTTATGAGCATAGCTATGCCCCTGGAGGGCCATCCTGAAAATGTTGCTGCAAGCCTCTTGGGGGGATGGGTAATATCAAGATCCCTAGAAGAAAAGGTAAGTTGCGAGAAGATTCAATCAGCACTGCAGTGCCATTTTGTTTTGGCTGTTCCGCAAGTCACAGTGTCCACGCATAAAGCACGACAAGTTCTTCCGAAATCTTATTCTCTGGAAGATACTGTTTTCAATTTGCAAAGATGCGCCTTATTCATTCACGTGCTTCACACCGGTAACAAAACCCTTCTGCGTGAGGCGACTCAAGACAGAATTCACCAATCTTATCGTGCCCGGCTGGTGAAAGGCCTAGATGCTCTTCTAGAACTCCAAGAGCTGCCTTCACGTATACGCAACAGATTGTTGTCACTGACTATAAGTGGCTCAGGGCCAACCGTATTAGCCTTGGTCGACGGTGAAAAGGATGCCGTGGGGTCATGGATGGAAGAGATTTTTCGTTCTCGGGGTACTGAGGCACAGATTTACGACTTGGACCTTGCCTTGAAAGGCGCACAATTATCCTAATGAGATTTGCCCGAAATACAGGCTTTGTACCTGGATAGGGCTTTAAGCTGAGTAATAGAATTGTGGTGGTATATCGAGCTTTTCGCCCTTCTCAATCGACTCTGCCCCTAGAATAAGAGGAGAGGAAGCGTTCATTCCTTCAATTCCGTCACAAAGATTGGGTGCTCTGTGACGAATTGTATGGCAAAAGGCGGCCAGCTCATCATGATAAGCACGTAGCGGGCTGTATTTGGAAGCAGCAGCAGATACCTGCGAACCTGCAGCATCCCTCAATCTGCTCTCCGATGCAGACATTGTTGGGGCACCTGTCTTGGCGGCCTCTACTTCAATTTGAGTGGCCCTACTGTTTTTCTTCCCTTCCGAAAAAAGCATAGCTTGTCTCTCACCACTCAGGACAATCGTTCCTTCGGTACCCATTATTTGTTCGTAGTAGTGATCCTGGCGGTTGGATTGGATTGAGGAATAAGTGAAAGTCAGATCGTCCGGGTATTCGTAGGTCAAGTAGAGGTGGTCGGGGATTTCTCGGCCGTCTTTGAATCTATAGGTCCCTCCTGAACCGTAGACGGAAGTAGGCGCCCCATCAGCAAACCAGTTTACAATCTGAAGTTGATGGCTTCCGAGCTCAGACAGTAGTCCGAGGGAGAATTTTTTGTAGAGTCTCCAGTTTTTCAAATGCTCAAGAGAAGGATAGCCATGCGGGCGGGGATCAAAATCAAGCTCTGGGACTGGCCGTCGCCAGTCGCCGTTTCTGTGCCACAGTGCCCTAATGTGGTAGACATCACCTATAACTCCTGCTTGAATTAGTGCATAGGCTTCCTGGTAAAGAGGGTTAGCGTTTCTTTGGTGGCCAATTTGGAGGGTGCGTCTAGCTTTCTGCGCGGCCTTGATCATACTGAGGCAGCCATCAATCGAAGGGTGCATCATCTTCTCGCAGAATACATGTTTTCTGGCCTCAAGTGCTGCAATGGTGAGTGGTGCATGCATCCAGAGAGGAGCCGCAATTAAAACGGCTTCTATGTCTCTTCTCTCTAGCATCTGGTCAAAATTGGTATAGCCCTGAGCCTTTGGATCGTGGATAGTTCTTATTTTATTCAGGCCTTTTTCGAAGTTGTCAGGAGAGATGTCACACATTGCAACTAGTTGCATGTGACTGGTTGGGGCATTTTCAATTAAAACCCCACCCTGGCCACCACAGCCAACAATCGCGGTACGGACGGGACGCATGCGCCGAGCCTGCCAGAGCAATGCTCCGGTAGGCGGAATTGTTGCAACGGCTCTGATGAAATTACGTCTTCCAATCCGTCTTTGTTCTTCGTTGAGCACGCTATCTCCTTATCGCTCTGACATTGGATGTTCTATGGGGAAAAAATCGATTGCCGTTTTTCACGCCAATTCGAAATCAGAATGTCTAATCCTGTCACTTGACCAGCAGGAAAGACAGCTATAACCAGAAGCAATAAAGCTTCAATAAGAGTCTTGTTTACTAAGAATTCGAAACCTTCCGGCCCAGATACTATGAAACCCATAACGGGGATAGGTGGGGCGGCAAGGAAAAAAAGGAATACAAGGACAAACCCAATTGTAGCTGCAATACGAGAGAAAAGACCTATCATTAATAGTAATCCAGTCAAGAGAAGGCCCCAGACAACCAAGAAATCTGTTAAGTTCAATACAGCTGGCCAGTCTGCGATTTGTTGGAAAGATGCCCCTAACCAGCCACTGGCGCTGGACAGGTATCCCTTAGAAGACCAATCGGGTTCCCTTAGTTTTCCCAGGCCTTGATAGAAAAGATGCCAGCCAGCCAGGAACCTCACTAATGCCAGGGTTATCTGTTGCAAGAGTGAATATGAGGAGTCTTTTACAATCATTGAACTAACTGCACTTTATCCTGAAGAGATCCAAGGGCCTCGATAAACAAATTCGCCTCCTCGTCTTGTTTCCGCCTAACCACTAGAGCTCCTACTCCGGGATGTGAATTGCAATAGGCGCGAATCTCTCGTGTGTCCATGACGAAAAACGCCGTTGAAAGAGCATCGGCTAAGGCGCCAGTTGGGGCAACGGCCAAAGAGAGTAATCTCTCTCGGGCCGGGTAGCCAGTCCTCGGGTCGATAATGTGACCAAATCGCCGGTCATCAATCACAAATCCTTGCTCTCCAGAACCTGAGGTTGCCAAGGCACTGTTCACGAGTCGCAGTATGGCAAAATCCTCATCAGTTTTCAAGGGATGACGGATGCCCACCGGCCAACCCATATTGGGGCTATCTGGAGCATCACCCACAGCCATGATAGTGCTGAACCCCGCGTGTAGCAATACGTCTCTAAGCCCGTTGCCCCGCAACAGATCTACAGCTCGATCTAGAGCATATCCTTTACCAATACTCCCAAGGTTGATTTCTACTCCTGAACGACGAAAGCGCAGTGTGCCCATTTCTAGATCGATTTCCAGTAGTCGAGAGCCAATGATGTTTTTGATGGCCGCGATTTCATCATCATCGGGAATACGGCCTTGACGATCAAAAAAGCCCCAGGCTCTCCCATAAGGAGCTCCCGTAATATCGAAAGCCCCACCAGTCTCAATACTTAATTGTTTTGCCTGCTTGAGCAGCTGTAGGAGTTGCGGTTCAACAGGAAAAGGACTGCAGTCTGCGGCTGCATTGATCCGGCTCACTTCACTAGATGGCAGATAGACCGACAATTGAGCCTCTAGATTATCTACTAGGTCAAATGCTTCTTGGACTTTTGGGAGATGACTCCGATTCGAATCCGGGATCCGGATTTGGAAATCACAGGCCATAGCAGAGCGTGTTGTGCAAAGGAGCTGCGGCTCAAGCAATCCATTAAAAAGCTTCTCTAGCGGACTCTTTGATCCATAGGCGGAATGACTTGAGAAAAGATGGCGCCGGTTGGTCTGGATCCGTGGGGAGTTTTTGGGAAACCGCATGAGTAGTGAGAACCTAAAAAAAGATTTATGGCATGATCATAGCTGAAAAATTGATAGTATTCAGTCGATTTGCTCCAAGTGTTATCCAAGTTGAAGATCAGTCTCCCTAAGCAAGCACCACAAATCCGTGTGTTGGAGCTTGCAGGAATTTTTCTAATTGCGCTAATTCTCCAAGGGCCTTTTTTGGACAAGGCTTTTCACATCGATGATACGGTAGTCTTGGAAGTGTCAAAGAGGATCCTAGAAGATCCGCTCGATCCTCTAGCCGGCACCTTCGACTGGAACGGAAGTATCCGGCCTCTCTGGAAGGTTACTACCAACCCTCCCCTCCTAAGTTATTACCTGGCGCCGGTTCTCTTCTTCTGTGGGTTTTCGGAAATCGCCATGCATCTCGCCATGGTTCCATTCCTCTTCCTCCTTCTCGCATCTTGCCTGGTTTTGGCTAAGCGTTTCGGTGCGGATCCGTGGTTGACCATGCTAACCGTTGGTAGCAGTTCTGCTGTTCTGGTCTCTATGAATATCATGCGTGATGTTCCAGCCCTTGCCCTTGCTAACGCTGGATTTGCCCTTGCCATGATTGGTGCGGATTCACGTCCTGGTCGTCGCAGTTATCTGGCAATCGGAGTAATTCTGATTGGGTTGGGGGTGATCACTAAGTACTCAGCAGTTGTGTACCTTGTCGTCCTTGCCATTTATCTCCTATGGTCAGGCAGGAAAGAATTGGTTAAATGGCTGGTTTTGGGTTGTTCTCCTCTTGCGATATGGTGCCTACTCACCTGGTTGCAGTATGGTGAAGCCCATCCGGTATTCCTACTGACGCGTGAGATCGTTAGGGCATCAAGGCCTGCTTTCATGGCTAAGTATTTCTCGATGTTGGTTGCGTTGAGCAGTGTTTGCCTAGTGTTACCTTTTCTACTTGCCCGAACCTGGTGCCACCCGAGAAAATGGCAGATTGTCAACGGGGTTTTTGGGCTAGCGATGCTAGCTCTGGTTTACCTATATCAAGGTCATACAGCCCTCCAATTTTACTTTTGGCTTGTGGCGGGAAGTCTTAGTCTGGGAGCACTAGTGCTAGTTGTGCTCCTGCCAGAAGGGAAGCCAGGCTTGGATCCAGTAGACACCTTTTTGTTTCTCTGGGCGGGAGGGTTTCTTTTCTTTAGCCTCTTTGTAGTTCCTTTTCAAGCGGTCCGGCACATTCTCCCCGCCTTGGTGCCGATAGTTATTCTTTGCTTTAGAAAAATGCGAACTCAGCTCGGGCAAAAGAAGGTGTGCAGATGGCCTTGGGTAGTAGTGGTGGCCCAGTTGACTTTGACAATGTTGGTTGGTTGGGCCGACCTGCAGTACGCAAATGTCTATCGAGATTTCACGACTTATATCAAGGAGCGATACGATGGCGAAAAGGTTTGGTATGTAGGGCACTGGGGATGGAAGGCGTATGCTGATTTTTCAGGATTCCAGCAGCTTCATCGAAAAGGCAATGACCCTCCTCCAGGGAGTATTTTTGTTTGGCCGAAAAAAGTCCACATAGGGACCCCTTTCCAAGAGAGGCAGCACTTTGAAGGCAGCCTGGAACTGATAGAGAGTCACGAAATAGGCTCCCGGCTCCCCATCAGAACTATGAGTCGACCCAACGCTTTTTTTTACGCTTTGGTTGGCCAGAATATTCCGTTTGCATTCTCAAGTAGCTCCCTGGAAACGCTTGAGATTTATCGAGTCTCTAATCTAAAGAAGCCAGCTGAAATCCCTTAACGATCCATTTCCAGTATAATCGGTATCCGGTTGAAATCATGACAGTTAGAGTTCGTTTTGCCCCAAGCCCCACTGGATATCTTCATATCGGTGGTGCCAGAACAGCCCTTTTTAATTGGATTTTTGCCCGAAAGATGTCTGGGCAAATGCTTATTCGCATAGAGGACACTGATGAAGGTCGGTCTAGCCAGGAACTCACTGAAGGTATTCTGGAGGGTATGGCCTGGTTAGGCCTCGATTGGAATGAAGGTCCTTACTATCAGTCTAAAAGGACAGATGTCTATAATGCTTTGTGCGATAAACTTTTGAAAGCCGGGTTTGCTTACCGCTGTTTCTGTAAAGATGTCGCCGATAAGCACCCTGCCTCTAATCCAGAGTCGGCGTCGCATAGATGTCGAGAAGCAGGTCGCTTGACAGGTCCTGAAGGCGTCCGCGGTGAAACTGCTGTGGTCCGATTCAGGGTTCCTTCAGGGCGGACAATCTCTTTTGTCGACATAGTCCATGGGGAGGTACGGGTCGATTCCACAGAGATTGAAGACTTCGCCTTATTGCGATCAGATGGATCTCCCACCTACCATCTGTCAGTGGTGGCCGACGACTTGGCTATGGGTATCACCGATGTGATACGGGGAGCGGATCATCTTTCGAACACACCTAAACAAATTCTTGTTTACCAGGCCATTGGGCAAGCCCCTCCCCGATTTGCGCATTTGCCTCTGATTCTTGGTCCAGATAAAACCCGGTTGAGCAAGAGGCATGGTGCAACTTCGATTCTCGAGTTTCAGAAAGAAGGTTTTCTCCCATCTGCTCTGCGGAATTATCTTTTACGTCTGGGCTGGTCGGGAAGTTCTGACCGAGAAATTTTTGAGGATCAGGAAATGATCAAAGCATTCCAGCTTGAGGATGTTAACAGGAGTAATGCCCTGTGGAGTCCGGAAAAACTCGAGTGGGTGAATGCCAAAATGATGGGATTGGCCAACACCACAGAACTAGCGGAGGTGGTACAAAAACAACTTAAATCTGCTGATCTCTGGAGACCGGAATGGGAAGAGGAAGAACGTAATGTCTACGAGTCTCGGATCGCTCTTCTCCAGTCAAAAGTGCGCAGAACCACCGATTTCCTTCAACAAGGACGAGCCTTTTTCACAGACGATTTTGATTACCAAAGGGATGCAGTTGAGGCGTATTTATCTGTTTCTCCAGAAGATGCAAGGCTTATGGACTCCCTGAAGCAGTTGTTGGAGGCTTATCAGGCGCTTCGCGATTTCGACTTAGTGACTACTGAAAAGACCTTGCGCGATATTAGCAGTACTGAGGGAGTGAAAACTGGGCATTTAATCGGGGCAGTTAGAGTGGCTCTGACTGGGCAAAAGGTCGCTCCTGGTATCTTTGATGTGGTTATTGCACTGGGTCAAGCTACAGTTATAAGGCGATTACAACGGGTTATTTCTTTTCTGGGGGCTTAATGCAGCCAGCACTCTCTGTAATAATCCCAGCCTACAATGAGGAGCAGAGATTGAGCTCTTCCTTGAGCTCTGTTTACAAATACGTCATGGAGCGGATGTTGCCAACAGAAATCCTTGTCGTGGACGATGCTTCTACGGACAGAACAGTTGAGATTGTTGAACAGTCACGGCCTTCCGATTCTTCAATGGTGACGGTTCAGGTTTTGCGTAATACCAAAAATCTTGGGAAAGGTGCTAGTGTTCGGCATGGGATGTTGCAATGTCAGGGCAAGCTAGCTCTTATGACAGATGCGGATATGAGTACGCCCATCGAGGAGATTGAGAAATTGGAGCGGGTCATGTCGGAAACCAATTGCGATATTGCCATCGGGTCACGGGCTGTTCAGGGGTCTCGGGTCGAGGTACACCAATCTAGGACAAGAGAGAAATCAGGGAAAATTTTCAATGTTGTAGTTCGGGGCATATCGTCTCTTCCTTTCCAAGATACGCAGTGTGGGTTCAAGCTATTTTCAATGCGAAAATGCCGATCTATTTTTGCTGCCCAGCTTCTTTCTGGTTACAGTTTTGATGTGGAGATTCTTTATATTGCCGCCGGACGCGGCCTCGAGATTCGGGAAGTTCCTGTTGTATGGCGTCATTCTCCTGGTAGTAAAATAAGATTTTTTAGAGATGGTTCTAAAATGCTTACAGATCTCCTGAAGGTGCGCTGGAACTCATATAGAGGAAGGTATAATGATCTTGAGGGCCAACAACAATGACCAAGCTTGGTGTGAATGTCGACCATGTTGCAACTGTTAGACAGGCGAGACAGGCAATCGAGCCTGATCCGGTAGCGGCCGCTATAGCAGCCGAGCTAGCAGGGGCACATGGGATTACTGTGCATATAAGAGGAGATCGGAGACACATCCAAGAGCGCGATCTGGATCTGTTGCGCCGGACTGTAAAAACCAGTCTTAATGTTGAGATGGCAGCTACGGAGGAAATGATGCAAATGGCCAGTAGTGTTCGGCCAGATTGCGTTACATTGGTTCCGGAGCAACCGGAGGAGCTCACCACCGAAGGAGGTCTTAATTTAACCAAACAAAGGCGCGCAATTGAGTCTGCGATTGCGAGACTGCGTTCTGAAGGTATGGAAGTTTCGCTTTTTGTAGATCCTGATGTAAGACAACTCGAGATTGCAGCTGAATTGGGCACTCGCGCGGTTGAACTTAACACCGCTTCCTATGCAGAGTCGGTCCCAGCAGGCTTGGCTGAATGGGAGGAGAATTTCCAGAGGCAGCTGTTGCAAGTCACCGAGTGCGCAAGTCAAGCTTCTTCAATGGGGTTGAGGGTCTTAGCTGGTCACGGATTAACCTATCGTAATGTTGGACCCATTGCTGCCATCTCTGAAATCGAGGAGTTGAACATCGGCCACAACTTGATATCTCGGGCAATTCTGGTCGGAATGGAGAGGGCAGTCCGTGAAATGCTGGCTGCTATGATGGCTTAGCTTGAAACAGCAAGTTCAGTCCGGGACCCTTTTTGTTGTTGCCACCCCTTTGGGCAATTTGGAGGATACGTCAGCCAGAGCCTTAAGCATGCTGCAAGCAGTCGATATTGTGGCTTGTGAAGACACTCGACATACTCGCAAACTTTTAAGCCACTTTGGAATCTCGGCGCGGACTCGAAGTTACCATGATCGCAATGCTAAGGAGCAATGTGGCAAGCTCGTGACGTTGCTTCAGCAAGGCCGAAGTATAGCCCTCGTATCAGATGCAGGTACGCCTGGGGTTTCAGATCCAGCCTATCGCCTGGTAAGAGAGTGTCACTTGAAACAACTCAGGGTGGTGCCGATACCTGGCCCGAGTGCAGCAACAGCTGCAGTTTCAGTCTGTGGCCTGCCTTCGGACATGTTCTTGTTTGTCGGCTTCCTTCCTAGAAAAGTCGGTCCACGCAAAAGTAAGCTGACTTCTCTAAGCAAGATGGACTGCACTCTGATTTTTTTTCTACCCCCTCACCGATTGTCTGTTCAGTTGGTTGAGATTGAAGAGGTGCTTGGAAATCGCCCAGCTTTCTTGGCCCGAGAAATGACGAAGATTCATGAAAGTTTTTCCTGGGGCACTGTTAGGGAAATCCAAAGTTCCATCGAGAACATCCCCTCGAGAGGTGAATACACTTTGATTGTTGCGGGAACTGCAAGCACTGATACTGCCGGTCAACCTAAGGTGGATGTGGCTGCGTATGTTGTTGGGCTGCAAAGGCTCCGAGGCCTTTCTAGGAGTGCAGCAATCCGACAGACAGCAACTGACCTACGAAAACCCAAAAACGCCATATATCGGGCAACGGTAGAAAAGAAGCGGCTGTAATAGCGTTAACTATTTGTCTGGTTAACTTTACCGGCGCTCTCTTACTCTATAGGCAACGAGGGTTTCTCGACTGCTAGTTCATTCTCTAAAAAATGGGCAACTCGAAGCAGTTTTTCCTCCTCACAGTGGCTTGCAAGCAGTTGCAGGCCCACTGGCAAGCCTTTTTCGGTAAAGGCCGCCGGTAAGCTCAGCCCAGGTAACCCGGCGAGGTTGGCCGAAACTGTGAAAACATCCGATAAATACATTTCAAGCGGGTCATTCGTTTTCTCTCCGACTTTGAATGCCGGTGTTGGTGTGACTGGTCCTAAGATGATATCCACTTGCTTAAACGCTGTTATGAAGTCTTCTCTAATGAGCCGCCTGACCTTGCTAGCCTGTTTATAGTATGCGTCATAATAACCAGAGCTCAGGGCAAAAGTCCCTAACATAATGCGGCGTTTAACCTCTGGTCCAAACCCTTCAGAGCGGGTTTTCCTGTACATACTTTCCAGGTTTGTTGTTGGCGTGGATCGGTGTCCGAATCGTACACCATCATATCGGGCCAAATTGGCACTGGCTTCTGCCGTTGCAACAAGATAATAGGTAGCAATGGAAAGGTCCTGGTTAGGAAAATCCACATCCTCTACTGTCAATCCAGATTTCTCCAAAATACTAGTAGCCTTTTCTAGCGCCCCCCGAGTATCGGGGTCACGAATAGAATCAATCCAATCTCTAGCTATGCCAATGCGCAGATCTGAAATATCTCCATTCAGGTTGGCTGTGAAATCGATGGAATCCAGTTCAAGGCAGGTTGAGTCTCGTGGATCCGGCCCTGACAAGAGAGATAGCATTGAGGCGGCATCCTTTACCGAATGGGCAAGAGGCCCGATCTGGTCGAGGGACGAGGCAAAGGCGACTAGTCCGTAGCGGGAAACTCTGCCGTAGGTAGGCTTGAGTCCCACAATACCGCAAAAAGCTGCTGGTTGGCGGATCGATCCTCCTGTGTCTGTTCCTAAAGCGACTGGTGCTTCGAAAGCTGCTACACAGGCCGCCGAGCCTCCGCTGGATCCTCCCGGGACCCGTTCCAGGTCCCAAGGGTTTCGAGTCACAAAAAAAGCAGAATTTTCAGTACTCGAACCCATCGCGAATTCATCGCAGTTTGTTTTCCCTAGAACAATAGCGCCCTTTGCCTTAAGACGCTCAACTACAGTGGCGTCATAAGGTGGAATATAGCCCTCTAATATCTTGGAGCCACAGGTAGTATTCTGGCCAAGAGTTACGATCACGTCCTTCAGGGCTATCGGAATTCCAGTGAATAGACCAGCCTGAAAATCTTTCTTTTGCAACTTGGTGTCGATTTCCATAGCCCTTTTCAGTACAGCATCTGAATCGACGTTAATGAATGCCCGCACACGCTCATCTACCTTTGCGATTCTGTCTAGAAAAACATGGCAAATTTCAGACACAGACACGGTTCTGTGTTGAATGTGCTTGTGAAGCTGAGTCAATGAACTCGTTAGTATTTCTCTCATTGCTCAGTCGATCACCCTGGGCACCCGAAAGTGACCTCTTTTTTTAGAAGGAGCCGCGCGCATCGCGTCTTCTTGTTGAATCTGCCTCTCAACTGTGTCTGAACGCATGGGTGTCTCTTGTTGAGGTACTGGCTGGTAAAGAGGCTCTATATGATTGGTTTCTGCTTTCTGGAGGCTTTCAAAATGATCGAAAACCTTCTGGAACTGCTGGACAAAAAGCGACAGTTCAGAGGGGTTGAATTCCAGCTTGGCCAATTCGGCCGTCCGTTCTGCGTCTGCCCTACTGATGCTCATGATCGGCTCTCCTTGAAATATGCCGTAGCTGTTTTAACATCCTTATCAATTTGCAACTGCAAGCTGTCGAGGCTATCAAATTTCCTTTCCGGGCGGACCCTGGTAAGGAAATCAGTCTGTATGGGAAGACCATACAGATTAGTAGAGTGTTCCAGAAGATGTGACTCAACGACTGGTTGATCATGAGTTGCCGGCGTTTGCACAGTGGGCCGATATCCCACGTTAGTAACTGATGGGTATTTGAGTCCATTGACCTCAGAAACTGTCACGTACACTCCTGAGAGCGGGATCAATTCGTTGTCAACTTTTATGTTAGCGGTAGGAAAGCCCAATTTTTGTCCCCTGCCTTCTCCTCGGATTATCGTGCCGCTGATCTGGTAAGGTCGGCCCAACATATGAGTCGCACTTCGCAAGTCGCCATCCCTGACAGCCTTACGGATAAGAGTACTACTAACGCGATGGCCGTTCAGCTTGATTCGCTTTATCATCCCTACATGTATTCCGTGCGTATCCCCCATACCCTTCAGTAATTCGAAGTTTCCCGTTCTTCGGTGTCCGAAACGAAAATTACTCCCGACATAGATTTCTTTAATCTGAGGATGAAAGAGGATTTTTTCTAAGAATTTTTCGGGCGTATAAAGAGACAAGCGCCGCGTGAATGAAATTCTGATCAGTAGATCAATTCCAGCATTGCCAAGCATTTCAGTTTTTTGTTTTGTGGTCTGAAGTGAGGGGGGGGCATCCTCGGAGGCAATGATTTTTCGAGGATGGGGACTGAAAGTAAGAAGGCCTGCAGTAGATGAAGTGGTTCTGGACCTAGAGACAATTTTCTTGAGTATTTCTTGGTGGCCGATATGGATTCCGTCAAAAACTCCAACGGTCAAAATTGACGGCGGTAAGTCAGAGGGTAATTCATCAAAATCTTCGACCACTAGCATTGATAGGATGCCTCCACTTCCCACACTAAGCCATCGTGAGCCAGGGCCATTCCCTCGGGAAGTTTTTGATTAGTAGTCTCATGTTCTAAATCGTGGCACATATGTACAAAGTAGGTTTGTTTTGCGCCGATCTTAAGGGCCGCCTCCACGGCATCTTCAACAGTAAAGTGGCTGAAATGTTTTTTGTGTCTCAGGGCGTCCAAGACAAGATACTCTACCCCAGAAAGTTTCTTGAAAGAGGCATCGGGGATATCGCTCACGTCTGTGATGAAGGCAAATTTTCCGATCCTGTAACCGAGTATTGGTAGTTGGCCATGCATCACGTTGATTGGCTCAAATAATAAGTCCCCAATCTGAAAATCCCCCTCAATTGTACGAAGATCAAGGCTTGGGATGCCGGGGTATTTTTTTTCTTCAAAAAGATATCGAAATGTCATACGCACCTGTGCCAGTGTATCGGCGTTAGCATATACAGGCATGCTTTTCCCAGACCAGATATTAAGGGGGTATACATCATCCAGGCCCAGGATGTGATCGACGTGTGGGTGGGTGAGAATTATGGCATCCAAATGCCGGACCTGATGTCGTAGCATTTGGGTTCGGAAATCGACAGAGGCATCGATCACGACATTAACCTCTGATTGCAACATGACAGATGTTCGGAGCCGTTTATTCCGTTTGTCCGAAGAACTGCACACATCGCAGGTGCAACCTATGATGGGAATACCCCGGGAAGTTCCGGTGCCCAGAAAATTGACCCGCATCAGAGCTTAACAGGGCCCTTTTTTGCCAGGAATTTCATACGAAGATCATAGAGAATATCGTCCAATAACCGGGTTTCCT
Organism: uncultured Acidobacteriota bacterium; assembly: GCA_964463145.1. Lineage (GTDB taxonomy): Bacteria > Acidobacteriota > UBA6911 > RPQK01 > CBDAPI01 > CAYXBG01. Next base: position 23,082 of record CAYXBG010000004.1, read on the forward strand.
CAGGCGTGCGATTCCCCTCTGTTTTTTCCTGGAGCATACCGAGGATGTCGACCATTTGTTTAGCTGCTTCTAAATTCTGGGGAGGAGAACCAGGTTGTCCCGGAGGCCCCTCACCCATGTGCATAACTGCGGTTGTGGCAAGGGATAGGATAAAAGACGAGAGTTCAATGGTTGGATCAGTATCGGTTGTCGTCTCAGCGTCTGGTATTTCTGGATTGTTTGCCTGTTTGGGTGGATTGGGATCTGCTGCAGGCGGGGTTTTTTCACCGGTGTTCGGCCTGAGATCTCCCTCCTCAGTAAAGCCCCTTCTGTCAGTGACTTTGAATCCACTTTCTTCTTTTTGATTTTTGCTCGTCATATTTGAGAACCTTTCCTAACGATTTCATTCACCGAATTGTTTCTTATGAGGGTCAGTCTTTGGCCACCTTCCCTTTCTGTGATTGCCAGAAACTATCCATATCTCCTGGACCTACATCGCGCAAGTCTTTTCCTGTCTGACGAAAATGATCCTCCATCCTACGAAAGCGTCTTGAAAACTTTTCGCTAGCTCTACGCAGTGTTGTTTCCGGATCAAGATTAAGTCGCCTGCAAAGATTTACGGCCGTGAATAGAAGGTCTCCCACCTCGTCACGGACACGGCCCTGGTCGCCTTGCTCCAGAGCATCTTCTACCTCGTTAAATTCTTCGACAATTTTTTCGCCGATTTGACTAATGTTATCCCAATCGAACCCCACTCGCGCTGCCTTGGCTGTCATTTGGTTAGCACGGTAGAACGCGGGTAGCTTGTCTGGGATCCCGTCAAGCAACGATGAGCCAGGCTTTTTTTCTTGACCCGCGGCCTTTCTTTCGGCGGCCTTGATGTCCTCCCAGCTTCTGAGCAGATCGTTTGTATCCTTAAAACTGGCCCCCCCGAATACATGAGGATGGCGACGTACCATCTTATCGTAAATTCTGCGGCAGACCTCATAGGCATCAAACTCTTTATTTTCACGAGCGATCTGGCTATGAAATATGACCTGAAAAAGAAGATCGCCCAACTCTTCACAAATTGCATCGGGATCATTCCGGTCAAGGGCTTCTAAAACCTCGAATGCCTCCTCGATCAGCATTGGCTTTAGGGTCTCGTGAGTCTGCTCCTGGTCCCATGGACAGCCTTCCGGTCCTCTCAGTTTTTCCATCAGGTGTAAGAGCTTGCTAAATGGGTCGGTAGATGTCGATCTAGTAGCCAAGTGATCCGCCTAAGAATCTGAAAAAGTATACTTTTCAACATGCAAGGTGTCGTCTGCTTGGACTGTTACGACTCTCTGGATCATGTCGCCTATTGTCGATATTACGTCACGCTCTTTGTCGCGAAGGACTTCAGCTACTGAGGGGTGGCAACGTATAAGCAATTCTGCATCTGATTTAAGCTGCTTTACATTCCTCCGCACCTCGTCATGGATGGCATAACTGATTGTTTGCGGAGACTTGTTTCTTCCGCTTCCCTCACAGTAGGTACAGGCTTGAGACAAACTTTTTTCTAGGGATCGTTTGGCCCGTTTACGAGTAATTGCAATTAGACCGAACTCATTGAAACGAAGAGTTTTAGAAGGAGCCTTGTCGGTTGCAAGGGCCTTCTGGAGAGTGTCCAAGACCCGTCTCTGGTTTTTAGTCTCTTCCATGTCTATAAAGTCAAGGATAATGATGCCCCCCAAATCTCTTAGACGTAACTGCCGGCCTATCTCTTTTGCCGCATACACATTGGTGGCCGTGATCGTATCTTCGAGAGAGTTAGTTTTGCCAACAAACTTGCCTGTATTGACGTCGATGGCAACGAGAGCTTCGGTTTCATTTATGACCAGGTAGCCTCCGTTCTGGAGCCAAACTTTACTTTGGAGAGCGTTTTCGATCTCGGTATTAATGCCATAAGCATCCAAGATGGGCTTAGATTTCGAGTACAACTGGATTCTAGGGACTAGGTCTGGATTCAGGGATCCTACGAATTCGACCAACTGGGAATGCCTTTCATCGTTGTCGACAAGGATGGCCTGAAAATCATCACTCAAATAATCGCGTACAGTCCGTTCTACCACCCCTGGCTCTTCGTGGACCAAGGAGGGACCTTTTGCTTTCTCGAGGCGCTTCCCGACCTTGGACCAGAGCTGGGTTAGATATTCGATGTCCGCGGATAGGGCCTCCTCGGTTTGACCTGTTCCAGCAGTCCGTACGATAAAACCCTGAGAGCTAGATCCGCGTAGTTTAAATACCAACTCCTTTAATCGAAGGCGCTCCTTCTCAGTCGCGATTTTCCTAGAAACACCTACATGGCCAACTGTTGGCATGAACACGAGGAATCTGCCAGGCAAGGCTATGTGTGAAGTAATGCGGGCACCTTTCCGGCCGATTGGCTCCTTAGATACCTGGACCAAGATTTCCTGACCTTGTTTCAGTAATTGATCAATGGGCACCTGTTGACTGTTGGCGGAGGATCGGCCATTGCGTTTCGCCCCGTTTGCAGAAAAATGTAACGGTCTAGAAGTTCGGTTCTCGATATACGCATTTTTCCTGCGGGAGGTTTTTACGGTGTTGGCCCCCTTATTGGGTCTTACAGTTTTTAGTCTCTGGGGGAGAATTGACGGCTCTGCAGAGGTTCTTCTGGGATTTGCTGTATCTTCACTTGGAGCCCGGATTGATCCCAGTGAGACGGGCAATAATCTGCCTTTTTCTTTTGGCTCTGGGATCCTGGGAAAGCCTTCTAGATCAGAATCGATTTCTGCACTCTGTGTGCGAGAGCTAGGGCCTCGGCCTCTCTTTTTACCCTCTTCGAAAATCTCCGAATCTTCCTGGACGTCACTTAGAAAATCTCCAACATAGAGAAACGCATGACGCTCCAAGCCTATGTCAACGAATGCGGCCTGCATTCCTGGTAGTACTTTTGTGACCCTCCCTTTATAGATATTTCCGAGGATTCCTTTGTTCTTTGTTCTTTCAATGAATAGCTCGGTCACCACGTTGTTATCTAAAATCGCAACTTTGGTCTCGAGACTATTTGAGCTAACAATGAGCTCTTTGGACATATGTCCTCCTTCAAGTCGGGAAAGGAGGGAACTCTGTACGTGACGGGAGAGGATTGGGCTATTAACCGCTAGTTTATCTTGAGGCTAGGTGAGGTTAAACAGGAGTGTTTATGCATAATCACCCCCGCCCTCGCAGCATTTCGTATGCTTTTGCTTGAACCCTGAGCAGCACGACAACTGAACAGGCGAACTAAGCCTCGTCAAACCGAAAAAACTCTCTTTAGTCACCATCCGCGGACATTGCTTTCTGTCTGGATAGTCGCTGACTGCCATCACGGCAGGCTCTCCACTTTCCAATGGAAAAAGAGCGAAAACCTTTCGAGATCACTCTTTTTTAAAAATTTATGGCGCCAGTATAACGTCAAGGAAGCAAAAATACAAGAGAAAGTAATTCGCAAGTCTTTTCTGGACAATGGTTTACAAGATTGATTGGAAAATATTCTCCTCCGGAAATTTTGAATGGAATCTAGAATCTAAATCTGGGAATAAAGGAAGCGACGCCGGTAAACGCTTGTAATGAGTGCTAATCCGATCAAAAAAGTGATGGTTGATGAACCGCCATAACTAAGTAGTGGTAACGGAATTCCAATCAGGGGAACGAGCCCTACAGCCATCCCGATATTGATCACGACGTGAAACGAGAGAAGGCTGGCTACGCCGGATACGAGTACTATCCCAGCGCGGTCCGTAGCCCTTTCCCCCACCCAGAGGATCCGGAGTATAAGCATAAGGTAAAGACTCAGTATTACTGTTCCTCCTATCAGGCCCCACTCCTCTGTCAAAAGTGAATAAATGAGATCGGAGTGTATCTCAGGAACGAATCCGAGTTGGCTTTGCAGGCCTTGACCTAGTCCTTTCCCTTGCAAGCCGGAAGACCCTATTGCTATCAGGGATTGGCTAGCCTGATAACCGATGCCTTGTGGGTCTATCGATGGATCCAACGTTGACAGAATCCGCTGTTGTTGGTAGTCCTTTAAAGCAAACCAGATAACTGGTGCGCTAAGGATTGTTAAGGCAATAGAGATGAAAAGGCACCGGAGTCGAAATCCAATCACGGCCACGATCCCCAATAAGATAGGCAAATAGGTTATTGCCGTCCCTAAGTCCCCCTGTAATAGGACCAGTACAATAGGGACCAGTGCAGTTAGGGTTAGTGGCAGGATATGCTTAAGGTCTAGTTTCCGATCTCCAAAGTCTGCAAGCTGGCGAGTAAGCATCAGGATTAAAGTAATTTTAGCAAATTCTGACGGTTGACCTCCGAGCCCTCCGATCCCTACCCAGCTGCGACTACCGCTTATTTCTTTGCCAAAAAAAAGCACTGCAAAAAGTATGATATTGGTCAACCAGTACAACAGATGCGCTTTTTCTGTTAGCCATCTATAATCTCCCGCGGCAACCAGAAAGAACAACATTCCTCCAAGAACCAACCAGGAAAGCTGTCTCGAGAAAAATGATGGATTTGCGCCATGTAGCGTGGCGCTATATATACCAGCCAGGCCGATCAGCGCCAAAACTACAATTACAGCGAGAAGTTGTGCGTCAAACTGGGCCAACCTGGCAAGTTGACTCCACTGTTTATGACGGTTTTTGGAGGGGTACATTGGTTGCCTCTTTATCGACCAGCCGCAAGTTTTAGTGATTCTGGGGTCTTCAAGAACTTTTGCATGTAAGCCTGGAAAATCGCTCGGGCAATGGGAGCGGCAACCCGCCCTCCGTCCCCGCCTCTTTCAATGATCACGGCAACCACAATTCGGGGATCATCCATTGGTGCGAACCCTGCGAACCAAGCGTTGGGTTTGAACTTGGCAGCCTGTCCTGGGGGGAGTTTTTCGAGAGTGGTTCTGCTGATAATTTGAACAGTTCCGGTCTTTCCGGCTACCTCCATTCCATCAATATGCGCTGCCCGACCGGTACCTAATTCGTTCACGGCAAGCCACAGGCCGTCTTTAACGGGTTGCAGGTATTCTTGAGGGAAAGATTGGACATTATCCGAATTCCGGTCCATGCGTATATGTGGCTGGACGAACTGCCCTCGAGAGATAGCAGTAAGTACGAGTGCTACTTGCAAAGGGGTCACTAGTATGGGCCCCTGGCCAATAGATACCGAGATTGTCTCTCCAGCAAACCAGGGCACACCTGTTGTTTTTTTCTTCCATTCGCGAGAGGGTACGATTCCTGGAACTTCACCCGTCAGATCTACACCAGTGGCCGCACCTAATCCAATTTTACGGGAGAAGGCTGCGATCCTATCTATGCCAAGGCGCCTGCCTAATTCATAGAAGTAGATGTTGCAAGAGTATTGTAAGGCTCTTTTAAGGTCTAAACGGCCGTGCCCCGATCTGGCCCCACATCGAAAGCGATGTCCAAAGAATTCCTTTGATCCGGAACACAGAACCGTTTCTTTAGGATCGAGTAGTCCTCCTTCTAAACCAGCCATGGCCATGACTATTTTGAAAATCGATCCGGGTGCGAAAGTATTCTGGACGACACGGTTCTGAAGAGGCCGGTCTGCGTCGGATGTTAAATTCCCCCATCTAGAGAGAGAAATCCTGGTGGAAAAATCGTTAGGATTGAAGGTCGGACGGCTCGTAATAGCGAGTATTTCCCCATTACGCGGATCCATTGCAATGGCAGCTCCGACCCGCCCTTCCAGTGCTTTCTCGGTTGCTTTCTGAAGATCCAAGTCAATAGTCAATCGGATAGCCTTCCCTGATTGGGGGGGTACTGGTGGTAAAAGTTCAACCGTTCGCCCAAGACTATCTACCCGTAATTTTTGAATGCCATCTTTTCCAGCCAGCTCGGCATCATAAATTCGTTCAATACCGGATTTGCCAATGAGATCTCCTGCTCGTCGTTTCCGGAAAATGTTGAGTGATAGCTCGGGAGCAGAAATTTCACCCATGTATCCAAGTAAATGCGCTCCTAGGATTCCATATACGTATGAGCGCCGAGGTCTCTCCAAAATCTCCAATTCAGGGTGATCGGCAGACCGCGCCAGCAGGTAGCTTATCTGGGCTAGAGGAAGATTTTGTTTTAGCACGACCGGTTGATACCGCCCATAAGACCGACCTACATCCAGTCGTTCATAGAATTCTTCTGCCGAGAAATCAATGGCGTTTTCGAGATAGGCTTGGGTCTCTTTGGGATCTATTACTTGATCTGGAAAGAGCAGCAGGTCGAATCCAAAGGTATTTTCCACCAGTATTGTACCCTCTCTATCGTAGATCTCCCCACGTGGAGCTACCAGTGGTACGCTGCGGATCTGATTCCGGGTGGCCAATGAAAGAAAATGATCGTAGCGGACTATAGACAGATACCAAAGACGGCAGAAAAGCCCTAAGACCAGGATTGAGAAGAACCACCCGAACCACCCGATTCGTCGAATATACTCACGATTGTCCTGCGGAAAAGCCATTGATGGTCACTGAAGTCTTGTTTTAGTGGAAGCCCCGAATTTTTTATTCGACCTGACTAAAGTCCTTTTCTGGGGAGTTGATTTTATCTAAAAAGTAGAGCAGTGGTACGCCTAAAAGGGCCGTTAGGGCAGCCCGACTGATGACAGAAGTTATTAATGCGTTGGAAGGATCTGGGCTGAGAAGGGTCATCAGTAAAAGAATGATAAGTCCGTCGACTATTGACAAAAACAATAAAAGCAAACTTTTGCTCCAAAAGTTGCTGAGTACTAGCTTTCGGATCAGAATAAATGCCACTAAAGCCACCGCTGTCTTGCTGAACCCATTCAGGCCTAAAAGTGGTTGTAGTCCGGTGATGTCCTGCGCCAGACCGAAGAGGCAGCCTATCATCGTGGATGCAGTGGGGTCGAGGTGACGACTCGCATAAACGACGCAAATTAGGGCTAAATCGAAGTAGAAACCTGTTTTGAAAAGTACTGAACTCAGTGTTTGCAGTAGCATAATGCCGGCTACTAGCATAGGGATTTCCCACTTCCGCAAGGATCTACTCATGGGATCTCTCCCGAGGTGGTGAGTTCTTTCCCATCTTGTCGACTCTTTGCGTTATTTTGGGTTTGAGCTTTCAGGATCAATGCTTCTTCGACACGATTAAAGTCAACAGCAGGATCGACTCTGATTTTCTGATGGATTTCATTTCCTTGCTCCACTGAGACTACTCGGCCTACTGGGAGACCTTTTGGGTAAATACCATCCATCCCAGACGTCAGAACCGCATCACCCGACATCACTTTTACTGAATGAGGAATGTAATGCAGGTGCAACGAACCGTTCAAGTCGCCACGAATAACTCCAAGATTTCTAGAGCCACCCAATACGGCCCCGACTGCTGCCTGCGGGCTGATGATTGGTTCGACCCTAGATGCCCATACGCCAGACATCTGCACCCGTCCAACCACACCTTCAGGTACAATGACCGCTGAATTTTCCCTGACCCCCTGATTAAGGCCTGCATTAACTACCAGAATACTTCCAAAAAAAGGTGGGCCTCTCTGTATTACAGATGCTGCAGTCACATCAAAGGCACTTGTTGATGCGAGCCGATCAAACAATTTGATACGTCTCGCCGCTTCAGTGAGGGAGTGCAAGCGTTCGACTTCCAGCAAAAGTCTTTGGTTCTCGATCCTCAAGGACTGATTGTTAGCTTCTGTATCTACCAGGTAGACGTAATGTCTAAAAAAGTCGGTAGCATTGCTGCGCAGAAAATGGAGCGTGTTGGCTATCGGTGCTTCGATTGCCAAGCTGGCACCAGCGAGACTCTTGCCCTGCTCATTTTGGACCTGAAAGGAAAGCAGTAATAAATTTGCAACTAGAAGGATGGCAAGGCAGAGGAACGGTCGGTTGTTGAACGGAGCGATCATTCCAGACTGATTTGTCTAAGAAGTGCAATCTCGTTAAGCATTTTCCCGGTACCCAGCACCACCGAAGATAATGGGTCTTCAGCTAAAAACACAGGCAGTCCGGTTTCCCCCTTGATGAGCTGGTCTAGATTCTTGAGGAGTGCTCCTCCCCCAGTCAGGACAATCCCCTGGTCGACGATGTCTGCAGATAGTTCCGGAGGAGTTCGTTCGAGGGCCACTCTCACAGCGTTGACAACTGTGGCCATACAGTCGGAAAGAGCCTCCCGGATTTCTTCATCGGTTACTTCTATTGTCTTAGGGATACCTTCGATCAGATCACGGCCCTTAATCTCCATCGTTAAAGGCTCCTCCAGCTCAGCAGCCGAGCCAATAGTGATCTTGATTTTTTCGGATGTTCTTTCACCTATCAGCAGGTTGTGCTTTCGCTTAATGTACTGAATTATAGATTCATCCATTTCGTTGCCAGCGACTCTGACTGAACGGCTGTACACTATTCCAGACAAACTGATGACAGCGATGTCGGTTGTTCCCCCTCCGATATCGACGATCATGTTCCCCGAGGGTTCAGTTATCGGAAGCCCAGCTCCTATTGCTGCGGCCATTGCCTCCTCGACCAGGAAAACTTCACTGGCTTTTGCCCTCAGTGCTGATTCCTTCACTGCACGTTTTTCAACTTGGGTAATCTCTGAGGGGATACAGATAACTATCCTTGGGCTGAGAAGGTGATTTCGGTTATGAGCTTTTCGAATGAAATACTTAAGCATTTCTTCGGTGACATCGAAATCAGCTATCACACCGTCCTTCATCGGTTTGATAGCTACAATGTTTCCCGGAGTCCGCCCAAGCATGTCTTTGGCCTCACGACCAACCTTCACAACTTTGTTAGTTTGCTTGTTGATAGCTACGATAGAGGGTTCATCGACTACGATCCCTCGGCCCCTAGCATAGACTAGGGTATTAGCGGTCCCGAGATCGATTGCGAGATCATTGGAAAAATAACTGAAAACGGAGCGCAAATTCATGACATCTTGCTGTCATCAGACAGCCATGCGACTATCCCGCTAAAAAAGTGCGGGAACCGAGCGAAAAATTAATTTTTAGACTTTCTGGCTACCATCTCAATCATTGATTACCAGCCATTCTTCCTGGCGGCCAAAGAACCTTAAGATACTACAAATAGACCAGCCTTTCATTATTGAATAAAAGCGGCAGCTTATTCAAGCAACGTCAGACACTTACGAGATGGGTAGGGAGGTATATAGTCCTTCTTGTCAAGGCGCCGAGGCTTACTCAATGTGTTACAATCGCGGCCTTGTTGATCGACACAGGAGCCTTCGATGTTTCTGAATTATCTGCGACGAAAACGCGATTCCTTGAAATGGATTCTTTGGCTTCTGATTTTCGTTCTCGGCGCTGGGATGTTGCTACTTTTTGTGGACCCCCCCACCGGTGCTACCAATGGCTTAGCAACAGGAGAAGTGGCGCGTGTGGGAGATGAGAGGATCCCGGTGGCCGAGTTTCAAAGGAATTTGGGTCAGTTAGCAGACGTCTACCGTAACCAGTTCGGGGAAAATTTTGAACAATATGCGAAACAGCTCGACCTTCCGGGGCAGGCTGCAAACACCCTGATCGGTGAGTATGCAATAGCACGGCACGCACGTAGCTTGGGCTTAGGTGTCACGGATGAGGAAGTGGCTGAGCAAGTCATGTCTATACCTAGCTTTAAGGACGAGAACGGTAATTTTGTTGGCCTTGAACTCTATCAACGGATTCTCAGCCGCAACCGTTTTTCTGTGGATGCCTTTGAAAATGCTATGCGCCGGAATATTCTTCGTGAGAAGCTCCAGACTCTGCTCGTTTCGGAGCAGTCTGCCTCGACTGCTGCAGTAGAGCGGGAGTTTCTCAAACAGGAGCAGCAGGCTCGAATCCGTTACGTTACTTTTAATCCCGCGGATGTGACTGTAGGTATCACGGACGAAGGCTTGCAGGCCTATTTCGAGGCGAACCAAGAAAGCTATAGATTCCCAGAGCGAAGGAGTGTTCGTTATCTGGAAGTGCCGATTGACGAATCGGTGGTAGAGATTGACGATTCAGTCGTGAATGAACGGATGCAAAACATTCCTCTTAAGGAGGGAGCGAGAGTCAGGCAGATATATTTTGGCCCTAGTCCCGAAAAACTTGAATTGGCCAATAAGGTTCTGAAGCAACTCAGAAATGGCCGTTCGTTCGGGGAACTGGCTTCCCAGCATTCAGATGATGAATCGGCTGCCAGGGGCGGCGATATGGGGTGGATACTCAAAGGGGCCCAGGACCAAGACTGGGAGGAAATCGTATTTTCGTTGTCTGCTGGCGAGTTCAGTGATGTCTTCCAGACACCGTTTGGTTACTATATTGTCCAGGTCGTCAATAAGCCAGATTCCTTAGAAGAAACAAGGAAGCTGACAGCCGAGTCACAAATTATCCGGGAAGAAGCCACCAAAGTCGCTGGTCAGCTCGCCGGTACCATTCTTGAGGAGCTTAAGAATGGTGCAAGTCTTGAGGAAGTTGCCAAACGGGAAGGGCTCAAGCTCGAAGAGATTCCTCCATTCGCAGTTGTTGATACATTAGATAAGCCAAAAGCACGGGCCACCTTTAATCAGCAGGTGTTTGAGGGTCAAGAAGCGTCCTTTCTGCCCGAGCCATATTTATCTCCAACCAGTTTTCTGCTGGTGAAAGTGGCTACAGTTGTTGCCTCTAGAATCCCGGAGAGAGCACTGATTAGGGCCAGCTTAGAGAAAGATTATCAATCATCAAAAAGAATCGAAATTAATCAGCAAAAGGCCGATACTTTTTATGAGTTGTCCAGGATTGAGGGTTTCGATAAAGCTGCTGCGGGTGTTCGATCGACTGTGACAGGTTTTTTCAAATCGGGAGATACCGTGGATGACTTAATCGGTTTGTCGCCTATGGTGCACGAGCGAGTTCCGTTTATGAAGCCTGGAGAACTTAGCCCTCCCATCAGTTTAGAGGGCACTCTGATGGTATTCGAGATGATGGAGAAAAGTGAGATAGCTGAGGAGGTGTTCAAGCGTAGAGAAGAGCAGATCCGGCAGATTCTCACCTCCAGCAAGCAAAGCACAATTTTTGGGGGGTACGTTCGTAACCTGGTCGAGGACCTACGTGAAAATGATCAAATCCGGATCAACCAGGAACTCCTGGACGAGTTCCAGTTCGATTAGGTATCATCCCCAGGGTCGGGACGCCTGTTCCTAGCAGCTTCCGGGAGGGGCTGTAGCTCAGTTGGAAGAGTACCTGAATGGCATTCAGGGGGTCGAGGGTTCGAATCCCTTCAGCTCCACCAATCTCCTCCCGATCAACTGATCAGGATTTTTGAAAACAGCTCACCCCCTTTAAAGCCGATAGTTTACGAACAACGGGACCGGATGGTAGGCTGCTTGTTTTGATTAGATGTGTGTTCGACGGCTAGCAAGTGCAGCCGGAAAACTTTTAAACTGACCACCGCATGGAGAGCAGAAATGAGATTTTTCTTTGCAGAGCGGAAGCAGCCATGCATGTTGGCACTTCTTTTGCTACTAGGTGTTTTTTTTGGGCAACTTTCTTGCAAGGGGCCACAGGATCAGGCGATACAAAACTCCAACCCCCCTCCTATGGTTTTTGGAGAGCTTAATCTTTCGAGCGCCGTCATTGTAACTAAGGCAAGCAATAGCCCCTCCGAAACCAAAACCATTGCAGTCCTTCAGGAGGAAATCGAAAAGAGAACTGGTATCGAACTGAGTATCACCGATCAGTGGCCTACAGATGATCGGTCCGTAATAGCGGTGGGCCAGACTGTACAGATTGACCAGCTTTGTGGGCCTTACACGACTGAGTGCCAAAACATAAAACATCCTGACAGTGAAGGATTTGCATTGCTTACGAGGTCTGACCCTCAAGGAGCTGCCCTTATCCTTGGGAGAGATAGCCGAGGTGTTCTCTATGGAGTAGGAGAATTCTTACGTAAATCCGAACTGAGGCAAGACTCAATACTTCTCCCTTCTGGTATGACCACAGTAACTTCTCCTAAGTACGGTCTGCGAGGTCATCAATTGGGTTATCGTCCCAAAACCAATGCCTATGATGCTTGGACGCCCGCCCAATATGATCAATACATTCGTGAACTAGCTCTTTTTGGGACGAACAGCATCGAAATTGTGCCGCCTCGCACCGACGATGACTTTCTCAGTCGGCATATGAAAACACCGCCATTGGAAATGATGATGAAGCTCAGTGAAATCATAGATTCCTACGGTCTTGACGTCTGGATCTGGTATCCCAACATGGGAGATGATTATGTCGGTGAGAAGGGTATTCAAGAGGAGTTAGCCGAGCGATCTGAGATATTCAGTAAACTTAAAAGGATCGACCACATTCTGGTACCAGGTGGAGATCCTGGCGACCTACACCCAGACGAATTTTTCCCCTTTATGGATCGTATGGCTGCTGCTCTACACGAACACCATCCTGAGGCCAAAATATGGCCTTCTCCTCAAGCATTTGAACCGAACAGGAAATGGCTTGCGAGTTTCTATGCTTATGTTAATCAAAAACCATCTTGGCTGGGAGGCGTTTGTTTTGCGCCATGGGTCAAGACTCCCATAGAGGAGATGCGTCGTATAGTAGACTCAGATATTAAAATCCGTCGATATCCAGACATAACACATAACGTGGCTTCTCAGTATCCGGTAAGGGACTGGGATCGAGCCTTTGCCCTGACCTTGCATCGAGAGTCATATAATCCCCGACCCCAGGCCATGAAAGCAATTCACAATGCTTTTGACCAGTTGGCCTTCGGATCTCTCACCTATTCGGAGGGTATCAATGACGATATCAATAAATTTGTTTGGGGTGATCAGGACTGGGACCCGAGCCGGGACTACATGACTACCTTACGTGATTATGTTCGGCTGTATATCGGTCCTGATTATGCAGATGAGATCGCCCAGGCTTTCTTGGCTCAGGAAAAAAACTGGGAAGGTCCACTGGCTTCTAACAATCAAGTAGGCATCACCCTGCAGATATGGCGGACTTTGGAGGGCAAGGTTTCCGATAAAGTGTTGGGGAACTACCGGTTTCAAATGGGCCTGATACGTGCCTATTATGATGCCTATGTTCAACAACGATTACTAAATGAAACAGGCTTAGAAATAGAGGCGATGTCCTTGCTCGGCAACGCTTCCAAGGTAGGTTCGAGGCAAGCTATCAAAGCAGCTCGGCGGCAATTGGATCGGGCAAAGTCCGAGCCTGTAGGTGTTGATCTCAAGCGCAAGTGTGAGTTTCTGGCGGATGAGTTGTACCGTAAGATAGGGTCCCAGCTTTATGTAGGTAAGCATGGCGCCAAGTATCGAACCCGTGGCGCTTTCATGGATGGCATCGACGCACCGCTCAATAATATTGCATATCTCGAATCCCAGTTTAAAAATGTCCTGACGTTAGGCTCAGAGTCGGAGAGGGTGGCGGCTATCAACCGTATCATTAACCGCACCAATCCGGGCCCTGGTGGTTTTTACGACGACATGGGTTCTTTCCCAAGCCTGAAACGGGTCCATTACCCTGTAGGATGGGAGGAGGATCCCGGCGCCTTGGCTTCGCCTCAGATTTTCTTTGAGTACCGGATAGACAAGGCCGAAGAAGCTGCGTTCCCCTTAGCTTGGCAAAACAGGGTGGCGACGATCTACGAAACTCCTCTAACGCTTGTCTATGAAGACCTGGATCGGAATGCAGAGTATCGAGTACGAGCAGTTTATACCGGACGGTTAGGGACGGAAGTACGCCTTGTCGCTGACGGCACGCACACTATACATGAGTTGGTAGCTACCCCAGACCTTCCCAGTGAAGGCGTAGATATTCCTCGTCAAGCCACTGCTGACGGAAGGCTGGAGCTTACTTGGAACTGCGGTGAAGGCCAACCAGGGGTTGCGGTTGCCGAGATCTTTTTGATTAAACGTTGACTGCAGTCGAAATGGAGAAGATGCTTGTTACTCCTCAATTGATCTAGGGTCAATTGAGGAGGCTTAAGAAGTTGGTGTAAGAAGCGGCAGCATCGTAGTCGTTGCTCTGTGGAGTGGAATGCACTAGCACTCCGTATCTAAGGCGCAGATGTTGGCCTTGATCAACAACAACTTCGCTCGCAGAACCTGCCTGCATCGCTTTTCGACCAAAGGGATTGGCTACGATCAAGCCGTAGTCACGAGCATGAAACCAGCTGGGCCTGAAGTTTTGAGGATCAGTAAATACTGTCATTCCTATCCATTGCCCCTCGATTTCTCCACTGTAGTCAATCCACTTGCCGGATTTACTCCAAATGGCTTGGGCCCCCCTACGGCCTTCTGAGTCGGTCATTACACCGCCGCCTTTTTCCGAAATCGGTGTCGCCACTCTAACACTCAATCCAAATTCTTCCTGATCTCCAAAGACTATCTTAGGAGTGTCTCCCATGGGAGAAAATCGACTATCTATGAGCAATTGATAGCCTTGAGCTAGAATGTTAACAGTGTAACGAGTCTCTTCTTGTGCCACTACTCTGGAGTCATCACTACTCCAGTAACTGTTACGAACCGTGAACTGCCCTTGCAACCCATTCACCTCAGGTAGTTGGGTGAAGGCTTCATGCCGAACCTTGGCTTTGAGTCGCCAGTAGTCATGGCCATTGATATCACCAAATGACATCCATATCCCGGGGTGCATGCTGGAATGATCAGTCGGATCAGATTCCGGATCAGGTGGGTGGTTCCGCGTAGCTTGTGGGCCTGTCGGGCTTTTGACATGGGCGAAATACGGGCGGGTCGTTACAGGATCAGAGAAAATATAATCTGCAAATGGTTTTTCTTTTATAAAAATTCGCAGGCGCGCCTTTTCCATCTGGAAGGAAATTTCAGAAGATCCCGAGCTTTGCGTGGATCCAGCCTTAACTCCCTCAGAGGGTTTTTTGCAAGCTGTTAGGCTAAAGGCAATTAAGGCGATGGCCCCAAGATTTGCAGAGGTTTTCATGCTGCACCTCATAAGGATTTTATCGTGTGTTTAGCCTGTGTATGGTAGCTCGTAACCGGGCCGATACTCTTTGGTCAAAAGTTGATTGGCCAAGTCTAGATTTTCACCAGCATAGGTTATTTTGCTCTCTGTTGGATTGAAGACCAATTTTCCCCCTCCGCAGCGGACACCGATATTGCCCAGATGACAAAGGCTAGTCGTGACAGCCCCTGTGTCGATTGGACTCTTCAGTGATTTGTGGTCATTGTTACGAATTGCTGAGAAGAAGTCTTCGTAGATTGAACTCCAGAGGCCCCACTTTTTTTCAAACTGATCTTCGATCCCGTAATCCTCGGGTTTGATATTCCACTTGCGGTCTCCGACAGTTGCCACCACCCCTTTTCGGCCCGACTCCAATTTCCCTTTGGTCCCATACCAAACGGTTCCATTATCGTGGCCTTCTATCTTATAGGGGGTCCAGAGCCTCATTTCATAGATTACTTGTCTCGAGCCATATTCATAGATGATCGTCTGCGTGTCAGGTGTTTCATGATCATCGTCGTACCAAAGTTGTCCGCCCGAGGTGATTATGGATTCAGGATATTTAAGATCCAGCCCCATCCCCCAAATGGCATGATCCAATTGGTGGATTCCATCATTCACGAGATCGCCTCCCCCGAAATCCCAGAACCAATGCCAGTTGTAATGCCAACGATTTTGGGTAAAGGGCTGGGCAGGGGCAGGGCCGAGCCAATGATCGTAGTCTACTCCAGGCGGCGCTGCTTCTGGGCTCGCCTTCCCGATTTTCTTGCGCAACTGGTGATTAATTGCCTTTGACATATAAACATCACCAATCACTCCCTCACTGAGGGCTTTAACGCCAGCGATTTCCACTGGCTCAGTACGTCTCTGGGTGCCATGTTGCACGCACTTGTTGTGTTCCTGGGCGCATTTGGCTAGCAACTCTGCTTCACGCAGGGTGTGGCTACAAGGTTTTTCGACAAAGACATGTTTTCCAGCCAGTATTGCAGCCATGGCAATCGGGGTATGCCAATGGTCTGGCGTACAAATACTCACTGAATCGATGTCGCTATTCTCGAGTAATTTACGGAAATCTTTATACTTCTTGACGGGATTGTCTTGTGGAATATTCGCTGCCCGATCGAGAAGTTTTGGGTCGACTTCGCAAACAGCTACAACACGAGTTCCGTCCAACTCATTAATTCTTTTGACATGTTGAGTTCCGCGGCCCCCTGTGCCGATGACTGCATGGTTAACTGTCGAGTTCGGAAGAGCTGCACTTCCTTGACTTACCAGCAAAGGCCCGGCTGCAATAGCCGCGCTCGTTTTTTCTACGAAACTCCGTCGATTTATTTTAGGTCTCATTTTCAACCTCGTGTTTTGGAAATTTTAAGAAGAATAGTTTTCATTGTGCCGCAGAATGAAGTTTATGAAAAGTTTTTGGAAAAGCCTAGTTATCAATCACTTGCTGGAGCAGGTGCGTTCAATCCCGGGATGGGGTAATCAGGTGTTAACTCCAGGGCAGCTTCCATCATGGCTTCAATTCTATGAACGATTTCCGGGTGGTTTGAAGCAATATTCCTGTCCTCACCGATGTCGTTTTCTAAGTCGTAGAGCTCGAGCTGGGCTCCCACGGCCAGCCGAACTCCTTTCCATTTACCCCAGCGCACTGCTTGCTTAAAGGCTTGCCTTACGTGTCCATAGTCCCAATAGAGGTAATTGCGTTCTACAAGCGAACCGTCTAAGAGCGTGGGTAAAACCGAGACCCCGTCAACCTCACTGGGGACTGGCAAGCCAACTAGTTCTGCCAAGGTCGGCATCATATCCCACAATGCAATCAATTGGTGGCTGGTTTGACCTGGGGAGATCCTTCCCGGCCAACGGGCAATGAGGGGTACTCGAATGCCTCCCTCGTACACGTCTCTTTTGACACCACGTAGTGGTCCGTTAGAGTCGAAAAACTCAACCGAGTGGATAGGTGATCCTCCCCAAGGTCCATTGTCACTGGTAAAAAACACCAAGGTATTGGAATCAATGCCGAGATCCTCAAGAAGCAACATAATTCTACCTACGTCACGATCCATACGGGTGATCATCGCAGCGTAATTCTTGCTAACTTGAGGCCAATCTTGATCGCTATAAGGAGCGTCACTGGGGACAATAAAAATTTCTGGAGAGTCCGTGGGATAGTCGGAGAAGTGGGGAATCGTGTAGGGCAGATAGAGGAAAAAAGGATCCTCGCGATGTTGTCTGATGAAGCCTAACGCCTTTTCAGTGAAAAGGTCTTGCGTGTAGAATTCCCTGCCATGACCACGATTGCCCAACATACCGCCAGGCTTCCGGACTTCATGGAGTAGTTTCACCTGATCATTTTCCCAAAGGTAATCTGGGTAGTAAAAGTGGGCCTGGTCTTGGTTCAGGTGGCCATAATAGTAATCAAATCCCTGGTAGTTGGGCACTCCCCAAGAGCCTGGATTCCCCAATGACCACTTTCCCACTCCCCCGGTTTTGTATCCTGCCTGTTTCATCAGTTCAGCCAAAGTGAAGTCGTCAGGCCTTAGAAAAATTCCATGCGGAATGTTATCTCGAAGTCGGCCGTGTCCGTTGTGATGGCCTGTCATAAGACTGCTCCGAGCAGGAGCGCAAACAGTCTGGGCATAGGCATCAGTGAAGCGCATACCTTCCTTAGCCAACCTGTCAATATGCGGGGTCCTAATCATGGTTTGGCCGTAAGATCCAAGATCGCCATAGCCGAGATCATCTGCCATGATGAAAATAACATTAGGGCGAGTTGCTGGTGTCGGCCCTGACTGGGCGTTGTCGTTTTCACCGACAGCCAGTCCTAGAGGTGTTGCCAGCAACGAACTAAGAAGAATGAAAATGGGGTATCTCATATTTGCTCCATTCATGTGAGATACCCTCAAGACTTCAAATGTGGGCTGGATGTTCTAGGGGTATCTCTACCTAAAATCGAAGAGCAATGAATATACCAGAAATTGGTCCTTCGTAGATTATCTTAAGGATCACTCATCAAGATAATCTGCAAGGGGGATAAGAATATCCAGTAGCTGGTAGAGTGCAAAGGAAAACTCGTCCCTAGTCAGGGGCTCCAGGGTAAAGTCTCGGGCCGTGTTAGACAGGGTCGTTTTTGGGAGCCCGTATTCCTCCATTTTTTGCAGGCATGTCGAGGAGAAATTCCTCTCCTTGGCGGTTTCTAACTGCAGAGTTTCCAGAAGGTCAAGCAGGAACATCAGAAAGGGCTTTTCTTGGTACTGGGCACTTTCAACAAAACAGTCCCTTTCGCTGGATGAATCACGAGAACCTAGTATGGCAGCCAGCCAACTCATTGTGGTCTGCCTTGAGAGAGGCTTATCCGCTTTGGCTTGGTAGTCTGAGAAGCATCCATGTACTCCAAGGTATTGAAGGGCAGCGTGGCTTTGGGCTTCAGGGTTGAGATCGTCAAAATAGGTCAGAATTTGCCCACTTCGAAGGAGCAGTCGTTGCAACAAATCCACAGGCACATCCCGAAGCCTGCATTTAAGCCGAAGACTGATGTAGGCTGCGGTGCCTGCCGCTTGGCCTAGGGCCATCCAAGTAGGCTCCATGCGGACTGTAGAGAAGGCTACGTGAGTAGCAGATGCTGCAACGGCAACAAGAAGCCGCTCGACCTTTAAGGGTATTATAATTCTGTAGGGGATCTGGTAGGGGCGTGTTATGTCTGACAGGACTGAGAGGTACCCCTCTAATCCTTCGCGGCCCTTCTCTCGTTTCTGGACCGGGAAACTGTCAATAGGAAATTCTCCGGCTACTACGCTATCTCGATGCACTGGTGGCCGGGCTGTCCCATCAGTCGGGACCACATCCTTTTCGCTTAGTGTGTATTCACCCCAGATGCGACGGGCTTCCCGGACATAGAGCTGCCAAGGGAAATTGTCGTTATCTATGAACTCGTCTTCGGCCATATGGAAACGTCTAGCAAGTTCGCGGTGTTCTTCAGGTATTTGTTCATCGTTTTGGAGAAAATAGAGCAAGCCTAATGTGATGTTGCGAATCCTTTTTGCAATTATCTCTCGCCCTTCCCAATCTGCTTCAATATAGCCTTCATTTTCTTGACAGAAAGGGAATCCCAGTGGCCGGGGATTCATGTTGATATCCAGTTTTCTGTTTGGCAGCTCGGCCATCGAGAAAGCCCTTACCATAGTTCCCATAATGGGGCCGTATTCACCCAATTCCGGATCCAGTACATCAGGTGGATCCAAGCGCCCTCTCTGTAGATCGTCGAAGTATTGGAGGTATCGAGTACGGTCGTAATCCGGTGGCGGGGTTCTCAGGATTCGTGAGTTGGTAGGGTCGTCGGTGAAACAGAGACGGTAGGTGTAGGCTTGGAGCCTTGTATCGCCTGTTCCTGTGGTTCCTTGTAAAAAAGTATGGGTCCTATGATCTTGGTAAACGACCCCTGCATGGAGTTCGTTATAGTTAGAGCGACTCTCGCGACCAACCCGGTAGGGGACTCCAGACCAGGCGGCAAGATCCCCCTCATATGTAGCATCTATGAACCTATTCCCGTGGAGCTCGCAACTTTCTCTTGTCGCACGATCGATGATTCTAACCGCCGAGATACCGGCCTCAGAAGAGACGACCTCGCTTAATCGATGATTGAGGTAAACACGTACCCCAGACTCTTGAGTCATATCCCCGAAGATCTTTTCGGCGACTGAAGGCTCATAGTAGTAGCCTTCCTTGCAGCGCTCGACATTTTCGGAATCGGCTCCATACTGCTCTAGGTAGTGTTGGTGAACTCTCTGAACAAATTCTAGAAACACTCCACCGATGGCATCCTTATTGAGAATGTCTGTTTTTCCCAAACCGCTGGCCGCCATCGCTCCCAGGTGACTTTGATATTCCGTCAGTGCTACAGAGCATCCCAGACGTGCCGCGCTGATAGCTGCTGCTATGCCCGAGGGAGTTCCACCAACCACCACAATGTCGAAATGAAGACCGTCAGATTGATTTTTCACTCGGGACATCTCACTTCTAATGGCTCCAGAGAAGAACTTTAACCTTGGTTGGTCAGGGCCAAGAATAGCGATGTGAAGTCACGGCCCAAGCACACAAATCTATAGCGAGCGTTTTAACTCCAACGGTTGACTGAAGTGAATAGGCGGCTGGCCACTGATTTCATCACGGACCTCCACTTCTATTGTGTAGCTTCCCTCTGGGAGAGAATTGACTGAGAGATGCTGCAATAAGACGACTCGGACGTCGGAGAAAAAGTGAATTGAGCCGCCCTTCGGATCCTCCATATCGAGTAAGACTCGTCCATTACGCTTGATTTTGTAGTGGATGGCTAATGACGGTCTTTGTTCAGTTTGCTCTATTCCAAAGTTGTAAAGTTGGAGGTAAACACCTACAGGTGTTTGCTTAGAGAAGATGCCATCTAGGCTTGGTAAAACCTTGACATCTCCCAGAGTAAACATGTCGCCGTCAGGCACCTCGTCCAGTGGCTCCATCTTTTGGGATAACAGCAATGAACTACCTACAAGGGCATCACCGTTGAACTTGGGAGGCACCAATGCCTTCCGGATCACCGCTGCCTTACCGCTGGTCTTGTCTTTAAGTACAAGATCCAATCGATAGCGCCCCTTACCCTCTAGCAATAGTATCTTTTGGTAAGCAGCCTTTTTCAGTTGTCCCTCCTGGAATTCCGATGCGTTGTATACGATTTCCAGATCGTCTTCAAACTCGTTTACAATCCTACGAGATAGGCTCGTAACAAGGCCGTAGAAGGCCAGGTTAGCTTTATAGAGACCATTTTCTTCCGAGAAGTCAAGATTGCGATTATCTATCTCTACTGTAATCGGGACCAATACCTTTTCTTCGTTAAGGCGAAAATAGTCATCACGAACACGCATAGGTAGTTGCTCGAAGGAAATATCCACCTCAACGATTTCCTGCAGATCTCGATATTTGATCTGGGGTGCCCGCTGAATTGCAGCATAGCGTTCATAGCGCACAAACGGATGATCCTGATAACGCTCCTGGAGCAGGGGATAGTTTCCCTTGCCTGGCACCCGCTGAGCCTTGTCAAAGTAGGGGCGATCCACGGGTTGAGAGTCTCCCATAAGCTCTGCTTCTGTGGGCCCTAGTTCCGGGTTGCCCTCCAGAAATGCATCCTTCTCGTAAGGGCTTTTAGCCAGGCGGAATTCACCGCACATGCATTTGTCCACGAACTCGAGTTCGATATCGGACCCCATTCCCTCAATGTAACGGTAACGCCAGATTTCGAATGGGTAAGTGCTGGTGTAGCCACCTCCCTCATGGAAAGGCCTATTGTAAGTCCCTGCACCCGCGTGGTCTTCAAGTTGGGATGGAGGCCCGTGCATAATGTAAATTCGACCACGATCAGTTAGCCAACCAGGTTTAGCCCAAGTGTATTTTTCATTGGCGTATGCAATTCGCCGGTAGTGTTGTTCTTTGAACTCATTATGGGCGGTACGGAAATCGGGATCTCGGCGATGCCAAAATTGCTCGATGAAAGCCTGACGCTCTTCGTCTGTTGTCAGACTAAAGAAGACCTCCTTTTCCTCCGGCATAATGATAAAGCGCGCATCTTCGGTTAACCACTTCTTGTAGTAGTCGATCTGTTCCTCATCCTGCATATTCTTGTTTTTTTGTTTTTTCCGGGCCGGACCCGGGTCCAGTGG
>CAYXBG010000005.1:0-40191 GCA_964463145.1 uncultured Acidobacteriota bacterium
TTATGTCCTTCAAGTTCTTCAGAGAGCTCTGTGTAGAGACCAATCAGAGATCTCTTTTCGTTGAACAAAGGTATAACTACGGATATTCTCTTCATCGGCAGGTCTGGAAGTAAATTATATCATTCAAGGGCCCTTCTTCGGAGTTGAAGAGGAATTACTAACGTTTTAAGGTAGTCCATGCGAGTACTTGTTACAGGTGGAGCGGGCTTTATTGGCTCCCATCTCTGCGACCACCTTCTGGCCGACAACCACGTTGTCAGTGTAATCGACAACCTATCCACTGGCCGCTTGGAAAATATCGAACATCTAATGTCTAATCCAGCATTTCGATTTGAAGTGGGTTCAATACTAAACGAAAAAGTCTTAACCCCTCTAATAGAAGAGACTGATGTAGTCTTTCATCTGGCAGCAGCAGTTGGAGTTCAGCTCATCCTCAAAGACCCCGTATGTAGTATAGAAACAAACATCAGGGGAACTGAGATAGTCCTTGATCTGGCGGCCAGGAGGGGTACACGGGTTCTTCTTGCTTCCACTTCGGAAGTATACGGGAAAAGCAAAAAAATACCCTTTTCTGAAGAGGACGACCTGGTCCTTGGGTCAACTAATCTAGGACGATGGAGCTACGCATGCAGCAAAGCACTCGACGAGTTTCTGGCTCTGGCGTATTGGAAAGAAAAAGGGCTACCCGTCACAATCTTTCGACTTTTCAATACAGTCGGACCGCGTCAGGTCGGCCGTTATGGGATGGTTCTGCCTAGATTCGTAGCTTGGGCCCTGGCTGGCAACCCTGTAAAAGTATTTGGCGACGGGAAACAGTCTCGCTGTTTTTGCCATGTTGACGACGTCGTCAAATGCATTACCAGATTGAGTACTAGTCCGCAGGCGATAGGAGAAGTGTACAATATCGGCTCAAACCAAGAAATTTCCGTAGCTGCTTTGGCTAAACGAGTAATCGAACTTACTAACAGTGCCTCCACAGTCCAATTAATCCCCTATGAGGAAGCCTACCCAGCAGGATTTGAAGACATGCGCAGACGCATACCAGACATCAAAAAAATACAAAAAACAACCGATTTCACTCCAAGATACGATCTGGATAGGATCATTCTCAGCATTGTGGATTATCAACAACAGCAGGCATCCACATGTTCCACATCTGAAACAGGGTAGTACAGAGCAAGAACCTTTGTGAATCGTGACAGGCTCTGTCAAGAAATGCTGCGATATCTGCCAAGAACAGACAACCGAATACTAGCTAGGGTCTTTTCGCAGTTGAGCTGCTAATGATTCCAGCTCCTTACGGGTTTCGGCCAGAGCTTTTCTATAAGGAAGATCTTGCTTTCTGAAAAGTGGGAGCCCACCCCCGGCACCTTGCTCACTAAGTCTTTTGCGTGCACCAGAAATAGTATGTCCTTCCTCATAGAGAAGGTGTCGAATCGTATCAACGAGCTCCATATCTTTTTGACGAAAAATACGTTGCCCGGAACGGTTTTTCCCAGGCGACAACAAGGGGAACTCCGTCTCCCAATAGCGGAGGACATGGGTCTCAATACCACATATTTTAGAGACCTCACCAATCTTATAGAAAAGTTTAGGCGGAGGTTTTCGCACCATCAGAACACCTTCTTAGATGGCCGAAAGGTGACATAGTAACTAGGTTTAAGCACTATCCGTTTACCGGTTTGGGGATTTCTGCCAGCTCTACTGCGGCGGCGGACAACATTTAAGGAACCAAAACCAGACATCTTGACATTCCGACCTCTTACAAGTGGGTCCATCATGAGCTCAAGTATAAGGTCGACGATCTCCCGGGCCTCCTTGTGGGAGATTCCACCATGCGTATCGTAGACAGCTCTGGCTATGTCGGATTTGATCACAACTGCACCGGATATTCATGGTTGAACAGACAGCTAATTGGCCAGATCATATGGGTCCCCTGAAACACTGTCAAGATGCTGTCTATACTAGGGTGCTTTTTATTTCCGGACTCTCTGGCGAATGCGAATGGGGGTCGCATAAAACTCGTACACCTGCCTTATCTGATTTATGAAGAAACGTTCCGTAGAAAAGTGTAGCTTTTTACGTGTGCGAGTAAATAGAACAAATGTGGGTGGCGCAATACCAGTCTGGGATACGTACATAAGTGGCTGTCGGTCGCCGTGTACCGTCTGGATTCGGGGTTCAATTTTTTTGACTAAAAAGCGATTCAACTCAGCAGTTGGGATCCGTTTCCTCCGAGCCAGTTTAGCTTTATTAACATGCTCCAACAGTCGAAACACACGCTGGCCACTTTTGGCTGAGGTGAATACCAAAGGGGCGTAGGACAGAAAGCGCATCCGCATCCTAATTTCTTTCTCTCTCTGCCAGGCTGTGTGAGTATCCTTCTCGACTAGATCCCATTTGTTGACAACAACAATCAGTGACTTGCCTTCATCGTGCGCATAACCACCTATGGTTGCATCCAGCTTAGTAGCCCCTTCTGTAGCATCTAACATCAGAAGAACAACGTCGCTAGCGGCTATGTTTTTTCGGGCCATAACAACACTCATTTTTTCGGCTAACCCCTGAGTCTTACCCTTTCTTCGAATACCAGCTGTATCCACCAACCTGTAGCGGTATCCCCCGTGTTCAAGAACAGTATCAATTGAATCCCGGGTCGTACCGGGGATATCTGTCACAATGGCTCTCTCCTGTCCGAGGAGTCTGTTCAAAATAGAAGATTTACCCATGTTCGGTCGACCAATGATCGCAACTCGAGTCGCTTCGCTCTCTTCTACATCAACTCCTCCCTGAGGAATTAGCGGACACAACTTGTCAAGGAGTTCCTCTATCCCACGTCCATGTTCAGCAGATATCGCAAAAACTTCGTCAACTCCCAACTCGTAAAACTCAAATGGTAAATCTTCGACAACTTGGGAGTCGATCTTGTTCACTACAAGATAGAATCTGTGGCCAGAATTACGTAAGAACTCGACAAGCGCTACGTCAAGATGGGTGGGCCCGGCCCGACCGTCCACTATGAGAAGGATCAGGTCCGACTCTTGTATTGCCACCTGAGCTTGTTGTAGTACCTGTTCAGGGATCAGGTCCTTATCTTCGGGGATAATCCCACCTGTATCAATCAATTCTACGGGATTGCCGTCGAAAAAGGCAGCCCCATAAAGGCGATCTCGAGTGATCCCCGGTTCATCTCCGACAATCGCCTTACGAGCCCCCGTGAGTCGGTTAAACAAGGACGATTTCCCAACGTTTGGCCTACCAACAATAGCGATCTTGAACACTGCTCTACCTGCTCTTGTCCGAAATACATCAGCTAGTAGTTTACGGCTCCGGCCAATGTTTAAAGATCTGCTCACCATGGAACCGACCATTTTCAATGAAAATACGATTGGTCATTCGTCCCGACACAACCGCGCCAGCAAGATATACCCCTTTCACGTTGCTCTCCAATGTTTCAGGATCATGTGAAGGAACGAACAGTTCAGGATCCATCTCGATACCAAGGGACCCGACAAACTTTTCATCGGGGTGGTATCCAGTCATTGCTAACACAAAATCATTCTCCAGAATGAGCTCACCTGAAGGGGTTTGGACTACTATTTCAGAGGGCCTGATCTCAGTGACTTCGCTTGATAACAGAGCTTTGATTTCTCCATTCTGAATACGATTCTGGATATCCGGTAACACCCAGTACTTGATATGTTTTCCAAGTTCCGGACCACGATGGATCAATATCACTTCTACCCCATTCCGATAAAGATCCAGGGCTGTCTCCACAGCCGAATTTTTACCTCCAATCACTGCTACTTTATGGCTGAAGTAGGGGTGAGGCTCTGTATAGTAATGGCTTACCTTTCCCAGCTCCTCACCTGGGATCCTCAACATATTGGGGTTGTCATAGTATCCGACCGCCACGATCAATTTCCTGCAACGATACTGGCAAGAATTACCCAGACGATCACGAGTTACTACCGTAAAATCTTCATCAGCTCCCGATATTCCCAATACCTCCTCGTAATCTTTAACGGGCAACCGATAGTATTCAACAACTCTACGATAGTACTTCAACACCTCGGAACGCCTTGGTTTCTCGGTCGCACATACCAGGGGCAGACCTCCTATCTCAAGAAGATCAGGAGTGGTGAAAAACTTCATATCGGTGGGGAATTTCGCAATAGCGTTTACCACTGCACCTCGATCGATAATCAGAAAATCAAGATCCCGCCTTCTGGCTTCGATACCGCAAGCAAGTCCAGCAGCACCGGCCCCAATCACAATGACATCTAGTTTCTGGCTCATTGACACAAACTCTCCATGTTCACTAGAATGGCGACTCTCTCGACGACCCGTCTCGGGCGATTAGCTCAGCTGGTTAGAGCGCCGTCTTCACACGGCGGAGGTCACTGGTTCGAGTCCAGTATCGCCCACCATTTTGAAACTTCTTGTTTTTCGTTATCATAAAGTTGTTTACCACTCCGACTTGGTGCAGAGGCCGCTCATCATAAGTGGAAATTACAGCTGTGGCAATTACTTGCATGCTAGAGAAACCTTTTCCACGCTCACAACTGACGACAAGTGCCACACTTCCGATCCCCATTCATAGCGATTGGATTATCTAACAAATAACATGCTCGCGACATCGACTATCATATTGTCTCTGAAGAGGCTGAATTAATCAGTAGGTCATTGATAACAAACCTGATTTCGAATAATCCCGGTGGTCCTGCAACTAGTATCTGGACCTGCTTTCTGATTCAATAGTAGGGACCGAGATAGAGTAAAAAGACTTTAGAGAAAAGACAAGGACAAGATTCAACAGGGCCTGCCACGGGAAGGTTGAGAATAAAACCAGCCCGCAGTTCCGAGTAGTGCTTGAGAGAGTCCAAATGAAGCGGAAAAGTCGAAAAATCACCCCACAGATGGTCAAACAAGGACCTTTCACGGGCCCTCATCGCTCACTTCGAGTTAGAAGGAACGAACCTTGCCCGTGTGGTAGTGGGCGCAAGTATAAAGATTGTCATCAGTCCGCAGGAGATGTGTTTTTGCAAAAACTGAGGAAGAAACAACAACAAGAGACTCTCAGACAAAAAGGGATTCCATGGTACAAACGAATATTCTCTGGCTGAAAAACACCCCCAGCCTCAAAAACTCCCTCATGCGATCTATGCCCCGAGGGTACATTTTGATCCAAGAAAAACTTGACTTTAGGCGGGATTGATCCTCTAAAATTAACTTCTCGGCAGCTGCAACTCATTTAAAGTAATGACTACGGATAAAGAATTACAAGATCTTCGCGAAATCAACTCCCGATCATGGCCAGGCCGACTGGCGGGATATGCCTCTCTATCTGGACCCGGCTGGATACAAGGCGCTCTAACCCTTGGGGCTAGTAGCGCGACCAGTGCCTTCTATCTGGGCTGGAAATTCGGATACGAGATGTTATGGGTCAATATTCTCGGAATGTTGATGGGAGTTATCATGTTCGGAGCCATCGCTAGGCCAATCCTCTTTAAGAAGAGGTCGATTTACCGAGCTATGGGGCGCCACATCAGTCCAACTTTAGCTTTAGCATGGGCACTGGCAGCCATAGTCGGATCCATCTTCTGGAGTATGAACCAGTATTCGGTGGCAACCGCCTGCTTAGGGGATCTGGCTGTAGTTGCCGGGTGGGCCGAGACTACTACCTCCGAACAGACAATTAAGTGGATCGTCGGACTTGTCATTCTAGGAGTTTCGATCCCCTTGACCTGGGCCTACGGTAAACCTGCCAGTGCAGGTGTCCAGCGCTACGAGAAATTATTGAGAATTATCGTAGCGATAATGTTGTTGTGCTTCCTGATCGTAGCCCTTCGTACGGGCATAGATTGGGGACGAGTCCTCCGAGGTCTAGTTCCCAGTGGACTGCCAGATGATCCTGCTGACCGAACCATGGTACTCGGGGCTCTAGGTTGTGCGGTTGGCATCAATATGACATTCCTTTTCCCCTTGACACTCCGAGCACGATCTTGGGGCCGAGAACATCTTGGGCTCACTCGTTTCGATTTATGGGGGGGGATGCTCCTTCCTTTTGCGGTAGGATCATCTTTGGTCGTCATCACCACAGCCAATATCCTTCAAGGATCTCCGGAAGCCCCAGCGAATCCGGCTGCAGTAGCGAGTGTCATGAGCCCCCTCTTCGAGGGGACTTTACTCCCTGCGTCAACCGGCCGTGTCCTTTTTGACATTGGAATTGCGGCGATGCCCCTGAGTACGATACCTATCCTAATGCTGATTACCGGTTTAGCCATCTCCGAGGTTATGCATGTACCCAAAACCAGTAGGTGGTTTAAAGTTGGTGCACTCTTACCTGCGATAGGAATCCTCGGCATCGGCTACAAAGCCCCCTTTTGGCTGGGTCCATTGATTTCATCGTTCGGACTTATCTTGTTACCCATTGCCTACTTAGGTTTTCTCCTTCTGACCAATAATAAAAATTTCATGGGCGATGATCGTGAAAAAGGGAACAGAAGAAAAGCCTGGAACATAGCAATGGGGATTGCTTGCCTGATCGCAATCATTGGTGCATTCGTAAAGGTCAGAGATACGGTCGGGTCACTCGTCCAAAGCCTCAACTAACACGGGGGTCCTATCCAGCCTGGAGGGTGAAGCAACTCACCTGGCTTCATCATTACCTCAAATCCGCTCGTATTCCACCGCTGGCTGATTATAAATAGGCGTCATTGGGGCCGCTTCGAGGGATGCTTGTCTTCTTTCTTTATCTACGACCTCATATATCGTAGTCCGTTGCTTAGGTTGCCTACCTGCTCCTTTGATCAATTTCTCCATCTGCTGAGGCGACATCTCCTGCCCATGCCTTGCCCCTGCGGCCCTAGTGATCGATTCGTTCATGAGTGTCCCTCCCAGATCGTTAGCTCCTGCCTTCAGACAAGCCTCTACTCCTTTAGGGCCGAGCTTAACCCAAGAAGTCTGGATATTGGGAATCACGGGGAATAATGCCAAACGTGCAACTGCATGCATTAAAAGAACTTCTCGAAAGGTTGGTCCATTACGTGCTTTCCCTTTCAGGAAAAGAGGAGCTTCACTAGCTACGAACGGAAGCGGTACAAATTCCGTAATACCTGCTGTCCTTTCTTGGAGACGCCGGAGAACTAGGAGATGGCGCGCCCAGTTCAACGGACCATCTATATGCCCAAACATGATAGTCGCTGTAGTCCGAATCCCAATTTTGTGAGCTGTTTCGATGACCTGCACCCAATCCTCCGTAGTGATTTTGTCAGGGCAAATGATCTCCCGTATCTCATCATCTAGGATTTCTGCAGCCGTCCCTGGCAACGTCCCTAGTCCCGCTCTCTGTAAAGACTCTAAAAACGACTGTAGTGGGACACCCAGAGTCTCAGCACCTTGGTGTATCTCGAGTGGAGAAAACGCGTGGATGTGCATGGAAGGCACTGCCGCGCGAATAGCCCGACAAATCTCTAGGTAAGTATCTCCGGTAAAATCGGGATGAATCCCTCCCTGCAAACAGACTTCGGTAGCCCCACGCTGCCATGCTTCCTGAGCCCTTCGGACTATTTCATTGAGATCCAACACATAAGGATGCCCTCTCAAATTCTCGCTTAACTTTCCCTTTGAAAAAGCACAGAACTGACATCGGTAATAACACACATTGGTATAATTAATATTTCGATTTACCACATACCTGACAACATCCCCAACAGAGCTACTCCGCAGTTCGTCTGCTGCCTGGCAAACTTCCTCTACCGCCGCCCCCCTGGACTGAAACAAAGCAACAATATCTTTTTCTCTTAACATGGTCCCTTCGGAAGCGGATTTCAGCACAACATCCAGAGAAACCTTCCGTTTGGGCACAAATAATGTCTTCGGCTGAATTGGTGTGACTGGAACCTCTCCACCGATACCTGTTAACCACTCATCTGTTCTTGCCAGACCTTCAGCGTCACAGACTTTCAAGACATACTTTGAAACCTGTGGCGTGACCCAATCTTCGCTAGAGAGTACGTACTCGGGATAGACAGTCAATCGTTCAACTAGAGTATTCCCTGCCCTAGCAGTCTGTCGGGTCAAGTCTTCTATTGCCGGCCAGGGGGCTTCCGGATTGACAAAATCCGGCGTCACTGGGGATACTCCTCCCCAATCATTGATCCCAGACGAGATGACGTCTCCCAGAGACTCTGGGCTCAGGTTTGGTGGACTCTGAATGTTTACATTAGAGCCGAATATTAAACGAGCCATTGCGATTGTCCAAAGAAGCTCTTCTAAAGACGGCTCAGCAGCAGCAGCCATCTTAGTTCCGACCTTAGCCTTGAAGTTCTGAATGATGATCTCTTGGAGATGACCATATTTCATATGAATACGGCGGAGGGCTAGAAGGCTTTCTATCCGTTCATGTCTTGTCTCTCCGATTCCGATCAGAATACCTGTCGTGAAGGGTACTTTTAGTCTCCCAGCCCGCTCGATTGTTTTTAGCCTCTGAGCGGGATCCTTGTCGGGAGAACCATAGTGAGGACCTCCCTTTTGTGTTAGCCCCGGCGACAAGGACTCCAACATTAACCCCATCGAAGCCGAAACGGGCTTCAGAAGAATCAGGTCATCCGTCTCCATTAAACCAGGATTGAGATGAGGTAGTAGCCCTGTCTCCCGCATAACCAGATTCGCCACCTCTCCTAGATAGGATAGTGTCGAATTATGCCCTAACCCCTCCAGGTCACTACGGGCAGTCTTATAGCGTAGCTCGGGCTTATCTCCTAAGGTAAATAAAGCTTCTTTACATCCTGCCTGGGCACCTCGGAGAGCAGTCTCTAGCACAGCTTCAGGAGTCATGTAGGCTCGCTCCCCTGGCCGTGGAGGGGCAGCGAACGTACAGTAGTGGCAGACATCCCGGCACAAATGGGTAAGAGGGATGAATACCTTACGCGAATAGGTGATCAGTTTTCCATGGCCTCGATCTCGCAATGAACTTGCTTCCTGAATTAAGTCCGTCAGGGAACTGTCCCTTGCTAACCGGTAAACCTCCTCCTCAGGTATCCAGGGCTCCACTGATCCACATCTAGCCCGCGTCGAGTATTCAGTCATGCCACTTCCTCTGTTCAGAAACCTTCCATCACCACCACAGCAACGGCATATTTTTCGGAGTGTGAAATCGTAACTAGCATCCCACTAATAGCTTTCTCCTGCAAAATCTCAAGCGCCTTACCATGAAACCTGATTACGGGCTTCCCCGACTCCTCATTGATGACCTCAACATCCTGCCATCGAATCCCTTGCCCCCAACCTGTTCCCAGAGCCTTCAGACCAGCTTCTTTAACAGCAAATCGACCGGCAAGGTGTTGATACTGGTTCTGTTGGTTAGTACAGTAATCTATCTCTGCCTGGGTGAACACACGCCTCATGAAGGAATCCCCTTTGAGCAACGCCAGTCGGATACGGTTAACCTCAACTATATCTACCCCCAGTCCTAGGATCATAAGCTTATGTTAACCTGGCTTATCTAAAATGTTCTACGAATACTCCGTGGAATCCGTACCTCACTTTCGATTCGAGGAATTGGAGACTATCCCCGGCTTTGTTCACGCCTTTACTAGTCGTGGTACAGACAAAGCCTCGGGTATAGTTAACCCGCACGAGGGAGCACTCCGGAAAAACCGATTTCTTGAGACCTTGAGCATCTCACAGAGTCGAACTTTTCAAACTCATCAGGTGCACTCCGCTCATATCCTCGAAGGTCAGGATATCATCCCGGGCAACAGTCCTCTAGATGGCGATGGGATGCTCATAGACACCCCCGAAATTTTTGGGATTATCCGAACCGCTGACTGTGTTCCTATTCTCATAGTTGACCCGGCGATGCAAAGAGTAGGCATGATTCACGCCGGATGGAAAGGAACCGCGGACCATATCATACGTAATGGAATTAAAGCATTCATGAAACAACCCAAGACCGAGATCAAGCAATTGATTGTGGCAATTGGACCCTGCATCCGTAGTTGTTGCTATGAAGTAGGAGAAGATGTCAAACAACGATTTATACAGAAAGGCCACGATATCAATAACCTCTTCACAGAACGCCACCTAAACTTGGTGAAAGCCAATCTACTAGACGCTTACAGCCTCGGAATAGCAACAATACTTGACTGTACACTTTGCACCAGTTGTCAACATCATTCTTTCTATTCGTATAGAAGGAATCAGGACCAAGGAAGAATGTGGATGCTAGCAGGATTCCGGTCAAGTGAGAGAAAGGTACCCCTCGGGGCCAACTCGCGCCCGTAACCTTACCAATCTGTTCCCCGGTATCCTTGGGTCGACCAGCGCCTTCAAATAGTTATCTGTCAGCGCCACCCTTTGCCCTCCCCAAAAATCACTAAGGGTCAAGGCATCAACTTTACGCCCTAACTGTCTGGTACGAAACTCTAGATTTTTACTTTTAGAGATTCTCCTGAATTGAGAACACCGGCGGCGCACCGTTGCACTGTCAACTTTGCCTTCCATTGTTGAGGCAGCAGTCCCTGGGCGATCACTGTACGGAAAAACATGTATATAAGTTAGCGGCATCTGTTTCACAAACTGCAAACTTTCCTGGTGATCCTGATCTGACTCCCCCGGAAAGCCTCCAATTACATCCGTTCCTATCCCAGCCTCCGGCAAAACTAATCTGATTTCTTCGAGAAGACTACGAAATCTAGCAGTTTTGTATGGTCGTAGCATTCTCTTTAGGATCCGATCACAGCCGCTCTGCAGGCAAATATGAAAGTGCGGAGCAATTCTGCCCTCACTAGCAGCTGCGAGATGAATTACTCTCCGGGATAATTCCATGGGCTCAATCGAACTAATACGCAATCGCTGCAACTTCTCAATCTCCAATAACTTCTTGAGAAGTTTGTGGAAAGTTAGGGGAGGATCCATGTAGCGCCCATAAGTTCCGATGTGAATTCCCGTCAACACGATCTCCTGAAATCCCTCCCTCACCAGATCTCTGACTTGTTCAACTAACTGATCAGGAGGTACTGATCGACTAGGGCCTCTAACCTCAGGGATGATGCAATAAGTACAGTGTGAATCGCATCCATCCTGGACTTTGACAAAAGGGCGAGTTCTTTGCCCTTCCTTCGCTACAGAACCTCGATCTGTTCGGATACTTAAGTCGAATGAATCTCGAAAAACACGTGCCACTTCGGAAAAACCCAATGGGTCTATCGATCTCTTCGCCGCAATACTCACGACTTCTGATTTGTGAGTGTTACCGACAACTGCATCTACTCCCTCAATGTTGGACAGGGCACTAGGGTCGCGTTGGGCATAGCAACCCGTTATGATTAATTTGGCTTTAGGGTTAGACCTCCTCAGTCTGCGCACCATTTGACGTACCTGTTGATCCGAGCGCTGGGTAACAGTACAAGAATTGACTACAACTACATCGGCTCGAGGCTCGACCTGCTCTATATATCCACGGGATAGAAATGCCTCACGTAGGGCTCCACTATCAGCCTGATTAGTACGACACCCAAAAGTAACAATGTGAAAAGTCCTAGCCATGAGAAACCTCCTGCTGGAGGTGAGCCAACTGGCCACAAGCTGCGGAGATATCAGCCCCTCGAGTCCGGCGTACAAATACAGGCAAGTGATGATCTGTCAAAATCCTGCGAAAACTCGCTATACGGCGATCAGAAGGGCGCTGATAAGGTAACCCGGGGTTGGGGTTATATGGAATGAGATTGATCTTGGACCGGATCCCTCTTAATAATCGTACCAGGCGCCTAGCATCATTGTCAGAATCTGTTAGTCCTCTGAGAAGAACGAATTCAAAGGTTATAGATCGTTTAGGCCCCAGGGGAAGTCGACGACAACAGTCCAGAAGACTTCGCATAGGCCAACGACGATTTATAGGAATTAGTTGGTCCCGCATC
The DNA here is from genome assembly GCA_964463145.1 of uncultured Acidobacteriota bacterium. Classification (GTDB taxonomy): domain Bacteria; phylum Acidobacteriota; class UBA6911; order RPQK01; family CBDAPI01; genus CAYXBG01. The sequence continues at coordinate 11,925 of CAYXBG010000005.1, forward strand.
TTTTCCGTTGTCGCATTCAGTGAAATAGCCAAGTTGGGAAGCAGAGGCTCTTTGATCATGCGTTCCAGAACGGGCACCACACCAGAGGTTGATACTGTGATACGCCTTTTCGAAAAACCCATACCCTTCTGATCGATCATAAGATGGAAAGCTTTCATCACCCGCTTGTAGTTGTAAAGTGGCTCCCCCATACCCATAAAAACAATGTTGCAGGTTTTCCCCCCCAGATATCCTTGCCTAATGGCGGTCATTATCTGGCCAAGAATTTCTCCAACCCTAAGATTGCGTGTTAAACCCATTTGGGCGGTCAGGCAAAACGGACATCCGACACCACACCCAACCTGCGAGGAAATACAAAGTGTCACTCGGCTACTATCGGGAATGACCACCGTCTCTATAAACTCGTTGTCTCGTAACGTCAAGAGTAGCTTGCGAGTCCCGTCGATTGAGGTCTTTACTTGATGAACGCGGGGCATATCAATGATGCACGTCTCTCCCAGCTTCGTGCGTAACTTCCCGGGAAGGCTTGACATCGATTGGATGTCTTTTTCTTGTCGTTGATAAATATTCTGGTACAACTGCGATCCCCGGAAAGACTCCTCGCCCATCATGTGGACCATCTCCCTCAATTCTTTTTCTGTCCTGCCTAAAAGATTCATCATGTTCATACCTAACTGTTACATTTTATCTTACCGTGAAAGTTACCGTACTGGGCAGTGGGAGCGGTGGAAATTGCACTATTGTGTCGACCGGGGAGACCTGCGTCCTCATCGACCTTGGATTCGGCCCCCGCAGTCTTGCCCGAAGGTTGAGAGAGGCTAACCTGGCAGAGGCTCACATTGATGCCGTACTTCTGACTCACGGTCACCTCGATCACAGTAGCGGTGTTCCCTCCTTCGTCAAGAATAAGAGGATCCCTGTATACATGAGCCAGGGAACACGCAAGGAGGCAACTGGACTGCAAGAGATAGAAAACTGGCAGTCTCTAGTCTCTGAAACTTCCGTACATATAAAAGATCTTGAAATAGAACCCTTTTCTATTTCACACGATGCACTGCAGCCTATGGGTTTTCGCTTGAGTGCGGGTGATAAATGCGGAGCAGTAGCCACCGACTTAGGAGAACTGAGTCCGACTGTGAAATCCAAAATTAATGACTGCGATTGGTTAGTCCTCGAATCCAACCATGATGAGAACCTTCTCCGCATCGGCCCTTACCCGTGGAAGATCAAACAGCGTGTATTAAGCCGTTTGGGGCATCTCTCCAACCGAATGATTGCTGATTTTTTGCGCAAAGACTACGACGGTCGTACAGCCCACCTTTTTTTGGCCCATTTGAGCCGCCAAAACAATGAGCCAGAGATCGCTCTCGAAAGTGCCCGCAAGGCACTGGGCAACAGAAGCCGCCAAGGTCTTTTTGATTCCTGTCAGGTACACCTAACATATCAGGGCCACCCATCCGAGATGATAAGCGTATGATTTCGCGTTATGCCGATCCCAAAATGGCTAGTGTTTGGACAGACGAAAACCGTTTCAGGAAATGGCTCGATGTCGAAATCGCCGTTTCTGAAGTGCTTGCTGAACTGGGCGAAATTCCTATCGAAGCGGCACGCAAAATCCGTAAAAATGCAAACTTTTCCTTAGAACGTATTTATGAGATCGAAAAGGATACTCACCACGATGTGGTTGCTTTTACAACAGCCGTAGCCGAGACGCTAGGCCCCGAATCCCGTTTCGTCCATCTAGGCTTGACCTCCACGGATGTCGTTGACACAGCTCAAGCCCTTCAACTACGCCAAGCTTGTGATTTAATCGAGGCAGTTCTAAATGCCCTTCTCGACACTCTCCACCAAAAGGCTGTTGACTACCAAGACACGTTGATGATGGGACGCACCCACGGCATCCATGCGGAACCAACCAGTCTGGGTCTTAAAATGACCGTCTGGTACTGCGAAATGGAGCGCAACCTAGAACGGTTCCGGCTAGCCCGCCAGGCAGTGGAGATCGGGAAAATCAGTGGCCCCGTTGGTACATTCTCCCATCTCCCGCCCAGAGTGGAAGAACTAGCCTGCAAAAAACTTGGTCTAGGGTTTGCAAAGGCCTCAACTCAGACGTTGCAAAGGGATCGTCATGCTGAGTTCGCATGTACTCTGGCTATTATTGGATCCACTTACGACAAAATCGCCACCGAAATCCGGAACCTCCAACGCACGGAAGTAGGGGAAGCCGGAGAACCTTTCGCGACCGGACAGAAGGGTAGCTCATCAATGCCCCATAAACGGAATCCTATAGGAAGTGAGAACATCTCAGGATTATCCCGGGTACTGCGCAGCAATGCCATGGTAGCCCTTCAGAATGTCCCCTTGTGGCACGAGCGAGACATCTCTCACTCCTCAGCAGAAAGGATCATCCTTCCGGACAGCACTACATTACTCCACTATATGACCATCCGCCTGACCAAAATTTTGAGAAATTTAGTAGTGCATCCTAAACGTATGCAGCAAAACTTAGAAATGACTGGTGGCTTGTTCCACTCTTCTGCTCTGCTGTTGGCTCTGGTCCGAAAGGGGGCCTTACGAGAGGATGCCTACACCTGGGTACAACGCAATGCCATGCTAGTCTGGGACGAAGGTGCTGACTTTTTCCAATTGATAGTAGACGACCCCGATATTTCTAAGCACCTTACCAAGGACGAAATCGTAGCCATTTTTGACCCGCGTACTCGACTGCGCTACCTGCCCGATATATACACTCGTGTCTTTGGAGACTAGTCGGATCATTCCTGGACTCTAGCTATCCCACTTCGTACTGACGGCAATCCACTCCGGCCTGCTTCAGCAGATCGAAAGATGCTTCATTTAGAGGATAATCGAGATTGTATACTACCTCAGATATGCCACCATTGATTATCATCTTGGTGCACATTAGACACGGGGCAAAGGTCGTGTAAAGGGAGCCCTCCTTCACACTAACACCATGGTAGGCCGCCTGTGTTATGGCGTTCTCCTCCGCATGAGAACACAAGCACTCATCAAGTCGTGTACCGCTATCAGCCAAACTATTACAGCGAGGACACCCTCCTTCAAAACAATTCTTAGTACCACGAGGAGTCCCATTATAACCAGTTGAGACAATACGCTTGTCCCGTACGATCACCGCTGCAACTTTACGCTTAATGCAGTTGCTTCTGAGTGCAGCTACTTTGGCAATGCCCATGAAATACTCATCCCAGCTAGGACGTAAGAGTTGCTTAGTCCATCCACTAACAATTTCCCCTATTCTCTCTCCAAGATCTTTCTTGCTACCGTTGTTAGCAACAGTAGCATCCGCCTCGAGGGCGCTAAGCTCAAGTTGTTGTCCGGATGATTCATTACTGGTAGCCTCCTCCTCTTCAAGAGACTCGAACTCGGCAAGTGTAGTCGGATCTGACTCCCGCCCACGGTCTCTAATGCGCTGGAAACGAACCCCGGCATCGGCAACTACCAAAAGTAAGCGATAAGCTGGATGTTGACGGAAAACACCTATTTCAGAAGGATGACGGAAAGAATCGATTACGTAGTTTTTGTCTTCCTGTGCCCGTTTCAATATCCGCTCGGCCAAACAGCCTTCGCCATGAGTCTCTCGCAATTCTCTACCGACTCGGATCAAATTCTTACGAGTTAGCTCGTCACCACGCTCCCTGAGTTCCTCGCGCAGCACATCAGACAGAGAGTAATAATAGAAGCCTTTCTGCTTGAGATAGGCAGCAACCTCTCCTTTGCCAGCAGCATTTTTCCCAGTTAAGCCAATGATCATAGATACTTTATAGCACAGCCAACATCTACAGGGACGCGAACTCTCCACAGGATGGCCTTATTGTCTAACTAGATTTTCCAGACTTATTTTTTGGGGGTTTGTTTTTTGCTCGACCTCCATGCTTTCGGAAGAGACTTAATTCTTGAGCCTATCCTTTCAAATATCGTGTTATAGTTTCGAATATGAGTTTTCATGGAGTTGACTTCCTCTCCATAGACGATTTGCTTACTGAGGAAGAACTGCTAGTCAGGGATACTGTACGCGCTTTTGTCGACGACCAAGTTCTGCCTGTCATAGAAGACCATTACATGGCAGGGACCTTCCCCGACGAACTGATCTCCCCTATGGCAGAACTTGGGTTTTTCGGGGCCAACTTGGAAGGGTATGGCTGCGCTGGCCTGAACAACATAGCCTATGGCCTGATCATGCAGGAGCTTGAAAGAGGAGATAGCGGTTTGCGAAGTTTTGTCTCCGTTCAAGGTGCCCTGGTGATGTATCCCATCTATGCTTTTGGGAGTGATGAACAAAAGGAGAAATGGCTTCCTCAACTGCAATCAGGGTCAGCCCTTGGGTGCTTCGGCCTCACAGAACCAGACTCTGGTTCTAATCCAGGAAATATGCGAACAAGAGCTCGAAATGTAGGTGATGAATACATTTTAGACGGCGCTAAAGCTTGGATCACAAACGGTTCCGTAGCTGACGTTGCTGTTGTCTGGGCCAAAATTGAGGATGGGACAATTCAAGGATTCCTGGTTGAGAAAGGAACTCCTGGATTCGATACAAAGGACTACCACAACAAACATTCTCTGCGTGCCTCCATCACATCCGAATTGATTTTCGATAACTGTCGGATTCCTTCTTCGAATCGTTTACCTAAAACCGAGGGACTCAAAAACGCACTCATGTGCCTGACTCAAGCGCGCTACGGAATCGCTTGGGGAGGAGTAGGGAGTGCACTAGCCTGCTTTGATGCCGCTAAAAAATGGGCTCTAGAGAGAAAACAGTTCGCGGATCAACCTATTGCCTCTCATCAACTTGTACAAAGAAAACTTGCCATAATGCTTTCAGATATCACTAAAGGCCAACTCTTGTCCTACAGGCTAGGTCAGCTTAAAGACCAGGGGAAGCTTAGGTTCGACCAAGTCTCCATGGGTAAGCGGGATAACGTCGCCATGGCCTTAAGAACTGCTCGGGTCGCAAGAGACATGCTTGGCGCCAACGGTATTTTGTCTGAGTATCCCGTTTTCAGGCACATGGCCAACCTCGAGTCAGTTTACACATACGAAGGCACTCACGACATCCACACTTTGATTCTGGGGCAAAGCATCACCGGCATACCAGCCTTCGAATAAAAATCTACTGCACTACAGACAGAGCAGATGGCTCGATTGACGAGAGACTCTCGGGGCGTCACTGGCGACTACTTGGCGAATGGGCTAGAAGCGCTCCGACAAAGCAACTATAATGGAGGCTCACTGAATTTAGAGGAGATTACACTATGCCTTACCCAGAGGAGTGGGTTCGTCCCGGTCGGGAAGAACTCACTAGTATAGGATTCGAAGAGTTGAAAACTGGCACAGATGTCGATAATGCGCTCCAGTCCGATGAGGGAACTGTGCTGCTGGTAGTAAATTCCATTTGCGGCTGTGCTGCCGGCAAGGCAAGGCCGGGTATTGCACATGCACTTGATCAGGGATACAAACCAGACCGTCTGACTACTGTTTTTGCTGGCCAAGATCTAGAAGCAACGGCACAGGCACGAGAGTACATGAAGCCATTTCCACCATCCTCACCAAGTGTGGCTATGTTTAAGGACGGTAAACTGGTCTTTATGATGGAACGACACAAAATCGAGAGCCGCGAAGCCATTGATATCTCATCCGACCTTCAAACTGCCCTTAAAGAATACTGCTAGCACCAGCTGTAAGCCACTGTGCAGTCAAAAGCGATCGGATGAATGCTAGAGAGGTTCCAGGGCTAGGTATCTAATTTCACTCCTGATCATCGTATTGCTTTTTGATGGATTCCATAACCCCGGCATCGGCTAGAGTCGTGGTGTCACTGAGAACCTTACCTTCCGCAACATCCCGAAGTAATCGGCGCATGATCTTGCCACTTCGAGTCTTAGGAAGCTCGGGTGTCAGGAAAACCTTTTCTGGACGTGCTATGGCCCCTATAGCGTCAGCCACATGGACGCGCAGAGACTTTTCCAATCCTCCAACATCTACACCGGCGCGTGGAGTTACAAAGGCTGCTATAGCCTGACCCTTGATTTCATGATCGATACCGATGACTGCCGCTTCGGCTACCGCCTCGTGACTCACTAGAGCACTCTCAACTTCCATTGTCCCAATACGGTGCCCGGAGACGTTCAAGACATCATCAACTCTCCCCAGTAGCCAGTAATAACCCTCCTCGTCTCGTTTGGCACCGTCTCCAGTGAAATAGAGACCATCAAAACGGCTCCAGTAAGTATCCTCATACCTCTGTGGGTCTCCCCATATCGTCCTGGCCATCGCCGGCCAGGGGCGTTTGAGTACCAGATACCCTCCCGAGCCAAGCGGTACGGACTGTCCTTTCTCATCGACAATATCCGCGTCTATACCTGGGAAAGGAAAGGTGGCTGAAGCAGGCTTAAGGGTCGTTATCCCGGGGAGAGGAGTAATAAGAATCATCCCGGTTTCAGTTTGCCACCAGGTGTCTACTATTGGAGTTTTACCTCCTCCTATTTTGTCACGGTACCAAATCCATGCTTCTGGATTTATCGGCTCACCGACCGTTCCTAATAAACGTAAGGAACTCAAATCATGTCTCTGCGGATACTGATCTCCCCATCCCATAAAAGCACGTATGGCCGTAGGTGCCGTATAAAGGATACTCACCGAGTACCGCTCGACAATTTCCCAGAACCTGTCCTTTTCAGGATAGTTAGGTGCCCCTTCATACATGACAGAGGTCACACCGTTGGCAAGTGGGCCGTAGACAATATAGCTGTGCCCTGTAACCCAACCGATATCGGCAGCACACCAATAGATATCATCATCCTTGAGATCGAAGACAAAATGAGTTGTTGCCATCGCTCCTACCAAATATCCACCGGTAGTGTGCAGTAACCCCTTAGGCTTCCCGGTAGTCCCCGAAGTATAGAGGATATAGAGAGGATGCTCTGCATCAAGAGCTTCGGGTGCGACCACATCAGTCCCACTCTTTTCCATTTCTTCGTGCCACCAAAAATCTCTACCCTGAACCATCCGGACTTCTGAAACGGCCGCAACTCGATTCACGACCAACACATGGTTGAGGGAGACACATCCCTCGACAGCCGCGTCAGCATTGTCCTTGAGAGGGACTATCTTCCCCTTGCGCCATCCACCATCGGCAGTAATCAGTAACTTGGCACCGCAGTCATTAATCCTGTCCCTCAGCGAATCAGGGCTAAAACCTCCAAATACAACCGTGTGAGGTGCACCGATGCGAGCACAAGCCAACATTCCAATCAGGAGTTCTGGGATCATACCCATGTAGAGAGCTACACGGTCTCCCTTCTCAACTCCCAATCTTCTTATGGCTGCCGCACACTGATTCACCTCCCTGTAAAGATCCTGGAAGGTCAGTACTCGGCGATCTCCAGGTTCCCCTTCCCAGATAATCGCTATCTGATTTTTTCGGCCAGCCTTGAGGTGACGGTCTACACAGTTATAGGCTACGTTTAACTTGCCTCCCACAAACCATTTAGCATTAGGAGGATTCCAGTCTAGTATTGCCTCCCATTCTTCGAACCAGTCCACGGATGATGCCATTTTGGACCAGAATGCTTCTGGATCTTTCAAGGCTTCTTTGTACACCTCTGCATCCTGCCAATTGGCCTTCGCTTTAAACTCAGTCGATGGTTCAAAGCGTCGCTCTTCATGTAAGAGTGCTTCGAATGTTCCACTTTTCTCATTCATATGATTGGACCTCCTGAAAGGCCTGTTGTGCCTGAACTTCTGTTACTGCAGAGTGCTTAATCGGATGCAATCCATTATTCAATCTCTCACTCCCATTTACTATTTCAGATAAACCCTGACTAACAGAGTGGTAGAATGCTTTTCGTGTGGTTGTATCTTGGAGAGCGTACTTGCTCTGATTCACAGTTCTAGTATATGGATTCAGGTGAATAAAAGTGCTCGTCTTTAGCAATAAGATTTAGCATGCTATCCGGCTCATTAGACATCTAAACATCAATCATCCTAGTGTAAACCTTCTAAAAGACAATGCGGAAAGCAAAGATAGTTGCCACAATTGGTCCCAACAGTGCTTCACGCGAAATGCTGGAGGGGCTAGTTCGTGCGGGCATGGACGTCGCCCGGCTAAACTTTTCTCATGGGACTTACGAAACATACCATCAAATTATTGCCGATCTCCGAGAAATCTCCAGCAAACTGGCCATTCCAGTAGCTATACTTCAGGATCTGGCTGGCCTCAAGATTCGTACAGGTCCCTTGGCCGATCATGCCCCCTTAACTCTTGTAAATGGCCAAAATCTAACAATCACGACAGAATCTATTGAAGGCACACAGGAGATAATATCCACAAATTACAAAAATCTCCCTCAAGAAATCGGCGTGGGGGAAACACTCTTGTTATCAGATGGGCTTATCGAGCTGGAGGTTCTCGATCGGACAGAAACAACTGTCGCATGTAAAGTACTTTCTGGAGGAGAGCTTACTGAACATCAAGGGATAAACATGCCTGGGTCTACGATCAATGCACCTGCCTTAACTCCTAAGGACCTTAAAGACCTCATGTTCGGAATTGAAAAAGGAGTGGATTTCGTTGCACTCTCCTTCGTCCGTAGCGCTGCCTACGTAACAGCACTCCGCGAAGTTCTCCAGGAAAACGGGGCTAATATCCCTATCATAGCTAAACTGGAAAAACCTTCGGCTATCTCAGATCTGGAAGCCATCTTAGCTAATTCTGAGGGAGTCATGGTAGCGCGAGGAGACCTGGGGGTTGAAGTCCAACCTGAAAGGGTGCCTATTATTCAAAAACGTGTCATCTGGCAAGCCAACCAGGCCGGTAAGCTCGTTATTACGGCCACTCAGATGCTTGAGTCCATGATTAGGCAACCTCGTCCCACCCGAGCTGAAGCCTCAGATGTGGCCAACGCAGTCATCGACGGCACCGATGCTCTAATGCTCTCCGGAGAAACTGCAATCGGAAAGTTTCCTGTTGAGTCAGTAGAAATGATGGACCGAATTATTACCGAGGTTGAATCTTTGGGCACCCAAGATGTCCCCCAGAGTACGGAACTATCTCAAGGATCCACTTTCCCAGAGGCTGCGTGTCGTTCCGCATACCACGCCTCCAGAACAATAGAAGCCCGCTTTATTATTGTTTTTACTCAGAGTGGAGCAACAGCCCTGAAACTTTCTAAATATCGCCCTTCAACAGATATATTGGCCTTTACACCAAAACTGACAACAATGAATCGAGTTCAATTGTACTGGGGGGTTAATTCTATCCTCATGCACCCCATCAGACAGATAGACGAATTGATTGAGGAGACAGAAAAATTATTACTGGAACGCAACTTGGCAAGTCTCGGTGATAACTTAATTATTTTGACCGGAGTCCCAATACTTGAAGAAGGCCATACGAGTTTGATGAAACTGCATAAACTGGGCTCCATCAACTCCTTCTCCGAATAGCACCTAAAACTAAGGGTAATCATAGCCTAGGACAGTTTTGATTCTGGTTAAATTTTAGCGATAGACCCCGCATAACGCTGGATCTTACTGACTGCTCCGGCAATGTGCTCCATGTCCTGCTTGTTCCCGAGTAAAGTAGTCTGTCCAAACCAAACCGCTTCTTGGCAAACACGATCGTTATTGGGGCACTCAATTCGCTCCCAAAACGAGCGGATTTTTTTAGCTGAGTACACTCGGCGAAATGAGCGGGACTCCAGAGAGCGCCTGAGAAAAGGTTCCGCATTGAGTGGAGAATATCCTCCTGAGGCAGGGATCCCTTCCGCTCTAAGTGCCTTTAGGAAACGTCTCCTCGATAGCCCTGAGAACCCCTCTGGATTATATCGCATCATGTAGAGATGGTAGGCATTTCGAGAACACCCGGAATAAGCCTCAATCGGGTCTAAGCCCTGTATTGAATCTAGTAGAGTGGAGAGATAAGCTGCCTGATCTTCCCTACGTCTCGCCTCGTTCTCTAGGTGTTGCAGTTGAGCACTTAACAAGGCTCCTTGAAACTCAGTAGGACGAACATTTGAACCGTTTCTTTCGTACTGGAAACCAGCTCCCGAGCGACCGATCACTTCCCCTCCAGGCGTTACCTCATAAGGCCTACCTGAGTTATGGAAGCTGCGGCAGGCCGCTATAAACTCAGGATCCTTGGAAACTATGGCTCCACCTTCCCCACAATTCAAATTCTTGGAGGACTGAAAGCTGAAGCATCCACCTAGTCCCAATGTTCCAGTCATCTCACCACGCCATTCAGCAAGATGAGACTGACAAGCATCTTCTATCACAGGGATATCTCGCTCTTTGGACAAAGTCATGATGGCATCCATATCGGCGCAGCCACCTCCCAAATGCACAGGCATCAAAGCCCGGGTGTTTGAGTTTAGAGCAGGTTCGATCTTTGTTGCATCAATTTGAAAAGTTTCGGGATCTGTGTCTACGAAAACAGGCAATGCAAACTGAGATAAAACAACGCTGACAGTAGCTATAAAAGTATACGGAGGAACAATCACTTCATCGCCGGGCCCGATTTCCAGGGCATTTAAACAGGTAGTGAGTGCACTGGTTCCACAGTTGGTTGCAACTACATAAGGAACCCCAAGAGTATCTCCCCATTCTTGTTCGAATATATCCACTTGGTGACCGTCCAGTCGGCCCCATTTACCAGAATCGAGCACCGACTGTAATGCCCGTCCTTCCAGCTTCGGGGTCCAGCGAGGCCAGCTCGGGAAAGGCTCTCTCCTAATTGGGGTTCCCCCCAATATGGCTGGCTTCGAAACATCCCCCAGTACTATCGGAGCACTTTTCACAGATTGAATGAGGGGAGCTAAAGATAACGACACAAGAAAACTTCTGCGATGACAAGAATATCCCATTTTACTTACCTCCGAACTCACCATACAAATTTATCGGACCAGTCTCATATTACCTCAAAATTATTGATTTTCCCGGAAACCTGTTAACAATATAGGCGTGTCACCCTTCATCGTTTTATTCATCGGTATCGCATTCGTCGTTTTCACTATCACTGTTCTCAAAATTAATCCTTTTCTTTCACTTGTCTCTGCAGGGTTTCTTATAGGACTTCTTTCCCCCGTCCCCCTTAATCTGCAAGAAGAGGTTGCATCCAACCGGAAACTACTATCCTTCCAATTAGATACTGGTGAAATAACAGGCGAAGAATACCGAACGCTATCGGAGAACTTGGCCGAAAATACAAAACAGAAACTAAAGAAAACTGAAGAAAGCCCTGGTCAATGGGCTGTCGACAGCCTGGAATTTACTACCAAAGAATTAGGAAATACAGCTGCCAGCATTGCAGTGATCATCGTTCTCGCAGCGATAATTGGACAATGTCTTATGGAAAGTGGGGGCGCCGACAAAATTACTCGCCGTTTACTAGCTCTCCTGGGTAGAGACCGTGCCCCAGTAGCCCTCATGGGTAGTGGCTATATTATTTCCGTCCCAGTTTTTTTCGATACAGTTTTCTTCCTACTTGTGCCCTTGGCTCGCGCACTTCGACTGCGCACCGGGAAAAACTTTGTACTTTTCATCTGCGCCATTGGAGCTGGGGCAGCGCTCACACATTCACTCGTCCCACCAACACCAGGCCCACTGCTTATGGTAGACAATTTAAGTCATCTGGGCCTGGATCTAGGCACTGCAATTCTGTTCGGATTTCTTCTGGGACTGCCGATAGCCGCAGTCAGCCTTATGGTTGCTTCCTATCTCAATCACCGACATGACATCCCAGTCAGAGAAGCCATGGGGGGCGATAAAACGGAGCTCGAAGCAATCGTGGAACGTCATGAATCCGAATTACCTGGGCTACTGGCTTCCATCCTACCTATTGTCATGCCGATCGGTCTCATCACAGGCAGCACAATTCTTTCGACATTGGCCGCTCAAAAGTACGCAGCGTTTCCGTCCTGGTTGCTCGGGGCTGCAGCATTTTTTGGTAACAAGAATATGGCTCTTCTCATTGGAGCTCTGCTTGCTTCACTACTTTTAATCCGATACCAAAATCTTTCACTCTCAGCATTCGCAAAACGTATGGAGCCGGCGATGATGAGTGCAGGAGTTATTATCCTCATTACTAGTGCCGGTGGAGCTTTTGGAAAAATGCTAGCGCGAACAGGCATTGGAGCGAGTTTAGACAGTCTAATAGGGGACGGCCAATTCGGAGCCGCAGGTTATATCCTTGTCGCCTGGACACTAACTGCCCTAATGAAGGTTGCTCAAGGATCTGGAACAGTTGCAATGATCACTGGCTCAGGGATGATGGCCGCCATCCTGACATCGGATACCATTTCCTTCCATCCGGTCTATCTTTTTGCAGCTATTGGGTTTGGGTCCCATTTCCTTCCCTGGATGAACGATAGTGGTTTCTGGGTTGTCTGCAAAATGAGCGGTTTCACCGAGAAAGAGACGCTCAGGATCTGGACTCCTTTACTCACGGCGCTTAGCATTTTCGGGCTGATTGAAATCCTTATACTCAGTGCTATATTTCCTTTTCATGGATAATTATTAGCTCCGAATGTTTGTTCTCCACTGACGATGTCCACACCATCTCTAAGGCTAATACCATCTACTAGCCTCAAGCCTCCTGGGAAAGGCTCAAAAATCGTATTGAGTAATATTCTCCCTTGTGAAAACCAGTGGCTCACCAAGCAAGACCTCTCCCTCCTTTATCTTCAGACTGCCCAAGCGTCCCGCATTCATGGAAGGCGCCAAAGAGATGTCACTCTCAGCCATTCCTACAGCAGCGTAAACTGTCAAATAACCGAGATCTTCAGGGTTCCATAAGACAGCCTCCTGAACCACTCCTTTCTCAATGAATGGACGCAGTGTTTTAGGTAAGACCACTCCTGTCACAATGACTTCTCCCGCAAGACCAGTATCGAGGACAGCCCTTGCGACAGCAGGTGTGGCAACAGATGTCATTCCCACTATTGCATCTGGTCTCGGCGAACGTCGCAAAAACCCAGCAGCTGACTGATATGCTCGTACCTCATCCTCGCCTGGATACTCGACGGGATTGATAAATACAAGATCAGGATAATGACGGCCAGCATAATTTCTCATCTCCTGCATCCAAGCATTCTGGTTTGCCGCAGTCTCAGTCCCAGAAATGAGCGCAACGGTCCCTTGTGAATTGATGCCCTGAGCAACGATGTCAACGAGTTTCCCTGCGAGCTGAGAATTACTAACCTGATTACAAAAGATCGACCTCGCGGCCTGTATCGAATCCGTGTCCCAGGTCACAACTTTAATCCCTCGGCTCTGCGCTCTTTCCAAAATCGGCGCTATGGCCTGAGGATTATTTGGAGCGACAGCAATGGCATCAAACCCTCGCACAATCCAAGAATTAATTATTTCGATTTGCTTGTTGGAATCCGCAGTCTCTGGCCCATCGTAGATGAGCTCAATGCCCAACTCTTTGGCAGCCGTACGGGCGCCTAACTCACAAGCATTGAAGTAGGGGATCCCTGTCAGTTTAGGCATCATACCGACTCTCAGTCTTCCCTGAAATTCTGACTGATTTTCACAACCAGCCCCCAAAAAGCCAATCAAAAACAAAAGGAATAAACGCTTCATAATTATCTCCATACTCTACCCTAGGCATCAGAGCTCGAGAATCCTAAAATCCAACCGGGATCTCTCCCTGACATCGATTCAACCTCAATTCAACTTACTCGCCTATAACGAGAATTCCAGCTGGCGGCAACGATTAAAACGGATCCAAAAATGAGCAACCGGATAGGTTCCGAAACACCAAACAAAATCAATCCGGTCCTCAAGGAACCAATGATCAGAACACCCAAAAAGGTTCCCAGGAGTGTCCCTTTACCTCCCTTCATGGAAGCTCCCCCAAGGAAAACACATGTGATAACCGCAAGCTCAAAACCTAGGGCATCGTCGCCTTTGGCAGTATTATTACGAGCTGTGTAAATCAGGGCACTGACAGCGGCGGCAAGCCCAGATAGAGCATATACCCCAGTTGTCACCCACTTAACCGGGATCCCGACTCGCACAGCTGCCTCTCGATTGGCCCCGATGGCAAAAACATATCGCCCATACACAGATTTGTGGAAAAACCAAAGGCATGCCCCGGAGAAAGCAATTAACAAAAACCATTGTACTGGAATCGTTAGAACTGTCCCCTCTCCGAGCCATCTATAACCCACAGGCAGATTGGAATACACTCTATTTTGTGAAACAAGGTAGGCTACACCCCTGAAAATAACCATTGTCGATAGAGTAGCGATAAGATCGGGAATCCGGCCAAATCCGATGATCAGACCATTGAGAGCACCAGAAAGCAAACCAACTATCAATCCCAACAGGGCAGCTAGGGCAATCGGCATTCCACACTCCGAGTGGAGACGCAGGATGGTTACCCCGCATAAAGCCATGATAGAGGCCACCGACAGGTCAATACCGCCGGCAAGGATGACTCCGAACATTGCTACGGCCATAATCCCAATCTCGATCCAAAAACGGCTTTGGTCGAGAAAAAGTGCTGGCGAGCGGAACACCGAGGATACACTGGCAAATGAAACCCAGACGGTCAAGAGTATCAGTAGCATGGACCGATGGCGCGTGTTAGTCATCCTGGTCAGATATCCACTTATTCCCATTGGCTTCCTCACTATTTCCGATTGAAAAGGCGCTCTAGACCAGTAACCAAAACCATGATGGCTCCCACACCTATCAACTGCCAGCGCTCTTGGAATCCCCAGATTGGACGAACTTGAGACAATAATCCTAAAAACAACCCCCCAAGCGTCGCACCTAGAATCGTCCCACGACCACCACCTATAGCAACTCCTCCGATGACAGCAGCGGCAATCACATTCAACTCATACCCAACTCCCGTGTTGTTTTGGACTCGTCCATAGAAACATGTATGCAAAACTGAAGCGAGGCCTGTACAAGCCCCTAGCAAAGCAAAACCAGTGAGCCTCGAAATCCCGATGGGAAGGTTGTACTGTCGAGCTGCAGAGGGGCTATCCCCTACTGCCACTAAGGTTCGGCCAGACACTGTGCCATGAAAATAGATACTCAGAAAAACAATTGCGACTAAGGACATCCACACGGTCCAGGGCAACCCCATGGGGCCTTGCCGGGCCAATGCTGTTGCTATCTCTGGAAGTGCCAACCAATCCCCTCCTGTCCAAGTCAGGAACAATCCTCGCATAATCGTCATAGTGGCAAGGGTGGTCACCACTGCCGGAAGTTTGAATATTCGTGAAAGGATCCCGTTAGAAATGCCTAAGAAACATCCAGTTAAGATTGCCAACCCGATTCCGATTGCTATCGAACCCGTCACCTCCTCTCCGTATACCCAGACAACCGCTGTAATAGCGAGCATTGAACCTACCGATAGATCTATCCCTCCATTAGTCATTAAGGTTGTCATCCCCGCGGCGGCAATGACCAAAGGAACTGAAGCAGATAACCAGCTAACCCAGAACCCTAATGTCATTAGATCAGGGGAACGGAACGACGTAGCCAGAGCGAGTAGCAGAATAGAAACAAGTAAAATCATCTCTCTTCCGGCCCAATCAACAGCCCAGGTCCATCCCCTGGAAACCAGGCTGGAAAAATTGGCCGGTTGAGACTTTGTATTTACTGTCAACTGGGAATTGGGAATTGAAACAGATACCAACTCTTCCAGAGTCGAGTCCTCGGTTGCCACTATTTGTGGCGGGCTACCGTCCTTCAAAACTAGGATTCGGTCACAGAGATGCATCAATTCGGTCAGATCCGAACTAGAAACTATGATCCCATTTTCAGATCTAGCTACCTGACGCAATTGCTCATGGACCTGGGCTCTAGATGCAACATCCACACCTCGAGTAGGTTCCTCAGCTATTAGAACACTAGGATTGCATGAAAGTGCCCTTGCCAATAAAACCTTCTGCTGATTACCTCCAGACAACTCCTCGATACTGGATTCGCTGCTTGGGGTAACAATACCAAATCTCTGTATTAACTCTGTGGCCAAGACCTGCTCGGACCGACGATCAATACCCTTACGGGAAGCAACCTTGGACAAAGAAGCCATTAGAAGATTCTCTCGCACCGAGCGTCCTGGGAAAATTCCCTGCGAACGCCGCTCACCTGGCACATAGGCAATATTCGACCTCCAGAGATCTTGAGGAGAACGAACTTTAAGATTTGAGGCACGAAATAGCATTTGCCCAGACCCTTCTCCGAGCCCCACCAAATAGTTGACTAGCTGATTTCTGCCTGAGCCTACACCCCCACATATCCCCAAAACTTCCCCTCTATGCAATTCGAAACTGACTTCACAATCGTTCAGAAGCTTGAGATTCTTGACCTGTAGCAAGGGAGCTCCTCGGCTATCTCGAGAGCCACGTCTCTCGCCAATCACCTTCACGTGTCCAACCATCCCCCGAATCAGCCGCTCCTCATCTAGGCCAGATACTTGCTTGGTCCAAACGACTTTTCCGTTACGTAAAACAGTAACTCGATCGGCTATTGAGAGCACCTCCGAAAGATGGTGGCTAACATAGAGGACACAGACTTTTTTTTCTTTAAGGTCCCTAAGAATGGCAAATAGTCGAGTCACCTCAGAATCCCCCAAAGCCGCGGTGGGCTCGTCTAGAGCAATCATCAAGGGAATACCGTCGAGATGAGCCGAAACCTGCAACATCGCCTGGTTTGGTGCCGATAGAGTATGGACGGGGCGTTGTATTGGAAGCTGACACCTGAAGGTTTCTAAAATTTCAGAGGTGCCTCGGGCAGCTTCCCGCCAACTAATGAGACCACCACGCGTGGGGAGCTGACCGACACTAAATGCGTTCTCAATAATTGAGAGGCTTTGAAAAAGTAGAATTTCCTGAGGGATACACACTATTTCCGAGCTGGAAAAAGATTGCTCAGCCAAGGACAGTTCAGTGTTCTCCGATCGAAGAAGGATACTTCCGGTATCCGCGGTCTCTACTCCAGCGAGTATATTAATCAGGGTGGATTTTCCAGCTCCATTCTCCCCAATAATTGCGTGAATTTCCCCCGCTGCTAAATCCAGATCGACCTCTTGGAGGGCAGTAATAGGTCCGTAGAACTTTGAAATACCCCGAAGACGAACAGCAAGAGAACTAAGTCTAGAAACCAAGCTCACCTCAGAATTTTTCTGAAAGGCCTTACCAAACACTCCAGAATCTTACCGGTCTCGATTCTAGGGACGAGCGATCGTGTCCAACCAAGTCCGATATTCGCTCTCTAATTCAACAACTATTTCAGGGTATTTCAGGGATATGTCTTTTCGTTCACTTAAATCTAGATCTAGTCGAAAAAGCATGGAGGGTTCTCCATATTCCCCAACCAGTTTCCATTGATTCTTTCGTACAGCATATGCTGTACGCATTCTCCAAAAGAGTGTGCGCTGAGGCAACACTCGGCCCTCTAGTAAAAGTGGCGTGAGATCTTTCCCATCCAAGCCTAATTGGGAATCAGATAAAGATTGCCCAGAGAGTCGAAGTGCTGTGGGGAACAGATCAAACGTCATGGCTATCTGCTCAGAAACACCCGGGCGAATTTTACCCGGCCACCAAGCAATAGCTGGCACACGATGTCCTCCTTCGAAAAGCTGTGCCTTTTGACCTCGTAAAGGACCATTACTAGAAATATTACGGTGGGTATTCTGATAATTAATATATCCCCCATTGTCCGAGGTGAAGAAAATCAGGGTATTTTTCTCTAACCCCAATCGCTTTAGCGCAGCTACTAGCTTGCCGACACTGCGATCGAGGGATTCGATCATGTCCCTCACATGAGAACTGACATCACTACGATCTCTGATAGCCCCCCATTTATCCTCCTGGTAATTCTTGCCTATTACTGTTCGATGGGGCGGGTCATCCGGTCCTTGCCAAGGGAAATGAATCGCTAGATGAGCCAGGTAAAGGAAGAATGGTCTTTTACGGTTCTCCTCGATAAATTCCACACTGTGCTTTGTCAACAAATCTGTGGTGTAACCATCTTCCATCCTGATTGTCTCATTAAGCCACCAATCTTCGTTCCCGTAACGATCTAGTCGCGTATGAAAATCGCCATCACCACTAAGCAGACCACGGTATCGGTCGAATCCGTGCCTAGTTGGCACAAAAGGAAGTTGGTAGCCTAAATGCCACTTCCCATACATTCCAGTCGCATAGCCACGAGCTTTCAGAGACTCAGCCAATGTCCTGGCCTCTAGAGGGAGTCCTTTGTCGCCGTCGTTTACGCGACCCAAGGCACCATCAAATCTCGGGCCCAGACGCTGCTGGTAACGCCCGGTTAAAAGAGCTGCACGAGTTGGTGTACACATTGGGCCATTACTGTGAAAGTCTGTAAACCTGAGCCCTTCAGAAGCCAGACGGTCTATATTAGGTGTTGAATTGAGCTGACTACCGTAAGAGCCAACATCACCATAGCCCAGATCATCAGCCAGGATTAGAACGATGTTCGGCCGGCCTGAACCAACATCTTCGCTAGCCCAAACCGGACTTCCTATTATTAGAACAATGACTAGAAGCCCAATATACCGATTTGTAACCATACAACACACTCTGACGAAAAAAGAGGCGAGTTGCAAGCCCTACTACGAGAGGGAAGGTACCCCATGAAACCCGCCTTATTCGAACTATTTCTAGATTACCGAACCCTCACACAGCTTCGATTGCACTTCAGTAAAATTATCGAAATAAAAATACGGAATCTCATGCTCCTTGCAATGCTTGGCAAGGTACCTTTTAGCAAACACGAAATCGGTAAACGGTAGTGCACATACGTCTGAGGTGCCATCACCGACATAGATAAGCGGTTTGTAAGCCTCTCTAGCCTTCTGGAGGACTGCAACTTTCATCTTCTCGGGATCTGGAGTGTATCGCCAGCCCTCCCGTCTTACCTGGACGGGATGGGCATATATTTCAAGATTCAAATGGCCTATAAAGAGATCGATGATTGGCCGCATCCCAGAACTGACAATCTTAACTGGAATTTGGCGTCCATGTGCCCACTTCACAAAGTCTTCAAAAGAGGGATCAATGTGGACCTTGGAGGTTAGTAAAAACACAGCTTCTTGCCAAGAAAGATGCAAATTTTTCATTTGCATCTCGATAGCCTCGTAAACTGTCCATTCCCCAGAGACGATTTTAGGTAAGGTTTGTTCCCTGAGAGCTGGATCCGCCCCGGCGTTCTCTGTCAAAAATACGATCGTATCCAGATTTGTTATGGTCCCATCAAAATCACAGAAAATAACAGGTTCCATTGGATTCTTTTCCTTGGGCCGAGACTATTCTAATCTCAAGGTCGACACTTGAAAATCACAGCAGGAGGGAGATTTGCCCACACAATCTTGGTGCGAACCACTTCCTTGAAATTCTCTTCTAGAAGCTTCACCAAACGCCTTCCTCCAGGAAGGATTAAACCCTGGAGATAAATAAAAGTCGAGAATTGCCCTTTTGAGCACAACGAAGACCGGATTGACGTTATCATACGCTGCTGCTGGTTAGACTCGAAAATCGTCCATGGCAAGCCACTTACAATAGCATCCACGCAAACTGTTGACCTCTCCTCTAAGATAGATCTCAGATTATCAACGCTGCCTTGAATGATTTCTAATTCTGGATGAGCAACCCTTAACAGATCAACAAAACTGGGATTAATCTCGACCAACATCAGACGATTACTATCGGCAACCCGTCTCACTAGCTCACCTGTAAACGCACCCGAACCTGGACCGACTTCAACGGCGGTACGAACCTGATACCAATCGATGGAATCCGCCATGGCCTGGCCTAGCGCTTTACCACTGGGTAGCAGAGCTCCTGTAGTTCGAGGTTGACGGAAAAATTGCTTGGCGAAGTGCAGTGACTGTTTAAACCGCATGTTGATTTTGATCCAGTCGCACTAAAACAAGACCCTGGTTGGTCCTGCAGTGCGGGTTTCCTCAACTACTTGGGATTCCAACGCTTCATTAGATTAGGGATTAGTGCACCGCACAGCCGTCCACAACCCCATAAAATCAACTTTACTCCGTATTTCGGCGGTCAGACCAGTTTTTCTAAGAAGTTCGGGAAGGTCGAGATCAGTTTGAAATCCGAGTCGCCAGAAAAGCGGAGAGAGCATTCTCTCTGCTTTCCCCATAACCTTGTTATGACTACGAAAATGATTGAGAAAAAGAATACTCCCATTAGACTTGCACACCCTTTTCATTTCTTCGACAACCCCCACCGGATCAGAAACGGTGGAGATAACATAGGCAGCCAGAACAGCATCAAAGGAGTCGTCCTCGAATTCCAAATCCGAAGCATCCATTTTAACCAGATTCACATTCCTTCGTCCGAGACTCTGCATCCTTCGCTCTGCCTTGTTCAACATGCCCTGCGAAACATCGACCCCAGTGATTTCAACGTATTCAGGAAACTCTGGGATAGAAAGGCCTGTCCCAACCCCTACTTCCAGAAGGTGCTCCCCAACATCAAGTTGTAAAAACCCGGGTGCTTTACGTCTACCTTGCTGGGATACTAAGCCGAAAACAAGATCATAGAAGGGGGAATTTCGATCGTAAACTTTCTCAACAAATTCTACTGCCACGGTCCCCTCTAGGAAAGTACCCTCATTGTATTAATGCTACCTGCACGGGTCAAATCTAGCTCATCTTATCGCCTACCGCCGCAAAAATAACCCCAAACTTGATACCGAACAGTTGTCAATACTTGGATTGACAAGCAGAATGAAGTAACCCTTCTTGAGGCAAAATCGTAAACTATCCACGTCACATCTATCTTTGATACTGAGGTGCCAGTGAAAAAAAGCTTTATTATTGCGATTTTGACAACTTCATTTCTAGCGGCCTGTGCTCTGGAGAGTGACAACTCCAGGAGTTCAGGAGAGCGTCGTGGTGGCGGCCGACGTCCCGGTGGTTCCTCAAGAACCAGCGAAGAAGCTATCAGTGTTAAGGCTACTCACACTGCGCGCAGAGCAATATCTCGATTCCTTATCTCCAATACGACATTGGAGCCGATTCGTAAAGTCTCGATCCATGCAAAAGTAGGGGCATTAGTAGAGAGCATCCAGGTTGAAGCAGGTAAATTTGTAAAAAGAGGACAGCTCCTCCTTAAGATGAATGATCAGGAAATCCGTAATGAGTACGATCAAGCCAGGATAGCTCTAGACCAAGCTGCTCTAACCCTCGAACAAGCCGGAGTCAAAGCAAAACTGTCACAGTCCGAGTTTGCCAGAGCTAAGGATCTCTTGGACCAAAAACTGATAAGCCCGCAAGAATATGATCAAACCGCCCTTATCAACGAGACGGATGCTCTTAGTCTGCGCGTCGGACAGCAACAAAAGGAGGCCGCAGCTGCTAGATTGGCGGCTGCAAAACTCCAACTCGACTATACAGAGATCCGTTCTCCTATCTCAGGTGTCATTACAGAACGCCTTATCGAAGTGGGGGACCTGGTCAATATTAATCAACAAACGTTCACCGTGGAGGACTTCACTCCGTTGTGGTCACGAATTTTTGTTCCTGAGCGAGAACTCTCCCAAATCAGGGTAGGACAACAGGCTACCCTTCGATTCCAAGCTTACCCAGAAAAGACATTCCAGGGACGTATCCAGATGATCAATCCTACAGTTGATCCGGAAAGCGGGACTGTGAAGGTCACCCTGGAAGTCCTTAGGACCAAAGGTCTTTTACGTCCGGGGATGTTCGGCACTGTCTATATAGCCACCGAAACTCGTGAAAAGGCCCTTGTAATTCCCAAAAGAGCTATCCTTAGAGAGCGGGATGAAAACTATGTTTTCTTATTGACGGATACAGGTGTCGTGACCAAGCGGAATGTCGTGCTCGGCTTCACTGAGGAGAACTATGCCGAGGTGATCTCGGGCTTGGAAGAAGGCGATCCAGTTATAACGATTGGGCAGGAGAGCCTTAACGACGGTTACGCAGTAAATGTCTTGCAATGGGAAGACGATACTGGGGAATCCCTGCAGTCCACCACTACGGAGTCTGGGATTGTTGAGGAGAAACCCAACGAAAGCTCTAAACCCTCTCTCCCTAAAGCCCAGAGGAATAACTCTTCTGAAAAGACACAGCTTGCTCCCTCTCGTAAGCGTTCTTCAATCATTAGAGGGGAACAAGAAGGTCGCATTCGACCGGGTAAAGAGGGTCGTGACCGTGGACTCATGCGAGGAGGAATGGACCCAGAACGTATGAGAAGCATCCTCGCCTCAATGTCTAAACGGAATCCCCTAGTACAAAAAGTCTATGAGGATGCGCTTAAAAAAAATCCTGACCTTCTTGAGGATGCTGAAAAGTTGCGGCTCCTCATGCGTGAAATCCGTTCTAAATTCGGTCGCAACCGACAATGAAGATCGTCGCTTTCTCTATCCGGCGGCCGGTCACAGTCACCATGCTTTTTTTTGCGCTGGCTGTATTCGGTGTTGTTTCTTACGAAAAACTAACCCTTAATCTCCTTCCGGATATCTCCTACCCTACCTTGACTATTCGGACCGAGATGGAAGGTGCGGCCCCAGAAGAAGTAGAGACGCTTATAAGCAAACTCGTTGAAAACGCAGTCAGCGTAGTCGAGAACGTTGTAGAGGTAAGCTCTATCTCAAAACCAGAAGTTTCGGATGTTGTTGTCGAATTCAGCTGGCAAACAAACATGGACTTTTCTGCACTGGCTGTCAGAGAACAACTCGACCTGGTCGAATTACCTCTTACAGCTGAAAAACCTATCCTACTCCGATTCGACCCGTCCATGGATCCGATTATGAGAGTGGGCGTTGCTGGATCACCCAATCTTTCGATGATGCGCTACCTTTCTGAGGAGTTCATTAAAGCTGATCTCGAAAGTATTCAAGGGGTCGCCGCCGTAAGGGTTTCAGGTGGCCTAGAAAAGGAAATTTACGTTGAACTAGACGAACAAATACTGGCCACTCTGGGAATCTCAATTCAGGAGGTAACCACGCGACTAGGCCAGGAGAATATCAACCTAACTGGGGGAACTCTCCGTGACGGAGAAAGCAAGTATCTAGTCCGAACTCTCAACGAATTTCAAGATGTTGATGAAATCAATGAAGTCATCGTTGCCCAGCGGTCAGGGATTCCCATTCGCGTAAATGACATCGGTCAGGTTTTCTCAGGTTTCCAGGAACGTGACATTATCACCAGAATCAATGGACAAGAAAGTGTCGAATTGGCAGTTTTCAAGGCTGCAGATGCCAATACTGTATCGGTTGCGCAGACAGTTAAAGAACGTCTGGAAAAGCTGGAGGAGGATTACAAGGGAAGGAGGGATCCTCTAGAGTTCAAAGTCGTCTTCGACCAGTCTTCCTTCATCAAGCAATCGATTGACGAGGTACTTCAAACAGCCATATATGGTGGCATCCTGGCCATCATCATCCTTTTGGTCTTCCTGCGCAGTATAACGACCACATTGATCATTGGATTGTCCATACCCATCTCAATAGTCACCACATTTTTTCTTATGTACGTCTTCAGAATCTCACTCAACATAATGTCCTTGAGCGGCCTTGCTCTAGGTATCGGCATGTTAGTTGACAATTCGATTGTAGTGCTTGAATCCATCTACCGGCATAAAATCAGCGGCTTACCGGCCCGGGAAGCCGCAAAAGCTGGAGCTTCAGAGGTCGGAAGTGCTGTTGTGGCAAGCACCCTTACAACCATATGTGTGTTCAGTCCAATCGTCTTTGTAGAAGGAGTCGCCGGACAACTTTTCTCAGACCAGGCTCTTACAGTCACCTTTTCTCTCCTAGCTTCGCTTCTAGTAGCAATTATGTTAATCCCAATGCTGTCGAGTCTGCAGGACTCAAGATCCCGGCAGACAAACAAAACCACTCCGACTTTTTTTGCTGTCTCCCCATATCTATGGTTCCTATCGCTTGCTCTGCGATTTCGTGCAGTGGCAATACTAGTTGCCATTGCGCTCTTCTCTGGATCTATCTCACTGCTAAACCGCCTCGGGTCAGAGCTGATACCTGAAATCAGTCAGGGCGAATTCTTCATAGATGTCAGACTTCCCAGCGGGGTGCCTGTAGAACAAACTTCACGTCGAATGCTCGAGTTCGAGTCCCTGCTACAAGAATCCGAGCCTGTTGAAACCTTCTACACAATGGCCGGATCGGGGAATCAAAGCGGAGTCGCCGCTGTTGAAGAGCAAGAACACATTGGACAGATCCTCGTCAGATTAAAATCCGGTCACCTGCATGATAAGGAAGCTCAGGTTATGGAAGGCCTCAGAGACGTCTTTACAAAAATTCCAGGTGTTGAATATAAATTTTCCCACCCAAATCTGTTTAGCTTCAAAACTCCTGTCGAGGTAGTACTACAGGGCTATAACCTGGAAAACCTGAAAACCTATGCTGAGCGTCTGAAAAGTCGTCTGACTTCGGTGCCGGGTCTACGCGATCTCAAAGCTAGTACCGATGGGAGCAACCCCGAAATCCAGATTCGCTTTGACCGTCGCAAGCTCGCAAACTACGGCTTTACTGTCAACCAGATTGCTTTTCTAGTTCGCAATAAAGTTCAAGGAGAAATTCCAACTGAATTCAATGAAAGGGACCGGCGTATTGACGTACGAGTGCGCCTCGAAGAAAAGGACCGTGCAACCGTTCAGGACTTAAGGAGTCTGGTCATCAATCCTGGCTCTACAAATCCCATGGTCCTGTCGTCCGTGGCCGAAATTTCCCTCCAAGAGGGACCTGCTGAGATCCGGCGTATAGGACCTCATCGAGTGGCAATAATAACAGGCAGTATCGTAGATAAAGACCTGCAAAGCGTCGTAAATGCTATCGAGGCCGAGATTGCAGAACTGAGATTGCCAACCGACTTCTATTCCTATGTCGGGGGCCAGAGTGAAGAACAGGCAGTAGCCTTCAAGAGCATGCAGTTTGCATTATTGCTAGCTGTATTCCTCGTATACCTAGTTATGGCGTCTCAGTTTGAGTCTCTGGTCCAGCCCTTTATCATAATGTTCGCAATTCCCTTTGCCGGAATAGGTGTTGCGTTGGCTCTGTATGCAACCCACCAGATCTTAAATGTCGTTGTGCTAATCGGTTTCATCGTTTTAGCGGGAATCGTCGTCAACAATGCCATTGTTTTATTAGATTTGGCAAACCAATTACGTTCTCAGGGTGAGGATAAATATGCAGCCATTCGGAAAGCCTGCTCAATTCGGCTGCGCCCTATATTGATGACCACAAGCACCACCATTCTAGGCCTCCTCCCAATGGCTTTGAACTGGGGACAAGGGTCTGAATTGCGGATACCTTTAGCTATTACTGTAATCGGAGGATTGCTGGCCTCAACTCTTTTGACTTTGGTTTTAATTCCAGTCCTATATACCTTAGTTGTCAGAGAGGAATTGCCATGAGTATGTCCGATTATTCAGTCAGGCGCCCAATAACTATATTAATGATTTCCCTCTCAGTTGTCGTTTTGGGCCTTATTTCTCTGGATAGGCTACCTCTAGCACTTATACCAGATATTTCCTCTAACAGTCTCCGCGTCAGCGTCAGTTACCCTTCCTCATCGCCTGTGGAAGTAGAGCGCGATATCACTCGCCCCCTTGAAGAAGTTTTGGCAACTCTGGACAATCTAGAAACAATCGAGTCAACATCCTCGGGCACAGGATCTAGCGTAAGAGTAGAGTTTAAAAACGATACTGACATGGACCTCGCCTCCCTGGAGGTACGTGACAGGATTGATCAGGTCAGAGGGAGACTTCCCGATGAGGTGGATAGAATTAGGATATTCCGGTTTCAGTCGAGCGATATACCAATTTACCGATTTGCGGTTGGATGGAATGGGGACCGAACAGGTCTGTACAACTTCCTGGAGGACATTCTCAGACCCCGAATCGAGAGAATCCCAGGAGTAGCCAATGTGGAAACCCGTGGGATAGACGACAAAGAGATTCGTATTGAAGTCGATCCTACACGTCTACTCGGTCACGGGATTGACATATTCTCTCTAAACCAGGCTCTACGTGCCAATAACATGAATTTGTCGGGTGGGTACGTCGTGGATGGAAATCGCAAATATACGCTTCGTACAGTCGGGGAATTCCGGAACTTAGAAGAGATTCGTAGCTTTCCTCTCCTAGGAGCTCAAGTGACTCTCGGCGATATTGCAGAAATCAAATATGACTTCCCAGAGCGAGATTCTTTTGACCGCCTCAACGGTAACGAGGCTGTTTCGGTACGAATATATAAGGCTTCAACCGCCAACATTGTGGAGGTTTGTGACAATGTCTCCCAAGCACTAACCAGTCTGCAACAGGACCCACAGTATCAGGCAATACTTACCATTCAGATCATAAGCGATCAGAGCCGCGAGATTTTAAAAAGCATTCAAGATCTGGGCAAGGCAGGTATCATAGGCGGGATCCTCGCCAGCGTTGTTCTATTCCTGTTTTTGCTGAAAATGCGCAGCACTCTGATCATTTCTGTAGCAATTCCGGTCTCGATTATTTTCACCTTTGCGTTCATGTATGTGCTGAGGACAGGATTTGGTTCAACCATTAACATCAACTTGGTTTCTTTGATGGGGCTTATGGTTGCGGTCGGCATGCTGGTAGATTCCAGTGTGGTGGTGCTCGAGAATGTGTTTCGGTTCAAGCAGGAGAAGGGCTACTCTTCAATTGACGCAGCCATCGCAGGCACCAAGGAAGTGGGAGTAGCTGTCCTCGCCTCTACCACCACCACCGTTGCTGTATTTGCCAGTTTTCTTTTCGTAGAAGGCCCAATGTCCCGTTATCTAAACGACTTCGGTACAACTGTCAGCGCAGCCCTCTTGGCCTCGATGCTAGTTGCTCTGACTCTGGTACCAATGCTTTGCAGCCGTATTTTTACGGGGAAAGAAAAGCCTAAACAAAAAAGTCTAGTAGCTCTGACCAATATTTACGGTGGAATAATGGGATGGCTGTTGCGCTACCGATTTATCGCGCTTTTCATCATGATCGGATTGGGCTGGGGTTCCTACCATCTCATCACCGCACTAGACCGTGAAGAGATGCCCCGAGTAGCAGAACGTCGGGTGCGCATGAATGTTTTGTTCGAGCGTTCCTATTCGTTGGACGAAATCGAACGGACCTTCATGCAATTGGAGAACATCCTTCTGGAACGTCGAGAAGAATTCGAGATCGAGTCAGTTGCGTCTGATCTCAGTTCCCGGACCAGTCGCCGAGGCCAATACAGAGGAGAATTGGATGTTTACCTAATCGATGAAGGCACGATAACACCCACGCATCAAATACAACAAAAAATTCGTAATGTTTTACCCTCTATCGCGGGAGTCGAATATCAGCAAGGCAGGAGACGCCATTACGGCGGAGGCGGGGAGATGGGTATTGACGTTAGACTAAAGGGCGAAGACCCTGCCCTTCTCGAAATTTACGGGGAAATGGTTAGAAAAAAACTTCTCGATCTTCAAGATGTAGAGGATGTTCAGACAACACTAGAAACAGGAGAGGACGAAATTCATGTCGAGGTGGATCGGAGGCGCACGGAACAGTTCGGTATCTCCCCTCTGATGGTAGCCCGAACTTTATCATCGGCTTTGAGTACCCGACCTACAACACAAATCAAAACTGATCAAGGTGAGATCGATATAGTTGTCCAGCTCCGGGGAGGTAACAACATCAGTCGACAAGAGATCGAGAACCTTCAGCTTGAGAACCGTAGAGGAGAAATGGTCCCTCTCTATGCAATGGTCAATTACCAATACCGCAAGGGCCCCCTCTCAATACGACGAGAGAACCGGAAAGCAACCCTTGACGTCATGGCCAGTCTCAGAAGTGGCGCAAGTGTCTTCATGACTAACATGGCCGTTCAAGGGCTCATGAGCGAGGTAATGCTTCCGCCTGGTTATTCTTGGGAATTGGGCCGTAGCTGGCGCCGTTTTCGCCAGTCCGAGGAATCTAATTTTTTCGCCATTATCCTTGCCCTGATCCTAATGTACATCATCATGGCATCCCTTTTTGAAAGCTTCATCCATCCATTCACAATTCTCTGTACCGTACCATTCTCCATAATTGGGGTTGCTACCCTGTTCTACCTAACGGGTACTAGTATGAACTCCTTTTCCTACCTCGGAATCCTCGTTCTATTCGGCCTAGTGGTCAACAATGGCATCATTCTAGTGGATCATATAAACAATATGCGCCGACAGGGGTTGGAGCGAGATAGTGCAATCATCCAA
>CAYXBG010000006.1:0-7889 GCA_964463145.1 uncultured Acidobacteriota bacterium
AGATAAAAGAAGAAGCTTTGAAGATCGGATTCGATGCCGTAGGAATTTCGCCTGCTCACAAAATCCCCGGAGATCGGCTCAATGATTGGCTAGACCGAAATTACCAGGGCAAGATGGCCTACATGGAAAAGAATGCGGAAAAACGTCTTGACCCTGAGCAGGGTCTGGACGGAGCTAGATCACTTGTTTCCCTAGCCCTTAATTATTTTCATGACGAGCAGTTACCCTACGAAGACAGAACCAAGGGAGTCATTTCCCGTTATGCCTTTGGTGATGATTATCACAAGGTTTTGTTGCCTAAACTGAGATCTTTGCAGTGTCGCATTGCCAACTTTTTTCCCGAAGCTCGTGCTCGTTACTACGTCGATACAGGACCAATCATGGATAAGTACTGGGCAGCGCGTGGCGGGATTGGCTGGTTAGGAAAGAATGGGAATCTAATAGCTAACAAAAAACTCGGATCCTGGTTTTTTATTGCTGAAATCCTTCTGGATGTCGATCTGGAGTATGACTCTCCGGCAAAAGACCATTGTGGATCCTGCACTCAATGTATAGAGCTTTGCCCTACTGAAGCCATAGTTGAACCTTACGTAGTGGATAGTCGCAAGTGTATCTCTTATTTGACTATCGAGCTTAAAGAAGACATCCCAACAGACCTGCGTTCCTCGATGGGGAACCTGATTTTCGGTTGTGACATATGCCAGGATGTTTGTCCTTGGAATCGTAGGGTCATAACCTCTAATGAACGGGCTTTTCAATCTCGATCCCAGAGTCGATCTCCTTCATTGTCTCACCTAGCGTCAATGGACGAAAAGGACTTTGAGGCATCTTTCCAGAAAAGCGCGTTAAAAAGGACCAAATGGCGAGGCTTAATGCGCAATGTCTGTGTTGCCATGGGTAATGCTGCTCTCAAGGAGATGGTGCCTCACCTGAAACACCTCCTGAGTGTTAAAGAACCGATGGTCCGAAGGCATGCGGCATGGGCTCTGAAGCAGGTAGGAGATAAAGCTTCGATGAAGGCCCTAGTGGACAGGTTGCGAGTGGAAAAGGACCAACCTACTATAAAGACCCTTGTCCGGCTAATTGAATCGGTTACAGCACCTGAGAACGAGAATCCGGCTTCATAGTTTCGAAGCGAAGTGCTATCCAGAAGCGTCGAGAAATTCGAGTGGAAGAGCGGTGGGTTGGGTTAATCAAATGCATCTAAAATCAGAAACTACATCACTTGTATTTCTGAATCTTGAGGATATTTTGCCTCGAGCTCATTTAGCTTTTCACGATTTTTGGCTACAGTATCGTCGCTGAGGACACGACCAGCGTACTCAACATGTAAGGACCAAGCCTCCTCAATCTGTCCCGTTATAGGATTTCTGTAAAAACAATTCTCCCACATTTTTTTGTTGTTAAGGTGCCATGTCAGGTACTGACCGGGCGTATATTTTTTTCTGCTCGGCACCACTTCCAGTATGTCGTATCCATCCGGATCGAGAGGCCGCAGTATAATGATATGTGCTCCAGTGACCCTATCTTTGCACTCTGGGTCTGAGTAAAAGGGAATTTCTGAACACAGTACTTTATGTGGGACGACCGGTATTTTGTCACTAATCTCGGGAGAAATTTCCTCTGAATCAACAACGTAGATGTCGTCCGACTTGCCTCTAAATTTTTCACTCATTTTTTCAAGGGGCATCGCATAACCTCCATTCGAATTTGATCGTACCTTGGTTGATGGTAGCGACCTAAAAGATCTGTCCTACCAGTCTCGCCTCCCGAACCATTATGGGTCCCATGTTGGGGGGACCATTTTAGCATAAAGATCCCGTGGTCAAGGATGCCTTGACCACGGGATCTAAGCGTGCTAGAAGTTTACTTTTCTGGGTGCGTGGAGAATTCTTATAATGATCCAACTAGACTGGACTCTGGCAGTCGCAACTGCTGTCTTTATTTTTACGTGGATAGTTCTCAATCGAATTCTTTTTAGGCCTTTTCTGAAGGTCACCGAAAAACGTCGTGACATGACCTCGGGAGTTTTTGAGAATGCTGAGACATACAGTCATAAAGTGGAGGCTCTTACAGAGAGTTACGAACAAAGGGTTAAAGATGAGAGGCAGGCAGGGTTTAGTCTCACTGAGGAATGGCGGACTGAAGCTCTCGGTAATCGTTCAAGCGTTATCGAAGAAGCCCGTGGCCGAGCGGATACGCTGTTGGTCGAAGCCAAACAGAAAATTGATGAGGAGCTTGTGGAATCTAAGCAGGATTTGAAGCTTCAGTCTGACAATCTCGCCGAAGCAATAACCGATCGGCTACTGAGAGTTAATGAAAATTAAACTGGCAACTCCATGATAATTCTAAGAAGATCTGCAAAAGTCGTTGTATAGCTGGTAAGCCATTGATGATATTGGATGTTTTTTGAAGTGTTGAACCCAAAATTTTTAGCTGTATTTTTAGTCTTTTTTGCTCTGTCGCAAGCTAGTGTTCTCCAAGCTGCTAGTCCGGAAGGAGGAGGCTGGGGTATGTTGGACCCAATCGGTCGATGGTTGAATCTAATCATTCTCTTTGGGGGACTGATCTATGTCCTGCGTGGCCCAGCTAAGGATTTTTTTGCCAGCCGAAGAGCTGACATTCAACGCCAATTGCGCCGGGCGGATGAGGCGAGAAAGGCAGCTGAAAAAGAGCTTGACGAGGCAAAGAGGCAGATGGAAGGGCTTGATGCGGAGATAGAGAAAATCCAACTTCAGGCACGAAAAGAAGCAGAGGCCGAGGCTGAGCGTATTAGGTGTCAAGCTGAGGAGGAATCCCGCCGGATCTTGGCTATAGCCAGCCGGGAGATTGAGAATTTAGGGGAAAGTGTTAGGCAAGACCTAAGGCAATATGCGGTAGATTTAAGTGTCCGTCTAGCTTCTGAGAAGGTTAAGGGTAAGATGGATGAAGCTCGGCAGGCGGAGGAGATTGACCGTTTTCTCGATGAATTGACATCTGGAGGAACAACCCATTGATTAGCGGGTCTGTCTTTTACAAGTATGCTCGGGCCTATGTGGAAGTAGCCGCTGAGGCTGACCTGGAGGGCCAGATAGAAAATGAAGCAGGGTGTTTTCAGGACCTTTTTGCGCAGCATAGAGAATTGAGGGAAGCACTCTTGAGTCCGGTACTTCCCTATAGCGTCAAGCGAGAAATTGTGGAGCAAGTATCTCAGGTTCTTTCTCTTAGTAAGGTGACCTGTAACTTTATCCTCGTCCTGCTTAAAAACGGCCGGATTAGCAACTATTCTGATGTAGTGGCTGCACTGCGAGATGTTTTACAGGAAAGGAGCGGTGTCGTGCAGGGCCAGGTCCATTCCCCGCTGCCAATAACAGAAGAATTTCGGTCCCGTATTGAGACTGCGATATCTCAGATGATAAAAAATCCGGTTCACTTGGACTACGAGCAGGATGATTCCCTTATTGGAGGGATCAAAATTCAGATAGGGTCCACCATTTATGATGGGTCTATCCAGACCCAACTGGAGACACTTAAGAAAAAGTTGAGCGTGCAATAATCACCCGCACAATCCCTAAGGTTTGAGGCTGGGGAGGTAAAAAATGGCAATTAGAGCAGAAGAAATATCCAACATTATCCGCGAACAAATCAAGGATTTTGATTCTGGGTTCGTCGTGAGCGAGGTAGGTACCGTCGTTTCAGCAGGGGATGGCATCGCCAGGATTCATGGCCTGGAGAAGGTTATGGCGTTGGAGATGTTGGAGTTTCCACACGAAGTATACGGATTAGCTTTCAATCTGGAAGCAGACAATGTAGGTGCGGTTCTTTTCGGAGATTTCCACCACATTGCAGAGGGCGATTTAGTGAAAAGAACAGGTAAGATCATGCAGGTGCCTGTAGGACCAGCTCTGCTAGGCCGTACGGTAGATGCCCTGGGACAGCCGATCGATGGGAAGGGCGCGATCTCTTCAGAGCAAAACTACCCTGTTGAGGCAATTGCTCCCGGTGTGCTGCAACGGCAACCAGTTTCCGAACCGTTACAGACAGGTGTGAAAGCTGTCGATTCAATGATACCGATTGGCCGTGGCCAGCGTGAGTTGATCATTGGTGACCGTCAAACCGGCAAGACGGCAATTGCCATCGATGCCATCATCAATCAGAAAGATACGGATGTTTTCTGTGTCTACGTTGCTGTTGGCCAAAAGAGGTCGACAATAGCCCAGGTAGTCAAGACTCTAGAGGAATATGACGTCATGGACAAGACGGTCGTGGTAGCGGCTTCTGCTTCGGATCCAGCAACGATGCAATATTTGGCCCCCTACTCTGCATGTTCTATAGGGGAGTATTTTAGGGATAATGGACAGCATGCTCTCGTTATTTATGATGATCTTTCAAAGCATGCGGCAGCATATAGGGAAATATCACTTTTATTGCGACGTCCTCCTGGGCGAGAGGCTTTCCCTGGAGATGTCTTCTACCTGCATAGCCGTCTCCTGGAGCGGGCCGCTAAGATGAATGACGAATTGGGAGGCGGTAGTTTGACCGCATTGCCGGTCATTGAGACTCAGGCTGGTGATATTTCTGCATACATCCCCACGAATGTAATCTCGATTACAGATGGACAGATCTTCTTGGAGTCAGATCTCTTCTATTCTGGAATCCGGCCTGCGATCCACGTTGGCAATTCGGTAAGTCGCGTTGGGGGTAATGCCCAAATCAAAGCCATGAAGGCTGTAGCTGGACGGCTTCGACTCGATCTAGCTCAATACAGAGAACTGGCTGCTTTTGCCCAGTTTGGTTCGGATCTAGATAAGGCTACGCAGGCTCAGCTTGCGAGGGGTGCAAGGCTAACCGAACTTCTGAAGCAAGATCAATATGTGCCACTTGCTGTTGAAAAGCAGATCCTGACAGTTTTTGCTGGCACTCAGGGTTTTCTAGACGATGTTGAGTTGACCGATCTTAAGGACTTTGAGTTGGGATTGTATCAGTTCTTCGAAACTAGATACGGTAGCCTGCTCGAAGCTCTCAAGGGTGAAGGTAAAATCAGCGACGAGGCCTCGAAACAACTTGCAAATGGGATCGAGGAATTCAAGGAACGTTTCCAAGAGGAGAGGTCTCAATCTGAATCTTCGGAGTAAGCTATGGCAGCAGGAAATCTAATCGATTTACGCCGACGGGTGCGATCTGTAAAGAACATTCAGCAGATCACACGAGCTATGAAGTTTATTTCAGCTTCCAGGCTGAAGAAAGCTCAGGGTAGGGCCTTTGCGGCTCGTCCTTATGCTACTCGAATGCTCGCTGTTCTGAATTCTTTGGCAACTCGTGTCGATTCTACTACTCACCCGTTATTGTCGGAACGTAACGAGACAAAGACGATGTTGGTTGTGATAACGAGTGATAAGGGTCTATGCGGTTCTTTCAATAGCACCATTATCAAGGGAGCTACCAATAAGATAGAGAGTGAAGCCGGGAACAAAGAACTCAGCCTTGCTCTTGTGGGACGGAAAGGCTATGACTGGTTCAAGCGTCGGAATTGGCCGATTCGACACCATTATGTGAACATCATGGCCAAGGTCGATCCTAAGTATGCCCGCGAGTTAGCCTTAAGTTTGATCAAATATTACGAAGATGAGGAAATAGATTCGGTGCAACTAGTGTACAACGAATTCAAGTCGGTGGTGCAGCAGCAGTTGGTTGTTGAACCGCTATTGCCAATTCGCAAGCTAGAACTCGAATCAGAGCAAGAGAGCCTGTTGGAGTATCTATATGAGCAGCCGCCTGAACTGCTCCTCGGTTCGCTTTTGCCCAAACATGTGGAAACCCAGCTTCTCAGGGCTATGTTGGAATCTGAGGCAGCTGAGCAGGCAGCTCGGATGACAGCCATGGATTCAGCCACACGCAATGCTAAGGAGATGATAGCTAGCTTGACTTTAAAGATGAATCGGATCCGTCAGGCGGCAATAACAACAGAAATTATTGAAATCGTCAGTGGGGCTGATGCTCTCCAGGAGGATCAGCATTGACGACACGTTGGGAGATCAAATCAGTATGCAGAATATAGGTAAAGTGGTGCAGGTAGTTGGGCCTGTTATCGATGTCCAATTCGAGGCTGGTCATATACCGCCAATTTATAATGCTATTAATGTCATTTCTGATGGCTTTGATACCGAAGTTCCGATCAATATCACTCTAGAGGTAGCTCACCATTTAGGAGAAGGGCTGGTTAAGTGTGTATCGATGCAGCCTACTGATGGCGTGGTGCGTGGGATGAAGGCAATCGATGCCGGTGAGCCAATCTCGGTTCCTGTGGGGAGACAAATGCTAGGCCGGGTGGTGAACGTCTTGGGAGAGCCTGTTGACACTGGAGAAGCCCTTGACCAGGAGAAGAAGTACCCAATACACCGTCCTGCTCCTAGTTTTGAGGATCAAAGTACAGAAACAGAAATGTTAGAGACGGGTATAAAGGTCATCGACCTGGTGGAACCTTTTTCCAAAGGTGGAAAAATCGGTCTATTCGGAGGGGCTGGAGTTGGGAAAACAGTTATCATCATGGAGCTAATCAATCGGATAGCAACCCAGCATGGTGGTTTTTCCGTCTTCGCAGGAGTTGGGGAGCGTACTAGAGAAGGGAACGACTTGTGGAGAGAAATGACCGAGTCAGGCGTCATAGACAAGGCGGCGCTCATTTACGGCCAGATGACCGAGCCGCCTGGTGCTAGGCTTCGTGTAGCCTTGACGGGATTGACGGTAGCCGAGTATTTCAGGGAAGAAGAGGGACAGAATGTGCTTCTCTTTATAGACAATATTTTCCGATTCACTCAGGCAGGTTCGGAGGTGTCTGCACTTTTGGGTCGAATGCCGTCAGCAGTCGGGTATCAGCCGAATCTTGCTTCTGAGATGGGTGAATTACAGGAGCGAATCACAACAACGAAAAAAGGTTCTATCACATCCATTCAGGCTATCTACGTGCCTGCTGATGACTATACTGACCCTGCCCCGGCGACCACCTTTGCCCATCTTGATGCTACCAGTAATCTGGAAAGATCAATCGCAGAGCAGGGGATTTATCCTGCTGTCGATCCTCTGGCTTCGACCAGTCGTATAATGGATCCAAGGGTAATCGGCCAGGATCATTACGACACGGCGAGGATGGTGCAGGGTGTATTACAGCGGTATAAGGATTTGCAAGACATCATCGCTATTCTGGGTATGGACGAATTGGCAGAAGAGGATAAGTTGATTGTCTCTAGGGCACGTAAAATTCAAAGGTTCTTATCCCAGCCTTTCTTCGTAGCGGAACAGTTCACCGGTATTCCGGGGAAATATGTAGAGCTCGCCGACACAATCCGAGGGTTTAAGGAGATTTGTGCAGGTAAACACGATGAAGTCCCGGAGCAGGCTTTTTACATGGTGGGTGGAATTGAAGAAGCACTTGAACAGGCCGAACGTATGCGGAATGAGGCGGCTTAGCAAGAAGGAAGATGGCAGACGTAATGGCTCAATTACTTGCAACGGAGATTGACTTGGAGATAGTTACTCCTGAAGCCTGTCTCTTCAGTGGTGTTGTTGATCAGGTCTTTGTGCCCGGGATAGACGGAGTGATAGGGATCCTTCCTGGTCACGCTCCTCTCCTATCCGAATTAGGCATTGGCATCATTGAATACACCTCGAGTGAAAAGCACACGAGGCTCTACTGCAGTAATGGCTTTGTAGAAGTATTGGGAGCACGGGTATCCGTTTTGGCGGAAGTGGCAGTTCGGCCCGAGGAAATTGATGTCACTGTCGCGAAATCGGATATCCAGGAGTCTGAAGCTCAATTGCGCTCCGGTAACCCAGACACAGATTATCAAGCCGCCTCAGTCAGACTCCGTCAGGCTCTTGCAAAGCTCGAGGCCATCCAGGGCTAGTTATCC
>CAYXBG010000006.1:7899-39758 GCA_964463145.1 uncultured Acidobacteriota bacterium
ACAGGCTGGGCCCAAAGAATACGATTTTTCATCCTCCTCGAAGCGGTTGCCGAGGGCTGTAGGGCTTGGCTATAATGTGCCGCTCATCTGATGTTGGGGGATGGTGTAATGGCAACACACATGGCTCTGGACCATGCTATCGGGGTTCGAATCCCTGTCCCCCAGCCAGG
Organism: uncultured Acidobacteriota bacterium; assembly: GCA_964463145.1. Taxonomy (GTDB): domain Bacteria; phylum Acidobacteriota; class UBA6911; order RPQK01; family CBDAPI01; genus CAYXBG01. The sequence goes on from CAYXBG010000006.1 coordinate 8,070, forward strand.
TAGATTTCTTGGAGGAAAAGAAAAACAATGAAAATAGGAATTACAGGGGCGACAGGTTTAATTGGAAGATTGTTGATTCGACGACTTTCTGAATCGGGTCATGAGTTGGTCCTTTTTAGTCGTAGTTTGGAAAGAGGACAGAGTCTTTCCCCAGACAGTAGAATCGTACAGTGGGACGCACTGGTCAGCCCGCCTCCTGAAGGTAGTCTTGACGGGTTAGATGCTCTCGTTCATCTGTTGGGAGAAGGTATCGCCAACGGTCGCTGGACGGCGACACAGAAAAAATTGATACGGGACTCAAGGATCATCGGGACACGCAATCTGGTCGGAGAACTCAAGCGATGTCAAGATGGCCCTCGAGTTTTGGTCAGTGCCTCGGCGATAGGTCTGTACGGAAGCCGAGGCGAAGAGTCCTTAGATGAAACAAGTCAGGCTGGTAAAGGTTTTCTACCATCTGTCTGTGAATCCTGGGAGCAGGAAGCCTCTATTGCCGCAGAAGCCGATATTCGTACTGTATTGCTAAGAACAGGGATAGTTTTGTCGACTCAAGGAGGTGCTCTGGCGAAAATGCTCCTCCCATTTCGGCTATGCCTGGGAGGACCTCTCGGTTCCGGTAAGCAGTGGATGTCTTGGATTCATCTGGAAGATCAGATCGGGCTTATTCTCCATGCTCTGGAGCGAGACGAGATTGAAGGGCCTCTAAATGCCACTGCTCCAAACCCGGTAACTAATCGAGGCTTTTCTAAGGCTCTGGGACGCACTCTGAAGCGACCAGCTATAGCTCCGACTCCAGATTTTGTTCTCAAATTGATACTCGGAGAGATGGCACAGGCGTTACTTCTTGAGGGGCAGAAGGTGTTACCAAGTCGGGCAATGGAAACGGGTTACCGTTTCCGCTTTCCGGAAGTTGACCCGGCATTACAGGATCTTTTGAAACGTGCACTTTGAGAGGCTTTTGACCTCTTCGTAAGTCCGGCCGGTTCTGATTGTTGAGAAATATTTTGGTAGTGAGTAGGTTGTCGTCAGTGCTTGAAAGATTATACAAGCATCCTAACAAGACCTATTTGATCAACATTGCGTCCCCATAACTGTAGAAGCGGTAGTTTTCTTGAACAGCCATTTTGTAAGCTTCTTGCATCAGCTCTCGGCCGGCAAAAGCACAAACTAGAACGAAGAGTGTAGAGCGAGGAAGATGGAAATTGGTAATTAGGGAGTCTACAACCCCAAAAGAGAATCCGGGGTAGATGAACAGTTCTGTGCGACCTGCATCTTTGCACAGGTCTCCATGGGTGAGGTAGACATGCTCCAGGACCCGTGTACAGGTGCTACCCACTGCGATAATAGACCCGCCATTGCGTTTGTGAATCTTGATAGCTTCAGCCGTAGACGTGGACAACCGGTAATGTTCGGATTCCATACGATGTCTCTCCAGCTGTTTCCCTCGGATAGGCTGGAAGGTTCCGTAGCCGACGTGTAGCGTAAGGAAGGTGTGGTTTAATCTCTCTAATAATTTTCCGGTGAAGTGGAACCCTGCCGTGGGAGCCGCTACAGAACCTTTTTCCCGCGCAAAAACAGTTTGGTAACGGTCAATATCTTGTAGGGACTTCTCTCCATTCGGACGGTTTATGTAGGGTGGAAGAGGTACAGATCCCAGTGCATCAATCTTGTCAGCCAGATTATCTGTTGGACAGAACTCCAGAATGCGAATCGGACTCTCAGTGCTACTGAGAACCGAAGCACTAAGATGCTTGTCAAAACGGATGTTTTGTCCGGGAGGTGCTTTGCGGGCTGGCTTAAGAAGAGCTTCCCAAATGTGGGATCCTAAGGACCTCACGAGCAGAACTTCGATCTTTCTACCACCGACATTGCCAATGAGTCGCGCCGGAAACACTCGAGTGTCATTAAGTACAATGAGATCTTTGGGAGTAAGGATTTTGGGGAGTTCCCAAAAGTGATGGTGACGTATAGTGCCACTGAAACGATCTACTACCATTAGCCGCGATTCGTCACGTCGAGCACTAGGAGTCTGTGCAATTCGGTCGGCTGGAAGGTCATACTCGAAATCCGATAGTTGCATTTATGGAATCCTCTTGTGGTGATTGATCACAAAAGCCTTGATCCGATGATTTTAGTAGGTTTTCTAGCCCCGGTTTCTTTGCAAGACGGTGGTACCGTGCCAGAATAGCAAATTGTTTCCGAACGGAGCGCTTTGAATGAGACCAGCCCCAAACGTCCTCCGGCTATCAGTAGGACATTTCTGTGTTGATGGTTACGCGTCTATGCTGGGGGCCCTTATACCCTTTCTTTTTGCAGCTCACGGTCTAAGTTTGACCCAAACTGGATTTTTGGCGGGGCTTTTCATCTTTTCTTCATCCTTCCTGCAGCCAATGTTTGGATATCTGTCAGATCGTGTAAACACTAAGATTTTCACCGTCCTGGGTCCTGCGGTTACTGGGGTTTTTATTGCTTCTCTCGGACTAGCCCCAAATTTCCCGATGATGTTGGGGTGCGTCTTTTTAGCCAGCCTTGGGACTGCTGCATTCCATCCTCAAGGCACAGCAATGGTTTCAGAATCGTCTCAGGGTAGTCGTGGTTTCCAACTGAGTTTTTTCATCACCAGTGGGATGCTAGGCTTTTCTCTAGGTCCACTAGCAATTGTTCACCTTGTAGGTAGAGTAGGCCTGGAATGGGGGATTATTGCCGCGATTCCTGGTGTTCTTGCCAGCCTTTATCTGCTGTTATTTGAAAAGTCTCCACGGATAATAAGCTCAACCTATCAAGGAGTTCAGGTTTGGCAACAAATTCGCAAGCAACAACTGCAACTTACTCTACTTTTTGTTTTGGTCGTTATCAGAAGCGGTATCCAAGTGTCTTTTGTAGCCATGCTCCCCCTGTTTCTAGTCCTCCGGGGTTATTCGGAGGTGGCTGCTGGTGAGGTCCTGGCGCTTTTTCTTTTGGCGGGGGCAGTGGCGTGCTTCCTAGGAGGAGTTCTTGCGGATGTAGTGGGTGGAAGACGTATCTTAATCTGGTCTATGAGTGGATTGGTGCCTGCCTTGATAGGATTTTTGTTCCTGGAGAGTACTCTTTCTATTGTTTTTTGTGTTTTGGGCGGAGCTTTTCTTCTCCTCAGTGCTCCAGTCAATGTTGCGATTGCACAAAGACTGGTTCCTCAAGGCAAAGGGACAATTTCAGCTTTAATGATGGGATTTGCATGGGGTATTGGAGGAATGTCAGTCCCCATTTTGGGGTGGGCGAGTGAGACGGTCGGATTGACATGGGGATTTCTAGGAATAATTCTTTTGGGGGTCCCAGGAACACTATTGTCTCTGGCACTGTCTCCCGACAGTGAATAAGTTTTCTGATCAGTGGCTCTCACGGAGTAATGGTGTTCCGCTCTTGCCTCTTAAGAAATCGAGATCTACGCCTTCATCGGCTTGATTAACATGTTCCCGGTAGAGTCGGTACCATCCTCGTTCCATGGGCCATTCTGGGGCCTTCCAGTTAGCTTTCCTGCGAGAAAGTTCGTTCTCGGGAACATCCAAATGAAGTGTTCTTTTTGCCACATCTAATTCGATCATATCGCCATTTTCAACTAGGGCGAGTGTCCCTCCAGCTGCAGCTTCTGGTGCGGTGTGAAGAACTACGGTACCGTAGGCAGTGCCTGACATACGCGCATCTGATATTCGTACCATGTCATTGATGCCTTGCTGGAGAATTTTTTTGGGAAGTGCCATGTTTCCCACTTCTGGAAATCCCGGGTAGCCCTTGGGGCCACAATTTTTCAAAACCAAGATATCTTTTCCTTCTACATCGAGACTTGGATCATTGATACGGTCTATATAGTCATCTATATCCTCGAAAACTACCGCCTTACCACGATGTTGCATAAGTTCTGGAGTTGCTGCCGAGGGCTTAATAACGGCACCCTTGGGAGCCAGATTTCCTCTCAGAACTGCAATGCCGCCTTGTCTTTTGAATGGTTTCTCACGGTCAAAAATGACATCGTTGTTGTAGCACTCCGCAGAGCTAATATTATTGTTCACCGTTTGGCCATTCACAGTTAAGACATCCAAGTGCAGTAGGGACGACATTTTTCTCATAAGTGCAGGTAAGCCTCCTGCATAGTAGAAATCTTCCATCAAATGAGCACCTGAGGGCATGAGATTTAACAAGCAGGGCACGTCCTCTCCTAGTCTGTCCCAATCATCCAGTTCAATGTCGATGCCAATACGGCCAGCAATTGCTAGGAGGTGAACTACTGCATTGGTAGATCCTCCAATCGCACCATTTACTCGGATGGCGTTTTCGAAAGCTTTTTTCGTCAGAATTTTGGAAAGGTTTAGTTCTTCTCTAACCATTTCGACTATGCGTCTCCCGGCTTGATGAGCTAGGCCATAGCGCCGGCTATCGACAGCCGGAATAGCGGCATTGGTGGGGAGAGCAATTCCAAGTGCTTCTACCATTGAGGCCATTGTGGATGCCGTTCCCATGGTCATGCAATGTCCGGCTGAACGGGACATGCATGACTCCGCCTCATTTAACTGTTGTTGTGTCATCTCACCGCGACCCACGGCCTCGCAGAAAGCCCAAACATCGGTTCCAGAACCAATCTTTCTGTCTTTGTAATGACCGTTTAACATAGGTCCCCCGGAGACAACAATAGTTGGGAGATCACAGCTGGCGGCACCCATAACCAGGGCTGGAGTCGTTTTATCGCATCCAGTAAGAAGCACTACAGCATCTAGTGGGTTGGCTCGTATGGTTTCCTCAACGTCCATTGAGACAAGATTTCGAAACAGCATCGTAGTTGGACGCATTAAGGTTTCCCCTAGACTCATAACGGGAAACTCGAGTGGAAACCCACCACTTTCCCAGATGCCTCGCTTTACGTGTTCGGCTAACTTTCGGAAATGATGGTTGCACGGCGTTAGCTCCGACCATGTGTTGCAGATACCAACAACAGGACGACCTTCAAAAACGTCTTGAGGGAACCCTTGGTTTTTCATCCAGCTGCGATGAATAAAGCCGTCTTTATCATTCAAGCCAAACCATTGTTGACTGCGAAGTTTTTTAGATTGTTTAGGCACTTTTCGATCTCCTGCTGCAACTTTTATTGTTTTGTTCATGGTAGCGGAACTACCACTTCTCGTACAATATACTGTGGAGTATGATTTTTGCTGTTGTTATTTTACTCATTAGGGAAAACATTTGATCTGTTCGTAGCCGATTGCAGGCGCCAATCGGCTGAGACCCATTTTGATTAGGAGCGGGGAGAGTAAATCATGATTAGCAAGTCTCGTATTGGCATTTTGACAGGTGGTGGAGATGTCCCTGGATTGAATGCAGTAATTAAGTCAGTAGTTTACCGTGCTTCTGAAATGGGAAGGTCAGTCATCGGAATTAAGAGAGGCTGGGAAGGACTAACCCATCTTTCGGATTCCAGAGAAAACGAAAACGACTATATTGTGCCACTTAATCGTCAGAATACGCGCATAATCGATCGTACAGGTGGCACTGTTCTCCACACTTCCAGAACCAATCCCTCTAAGATGAGCTTGTCTGCCCTACCACCTTCTTTACCCGACAACCTCAGAGATGAGTATCAGATCAAAGAAGGACTGTTCGATCTCACTCCACTGGTCCTGAAAAATTTACAGAATTTAGGAATCGATACCCTGATAACTATTGGAGGCGATGACACTCTTAGTTATTCCGCGTGTCTCAACAAGCAAGGGTTTCCTTTGGTGGCTATTCCCAAGACCATGGATAATGATGTCCGGAACACTGATTACTGTATCGGCTTTTCGACAGCCATTACCCGAGCCCAAGAGCTTATAGATCGCCGCCGCACAACCATGGGCTCCCACGAGCGTGTGGGGATATTTCGGATGTTCGGTAGAGATGCAGGGTTTACTGCTTTGTACACCGGATATGTCACGTCATGTCGATGCCTTATTCCAGAGCACGAATTTGACCTAGATCGTCTAATTGACTTGTTAGCTGCTGACCAGAAGAGTAATCCCAGAAACTATTCATTTGTGGTTGTTTCAGAGGGAGCTACCTGGAAGGGGCGTCAGGTATTGGAATACGGAGAGGCTGACGCTTACGGGCATCGAAAAAAAGTAAATGTAGGTGATGATTTAGCGGTCGCACTCAAGGCTAAGGGGGGATTACCAACGTACTCTAGCGATCTCACCTACGATCTACGAAGTGGGGATCCCGATTCGGTCGATCGACTGGTTGCGATTACATTCGCAAATATTGCAGTCGATCTGTTAAGTGAAGGAATAAACGGGAAAATGATGGCAATTAAGGATGGGATATACAGCGCTGTCAAGATTCCCGATCAGTTAGCGGGTCCCAGGACTGTTAATTTGGACACTCTTTACGATAAGGTCCGCTATCGTCCTAACTACAAAGGGAAATTGGGCGTCCCAATGTTTTTGGATTGATGCTTCTGAAGTCGGCTTTGAGAGTTTGTATCCAGATCTGAAAGTAGATGTCAGAAGTTGGAATAAGTTATGGAATCGAGGGTCAGATGAGTGATCAATGGAAAGTTCTGAAAGCGGTTGTAACAGGAGCTAGCAGTGGGATCGGCCAAGCAACAGCCGAGTTGTTGGGAGAAAAGGGTGTAGGTGTTGTGGTCCACTACAACCGCAATAGAAAAGGAGCAGAGTCGACTGTGAAAGCCATAGTGGCGAAAGGGGGACGAGCAATTGCAATGCAGGCGGACCTTTCATCGGCGGAAGGAGTAGAGCTGTTTGCTGCAGCCGTTCATAAAGATTTCGGGGAAATCGACATCCTAATCAACAATGCTGGGTCCATGGTAGAACGGAGTCTTCTAAGTGAGGCTTCGGAGGATCTATTTCACAGAGTGATGGATGTTAATGTGACCAGTGTCCTTCTTGTGACGAAAGCATTCATCGGAGACATGGTTAAGAAAAAAAAGGGGTCTGTGGTTAACATGGGTTCCGTGGCTGGCCGCAATGGTGGTGGGCCTGGGTCAGGCCTCTATGCCGCCTCGAAAGCTGCTGTTATTTCTCTGACTAAGTCTATGGCACGTGAATTTGTAGCCGACGGAATCCGGGTTAATGCTGTCAATCCGGGTATCATTTTGACTCCTTTCCATGATGAATTCACAGCACCCGAACTGCTTCAAAGTTTCATCGAAAACGTGCCTCTAAAAAGAGGTGCTCAACCTAGTGAAGTCGCCGAGGTAATAGTCTTTTTGGCTTCAGATAGAGCCAGCTATCTTACTGGTGAGTCAGTCGAGATCAATGGAGGCTGGCTGATGAGCTGACTCCATACTTTTGCTTGTTGGAAGTGTGGGAGGTTTCAGGAACCTGTGATACGTCTGTTGGTGTCGTTGACTAGTCCAATTTTTCACGGATCGCTGATGCTCTAGCCGTAGCTATTTCTGCCTCGGCGTTCCTGTTGAGGCGTCTCAGAGCTGCTGCTAGATTGTCGAGGCAAATGGCCAATTCTCGTGTTTCCGGGCTGTGTTTTTTAAGGATATTGGAAAGTCTTGAAAACTGGCCGACGGCTTCGTCATCTCGACCTTGGGCATAGAAGAGTAGCCCTAGGTTATTGAGGGATTCGGAAATAGCAGGGTCATCTTCACCGAAAATGCCCTCTCTAATTCTCAAGGAAGAGCGAGCAGGTTCTTCTGAGAGTGAATAATTGCCTGTACTATGCAAAAAATCGGCGGCTAGGTCGAGGTAATCAGCTCGATCAGAATCCATCTCCCCTAGTTTTTCTGCCAGGGTGAAGTTCTCATCGATTTTTGTTCGGGCTTGGTCGTAGTTGCCTTGATCATAGAGACTTATCGCATCCTCATGATCGAGCCGGAGACGTTCTTTCAGGCCTCTCCTGGAATTCGGGAAAAGTCGGCTAATGATGACTGCAGTTATTTTACTCCAACCCATTTGACTAGTTACCTTTAGGGTAGATTAGAAAATTTGAACGGTTCTTGAGAAATTGAAGGCGATCATTTTCCCACTTGGCCATCATGGAGTCCACAGAATATCCTCCTTGCAATTTCTCGCGTAGCCAGGTATTTCCTGCTAGTCGGTCAAATCCATTTTTGAATTCAAGTTTATCAGGGTGGATTTGCATCACTGTCTGCAAAAATACGAGCGTAGTGCGTAAAGGGTGGAAACTAGGTCGATCGACCACATGAATTTGGACGCCATGGCAGACTTTCCCCCTGTATTTGGAAAATGTGGGCCGGAACGTCTGAGGCCTGAAATGCACCCCTGGTAGCCTTAGGTCGTTGAGAGTTTTGACTAGACTCAGGTTGTCTATCCAGGGAGCACCTATCCATTCAAAAGGTCGGGTTGTACCTCTCCCTTCCGAGAGATTGGTTCCTTCGATGAGTCCGAATCCCGGGTAGATAGTGGCTGTTTCCAGACTGGGCATATTGGGTGAAGGTTGGACCCAAGTTAAGTTGGTGGTGTCAAACCACTGGTCTCGTTTCCATCCCTTTACGGGGACAACCTGAAGTTGGACCGCTATTTGTTGTTCCTCATTTAGTAGTTTAGCCAGCTCACCTACCGTCATTCCGTGACGAATCGGTATGGGATGAATGCCCACGAAGGATTTCAGCCCGACTTCTAGAACTGGACCTTCGACTCGATGACCTCCTATTGGATTTGGACGGTCGAGTACAATGAACGGAATTTTGTTTCGGGCAGCCGCACGCATCGCATCCAGCATCGTAGAAATGTAGGTATAAAATCGGACACCTACATCCTGGATATCGAACAGTAAAACGTCTAAATCTGACAGCATGATATCGGTCATTTTGCGGGAGTTACCGTAAAGGCTTTGGACATGGATAGTGGACTCTACTTCTTCCCCGGCCTGGGCGTCTCCCGAAATACCATGTTCAGGAGAGAACAGAGCAGACAGCTCAACCTCTTGTAAAGAGTGCAAGATCTCGACTGTCGGTCGCAAGTCGCAACTTATTCCAGTCTGGTTTGTTATTAATCCAGCTCTTTTACCTTTCACCCAGGGGTAGAATTCCTCTTCTTTGAGTCGATCTATCCCGGTTAGTATGCCGTTGCATAGTGAAGACGCCAAGACAAGTAAAATGATAGAGCCGCTAAGCATTTTTTAGTCGCTATTAGAGTTTGTAGAGAGATCTATATTTTGTTGATAAGTATTCCAAGAATTGATTTGCTTGAAGAGTTTCACCTGTGACTTTCTTGACTAGTTCCGTAGCTGAATAAATTTTCCCCCAACGGTGGATGTTGCTTTGAAGCCATTCTCTCAAAGGATCCAGAGATCCAGTAGCTATATTGTTTTCTAGATCAGGTATCTCTTGTTTCGCTCTATCGTAAAACTGTGTTGCGTAAATTGTCCCGAGAAGGTACGTAGGGAAATATCCGAAAAGACCGCTTGACCAGTGCACGTCTTGTAAAACTCCTTCTGCAGCGTTTGTAGGTTGCACTCCGAGATACTTCCCCATCTGTTCGGACCAGTAATTTTCGAGATCTTTGACCTTGAGTTCCTCAGAGAGCAGAGCGCGCTCAATTTCAAATCTCAAAATCACATGAAGACCGTAACTAATCTCGTCTGCATCGACACGTATTAGACTCGCCTCGACTTTATTGATACATAGTAAAAACTGATCGAGGGGAACGGAATCCAACTGACCTGGGAAGGTCTTTTTTAATTTGGGGTACCAGAACTCCCAGAAACCAGCGCTTCGAGCAACCATGTTTTCCCATAGACGGGATTGAGATTCATGGATACCTAGGGAGACGCTCTCGTTCCCAGGTAGGCCATATCTTTTAGGGTTGAGGCCTTGTTCATACAATGCGTGACCGCATTCGTGAACTATGCCGAAAAAAGCAACCGAAAAATCAGCCTCATCATAACGAGTTGTTATCCGGACGTCACGTGGTGATAAGCCAGTACAGAAGGGATGGGGAGATACATCGAGGCGTCCTGCCTTCCAGTCAAACCCCATGGCGGTCAGAACTTTTTTGCCGAATTTGGATTGGCTTTCTAGGGGGTAGTTCCCCCTGATATTGAAGTCGGCTGTGGAAAGGGGGGATTCTCGTATTTCATGCAGTAAGCTTGTCAGCTTGGGACGGATCGTGCTGAATAGTGAGGAAAGTGTAGATTCTTGCATTCCCGGTTCATATTCATCTAGCAGGGAATCGTATGGGGTAACACCTAGGCTCAAGCACCGGGCTTCCTGGATCTTCAGGTTAATGATTTTTTCAAGCCACGGAGCAAAATCTGTGAAGCTCGATTTTTTTCTAGCGTCCACCCAAGCAGAGTAGGCTAGGCTGGATGTTGATGCTAACTGGCGGACCAGTTGGCCTGGTACCTTGATTGCTTTAAGATGCTGGCGTTTTGCCTCCCGAATATCCGCCTTAGCCTCAGGGGTAGTCATCTGTTCCGAGGCGGCCTCAATGAGATCTCCGAAAGCAGGGTCTACTAGCAGCTTATGTCGTAATTCAGCCAGAGTAGAGATTTGCCTAGCTCGAAATGGAGCTCCCTTCTCAGGCATTAGAGTTTCTTGGTCCCATGTCAAGGTAGCTGCGCTTCCTGTTAGATCGGCAATTTGGCGAGTTCTTTCTTGGAATTGTTCGACAATTGAAAGGTTTTTTTTCACGGTTGTCTCTGTTTCTAAGCTAGTTACTGCGGGTGCCTGCCAAATGGGGACAGTATAATGCATTCTCCTTGGGTGATGGGCTGTCTTTGGGGGACTAATAATTATATGTTGCAGTGAATATCCTATCAGTTGGTCGAAAAAGAGGATTTAGTACTAGGCTTGGAAGGAGCAGGCTTTTTGACACTGGCCTAAGCGAATCGGTATAATTTCTTTCTCTTAAGATGCCGGCTCATTCTTCTGCTGGCACACGCCATCTTTAATTGGAGGAAGGAACAGTGTACGCGGTCATTCAAACTGGTGGTAAGCAGTACCGGGTTAGTCCCGGTGAGCTGATCAAGATCGAAAAAATGTCCGGTGTAATAGGCGACGAAGTACGCTTTGAAACAGTTCTTTTTGTCGGGGAAAATGAGAGTTCTGTTACCGACCCAATCTCGGAAGGTGTTACCGTTCGAGGGACCATCGTCGATCAGAATCGTAGCGATAAGATAGTGGTCTTCAAATTCAAGCGGCGCAAGATGTATCGCCGGAAATCGGGTCATCGCCAAGAAATGACCGCTGTTCGAATTGAAGAAATAATATCGGCTAAAAGTGGTTCCGAAAGTAAAGCACAATCTCCCCAAAGGGCGGTAGACTCCAAAGAGTCCAAGCCCGCTGTCGCGAAGAAACAAACTAAACCTAAGAAACAGAGTGCTAGCACTAAGCAGAAAAGTAAGAAGGCTAAAACACCCGTTTCAAAAAGCAAGAAAAAGGTGTCGAGTAAACCTGCTGCAAGTAAGACCCCTAAGAGTAAAGCCAGTACCAGCCAAGCCAAGGGAGCTAAGGCCAGCAAGAGTGCTCCTCCTTCTAAGAAAAAAACTGCAAAAAAAGTGGCTTCTAAGGAATCGGCCCAGGATAAGGAGTAAGTCATGGCCCACAAAAAGGGACAAGGCAGTGTTAGGAATGGACGAGACAGCAGAGCGAAGCGGCTTGGAGTGAAACGCTTCGACGGTCAGATAGTGTCAGCTGGTTCTATTCTAGTGAGGCAACGTGGGACCCCACTTAAACCCGGTAACAATGTTGGGAGGGGTAAGGATGACACTCTTTTTGCTACTGTTTCTGGAACTGTCAAATTTCAGAACAGGGGTCACAAGGGAAAGTTTGTTCACGTACTGCCTGCATAAGTGTTATCACAACACCAACTCTTAAAGTATCTGATTGGCAATCCGGCCGATGTTTGTCGACTACACTCGAATTGAAGTAAGCGCCGGTGACGGCGGCAGTGGAGCGGTCACTTTCCGCCGGGAGAAGTACGTACCTAAAGGTGGTCCAAGCGGCGGTAACGGTGGCGATGGTGGAAGTGTCCTTGTTTTAGCGAGTGCCCATCTGAGCTCTCTCCTTCCTTTTCGCTATAAACACCGTTTTTACGCACAAAGAGGTGCCCACGGGGCTAGTCAGAATAGGACTGGTAAGCGGGGAGATGATCTAGTCCTAGAAGTACCGGTAGGGACTCAGATCCGGAACTCTGAAACGGATGAGATAATCTTGGATATGCAACAACCGGGACAGACTGAGGTCTTGGCTAAAGGAGGTAAAGGGGGGCGTGGTAATTTGGCCTTTGTTTCTCCCACTAACCAGACTCCTGAACAATCCCAAGAAGGGCTTCCAGGACAGCATTTTTTTGTTACTTTGGAACTCAAAGTACTGGCTGACGTAGGGTTGATAGGATATCCAAATGCAGGCAAATCCACTCTTATCTCGGTGATTTCAGCTGCCAGACCTGAAATTGCCAACTACCCGTTTACTACTCTAGTCCCAAATTTAGGTGTGGCTGCCTACGGAGAGTACGGTAGTTTTGTGGTGGCCGATATCCCCGGCTTGATTGAGGGTGCACACCAGGGTAGTGGTCTTGGCGATCGATTTCTCCGTCATGTGGAAAGAAGCCGGGTTTTGGTTCATCTGGTCGATGTCAGTGCCTTCGGACCCGAGAACCCTTCCCTAGCCGTCGATACTATTCAGCGGGAGCTGCGTTTGTACAAAAAAGAATTGTCGAGCAAGCCTCAGATACTCGTAGCATCAAAGATGGATATCGTCGAGGAAGAAAAAGTGAAAGTATTAAAAGAAAAGGCGGAATCCCAAGGCATGGAGTTCCTAACGATTTCTGCAGTTCAACAGTCAGGGATCAAGGAGCTCAAGGATTGCCTAGCTGGGATACTCGAGATAGGTAGCGTATGAGGATAGGAATACTGGGGGGGACATTTGATCCGATCCACCAAGGTCACGTTGCTATTGCTAAGAAGGCCTTAGAGGTGATGCGACTTGACCGAATTGAGTTAATGGTTGCGAATATTCCTCCCCACAAAAAGGAAGAATGTGTGGCGAGTCCATTCCATAGATTTGCAATGGCTGCACTTGAAGCAAGACAGCACAATGATTTGTACGTTTCCGAGTTAGAACTAAGACGCGATCCTCCATCGTATACTGTAGATACTTTACAGGCGCTGGTTGCCAATGCGGAAGATAGTGAATTCTGTTTTATTGCCGGAGTGGATTCCATGCATGAAATTCACACATGGAAGGACTATGCTAGACTGATTTCGGACTACTGCTTCGTTTTTGTGGAACGGACTGGTTTCAACCTAGAGCTCGATTTGACGGGAGTTCCTGAAATTTTAAGACAGAGACTCACTTTCGCGAGTGGAGATCAGCAACACGAGATCTGTCCAGGGTGTTCTTTTGTCATCGAATCTAGTCACGCTATTATCAGTTCGACACAAGTTCGGAAAGCTATAGATGAGGACTATCCTTTACCTTTGACCTCAGTTTCACGAGAAGTCCAACAATACATAAGAAAGTATCGGCTTTATGAGTGATATAAAGCTCGTCCTTGCCAGTGTCTGCAAAGCCATTGAGGAAAAGAAGGGCGAGGATATGATTGTTCTAGATATCCGCCAGGTTTCGTCTTTAGCCGACTTTTTTGTTCTCTGTCACGGCAGTAACCCCAAGCAGGTAAAGGCTATCAGTGAGTCTATTAGAGATGTACTGGTTCGGGAATTTCAAATAAGGCCCGCTCATGTGGAGGGGGCGGCGAATGCAGAGTGGATCCTACTTGATTTCCTGGATTTCGTCGTCCACATTTTTGAAGAACCTGTGCGCAAGTTTTACAACTTAGAAAAGCTTTGGGGGGATGCAGTAGAGGTGGAGCATGGGGTTCTCACGGCCTGAGTAGTAAGCTGAATTTTTCTAAGGAAACCCCTTAATGTTTTCTGGCTTGTCTCACGGGTCGAGGGAAGCCATGTTAAGGCCCTTGCAATGGTACTAGAATTTGTTTGGATCGGATCCACAAGAAATGCTCAGTGGAGAGCTCTGGAGCGTAATTATCTGCAACGTATAAATCGGTACTTGCCGACGTCTTTGGCGGCAGTAAGAGAATTGAAAAAGACAGACTCTCGCCAGATAGGCGCTCAACTTAAACGTGAGGCCGCCTCTCTAAATCGAAGATTCAAAAAAGAAGATTATGTGATATGTCTTGCTGGCCAGGGGAAACAGCTGTCGAGCACTGATTTTGCTAGGTTTTTGGATGAACTGCAGATTACGGGGAAACGTCGGGCCTGTTTTGTCGTTGGAGGACATCTAGGGTTATCACCTGAATTTCAGAAAAGAGCAGATTTCCGGCTTTCCTTAGGGAAAATGACTTACCCACACGAAATGGCACGTGTCGTACTTCTGGAACAAGTTTTCCGGGGTATCTGTTTGTGCAAAGGCATCCCCTATCATTACTAAATCAAAAGGTTTTTTAGCGCACAGTATCAAAATTGAAACCTGTAAAGCTGGTAAGGCCGTCTTCGCCGGGGAGGCCCTTATTGTCTGCGCAACGGTTACTCAATCTCAGAAGGCACGGTGAGTTCTACGTTGGGTAAAGAATAGGTGAGTTCAGGCAGCTGACCAGCGTGAAAGTCCCGTAGTGTGTTGTACAACTCGCTTGGGTCAATCTGATGATGTAGACATTGCCCTTTAACCGCATGGTACAAAAGCCCCATGTAGGTCATGAAGGTCTGGGCAGAAACAGTTTCATCTAGTTGTACGAAGGGATACTTGAATTCGATGAAGTTTTCCGGGTCTCGGGCCACAAAGTAGGTATCCAGGATTTCTTCAAAGCCGTTTGCATATTCCATTGCAGGAAGAGATGTTTTGTTATTAACCATGGGCTTGGCTCTGTTGAAAATACCTAGGACTAAACTACGATTTTGGGCCCAGAATCTTTTGAAGGCGAGTCGTTCCGGTCTTCCCCAGATTTGCAATCCGACTGCAAAAAGGCAGCTTTCATTTGGCTGCAACATCAACTTTAGATGAATACCTGCGGCGTCAGATCCATCAACGTCAGGAGCTGGCCCCAAACGTTTTTCGAAATAATTGATGTCCGGTAGGAATTCCATCGTGACTTGGTCATCAACGATATAACGGAACCGATTGTGACTGTCGAAGTTGGAATCAAAGACTTCTGCGGGCTCAATAACTACCGTTTCGAATAAATCCCATAAAATATCGTACAGTGCGTGTTCCGGAGTGTTAATCGCTGCTTCGAAGTCATCTTCGCTGGCATCCCGGAGCTGTTCGTAGTACTGGCGATCCATATTCGTAGGGTCCTAATCTTCTAGCTCGGATTATTCTACACGTTGGCATCGGAAACATCAGACAAGACCTTACTGAGCCCTGACTTTATTGTGGGTAATCGCTTGAGATTCTGTCTATGAAAAGTCCCAACAGAGCTCTGTCTTATCTGGCCAGTGTACGGTTCACTCAGCTGAGTGTTGTATATTGCAGGTATGGACATTTTGAACCAGTTTTTCTTCATTGGAGTTGCATTTTTTTTAGTCGCACTAAATGGATTTTTTGTCAACGCAGAATTTTCAATTGTCAAGGTTCGCGAAACCCGTCTTCAGGAACTGGTGCGGCGAGGGAACCGACGTGCAGAAACGGCTTCCCGTATTGTAGGCAATATGGATGAGTATCTTTCAGCCACACAGCTCGGGATAACTCTCTCCAGTCTTGGCCTGGGATGGGTTGGAGAGCCCGCATTTGCAGCCATCTTTGAGCCAGTTCTCTACCGATTTGGGTTGGATGCACAGCCCGCCCTTAGGCATACATTAGCGGCAGGCACGGCGTTCATTTTGATAACTATTTTACATATTGTGCTGGGTGAGCTCGCACCCAAGTCCTTAGCAATTCAAAAACCTGAACAGTCTGTTCTTCGGACAGGATCTTTGCTGGTGTGGTTCTATCGTTTGTCCTATCCGTTTAATTGGGTTCTTAACGGTGCTGCAAATCTGTTGCTCAGATCCGTAGGCATCAGATCTAATGAAGGAGCTGAACTAGGGCACTCCGAAGAAGAGTTACATATTCTGCTCTCGAAGTCGGGAGAGGGTGTTCTGGGTCGAGGGAAAAAACGCCTCCTCATGAAGGTCTTTTCGTTTGCTCAGCGCTCGGTACGCCAGGTCATGGTGCCTTCACTAGAAGTTCGTTATCTAGATGTTCAGAAGAGTGCAAACGAGAATCTCAATGTTGTTTTCAGCCAAAAACATACACGTTATCCCCTTTGTGATGGGGGGCTTGATCGTGTCCTTGGGCTCATCCACGTTAAGGATTTATTTTGGAACTACAGAGAATTAGGACCTGGTTTCCAATGGAATACTGTCAGGCGTCCGACTCTGTTTGTCCCTGAGAGCAAGAGAGTGGATGCCCTATTGGCTGAGTTCCAGAAAACCCGAGTGCACATGGCGGTAGTTGTCGATGAATTCGGGACAACTATGGGGATAGTGACTCTTGAGGATGTCCTGGAGGAGCTTGTTGGCGAGATACAGGATGAGTTTGATATGGAATCTCCACCCGTGATGGTTCGGTCTTCTGGAGTGGGTCGTCACCTCGTGAACGGTCGAGCCTTAATTGAAGTCATCGAAGAGAAACTGGGCATCGAGCTGGAGGATGGAGAAAACGATACGATAGCCGGGCACGTTATGATGATTTTGGGCCGGACAGCACAGATTGGAGACGAATTAGTGATCGCCGAGAAGTATAACGTCAGGGTAGTTGGGATCAAGGGTCATCAGATTACAGATTTAATTTTTTCCGATGTGTCTGCGTAGGAAGTACCTAAATCAAAATCGGACCGGTTTGAAAGGGATAGTTCAGCCAGATCAATAAGAGGATTTTGCGAAAAGTATAGGTTCTATGAATGAGTCAGATCGCCGAATGTATTCTGAATGTTAGTGAAGGTAGAGACCAACGAGTCATACAAGCCATAGGCAATAGCATAGAGGCTATCGAGGGGGCTCGCCTACTGCATATTTCATCCGATGAGACTCATCATCGGACCGTTTTCACCTTTGCAGCGCTGGTTTCGTTGATTGGTGATTGCGCCTTCGAAGCCGTTGCAACAGCATGTCGTCTCATCGATATGAGAAAGCATCAAGGCGTACATCCTCGGATAGGAGCTGCCGATGTTGTACCTTTCGTACCGGTTGAAAATTCATCAATGCAAACCTGCATACAGATTGCTCGCAGACTTGGGGTAAGAGTGGGAGAGCAACTGCAGGTACCTGTCTACTACTACGGAGAGGCCTCGATCACACCTGAATATCGAGATCTTGCCGAGTTGCGTAGAGGGCAATTCGAATGCCTATTGGAAAGGATGACAATTGAGGGATGGTCTCCAGATGTTGGTCCTGCAAAACCCCATTTCAGTGCAGGAGCTATGGCGATTGGAGCGAGATCCAGATTGATCGCCTTCAATGTATATCTTGCGACACGTAATCTTGATATCGCGCAGAACATATCGTCTCAAATCCGAGCCCGTAATGGAGGATTAACTGGTGTAAAGGCTCTGGGGCTATTTATCGAACACAGGAATCAGGTACAGATCTCAATGAACCTGACAGACCCAGATGCAACTTCCATGAGAGTTGTTTATGAACGGATTAAATATCTTGCAGAATCTTTGGGGGTGAAGGTGGATTGTTCTGAGTTAATAGGACTCGTATCTGAAAAGGACCTCACAAGCATTGATGCAGCCCAGATGAAGATCATTGATTTTGATGAACGTCGATTTCTGGAAAAATGTCTGGAGGAGAAAGACTAGCCTTTTTAATGTAGGATGCTCGGAACCGAGTGAGGTAAATCATATCAAGTGGTGGGTGTACTGCATCTATGCGGGGTTTTCTTGGAAGGTTCCTGAGGGTCTTGGTAATAGACTAGGAAATTAAAACAATGTATCAGGTAGTGCTTGTCGAGCCGAAGATACCCCAAAACACAGGCAGCATTGCGAGATTATGTGCAGCTACAGGGACACAGCTCCATTTGATTGAGCCTCTAGGGTTTGAGATCACTGAAAGTCGGGTTAAGAGAGCAGGATTGGACTATTGGAAATTTGTCGATCTCTCAACTCATCGGTCACTGGAAGAACTCACCATCGATTCATGTAGTTCACGATTTTGTTTTTTCTCGAAAAAAGCTCGGAAAACTTATGTCGATGCAGGGTTTCAGGGAGATGAAATGCTGGTTTTCGGAAGTGAGACAGACGGATTGGAAGATGGACTCCTGGCGCGTTATGAGAAGAACTGCTTTAGAATACCTATTTTTGAACCTGGAGTAAGGAGTTTGAATCTAGCAAATGCGGTCTCGATTGTTCTCTACGAGGCACTTCGCCAGAGTGGTCGGCTCACTTCTCGAAAAACGTCAAGTGGATAGAAGGAGGCATAATTCTTACAGCCTTTTAGATGACGATTGCTATAGGATCTTATTTTACAGACTAGAAGCTAAATCCAGTTTGTCTACTGTGTTAAAATTCTCGGCATACTCTGGAGATTGGGGCCGCCATGCTTGCCACTTTTTACCGTCCCTTCTGTCTTTTGATATTTTGTTTAATTGTCTGTACAGCTAACGCTGGTGTAGATAAGAGAGTTAAAACAGAATACATCTCGAAATATGTAAACCGGACCTTTTTTCTCAAGATTCCCATTCTTGGAACTAGTCAGGTTATTAGGTTGGGTCGGCTAAAACCCCAGTTAGATCGTTCCAATTTCGGTGAGGCTATATCTTTCAAAGTTGGTGAGCAAGTACGGATTCTAGATCTCAATTTCCGGGATAAAGTAATCCGTTTGCGTGTAGCATCTCTGGATCAAAGCCGAGAAGCCTCCGTGCGGTTTCAATTTTCAAAGCCTCTGCAAACGATTTTCGAACAACGACAGGTCTTTGATGCGGCCCTTGACTATACTCTCACGGAAGGAACCTCTTTTCGGGAGGTGGAGGCTGCCAAAGTAATCTACGTCCAGAATCAGTTCGACCATATCATCAGGCAATTAGCGAGAATGACTGGGGCCGAAACCCATTTTGTAGTCGATATTATTGCCAAAAAAAATCCTGAATACAGGAAAGTCAATTCCCAGGCTGCCCAGGCCGAGGAAAGATTAAAAGCTCTCCAAGGGCAGTTGACGGAGATGTCAAAGTCCCTCGATTCTGAGCGTTCTTCATCTAGGAAATTAACAGCTCAGTATGAACGTAACGCGCGGGAGCACGAGAACCTTAGGGGCGAGGTGGTCAGATTGACGGACGAACGGGAAAATGATCGTTCTAGGGCGAAGCAGCTGGAAACTGAGAATGAAAGAATCAGGAAAAGCCAGCGAGCATACGAACGCCAGATTAATGAGTTAATCCTTAACTTGAGTAGTGAGCGAGACCAGTCAGGGAAGTTGGGAACAAAAGTGGAGAATCTGGGGGACTTTGTTGCGACGCTGCAGAATGAAAGGTCTGACCTTTCAGGCAAGTTGACTGAGGCTAGTGGGCAGATATCAAGTTTGCAATCTGAAAAAAACACTTTGAGGGAGGAGCTAACTGAAGAGCGGTCTAGTAACAGGAAATTAGATTCAAGGCTGAGAGCTTTAACATCGGACAAGAGGAGCATAAATGCACAGTTTTTGGAGATGCGTGATCAGAAAGAGATTCTGGAGATAGCCGTAGCTTTGACGGATGCCTTGCATCTAGGGGATCCGGGTCCGGAGGTAGAAGAGGAAGAGGTCCAGATCAAAGAGGTGTTTTTGGTTTCTCAAAAGATAGGCACACTCCGGATTGATGTCCCTGAACAAGTAAACCAGCCGTCCTTTGTAGAGTTCACTCTTGAATCACCAGACACGGTCAAATTTTCAGATCAAGAGCGGGAACTCTACAGTGCGCTTGTTGGTGACAAGGTTAGGATTGAGGCAAGCTGGGACTCTCCTGACTTATTGGGGGTTGTACTCACAAAGAGCGAGGCCGAGCGAGCTGTTCCTATTCGCGAGAAAACTCGTTGGGAATGGGATTTCAATGGTGAATTGAAGCGTGAAGTGGCTGCGGCACTAAAACTCGATTTTTTGGATAGAAATTCCCAACGTATCCCTGTATACCGCCAGCAGTTTGTCTTACATCCAGCTGGACTTGGAAATCAGATTTCCCGAGCACTCTCGGCCTCATCTTTATTTATAGGTCTTATTGCTGGAGTTATTGGAGCTTTGCTTTGGACCAGTAAGCGAAGAGCTCGACCTGAGATCGTAGATCCAGAAACCTACCCGGCAGAATATGTGCCCAATAAGAGGTTGTGAGGCAGCTCGTTGTTCTTCCCTCATAGATTAGAATTGTTCTGTATTGACCAGAATCGAGTATAAGTTTTAGGGGACATTTCTCGGCTGCTAGTCGGGTTTCTTGGGGTGATATTCAGTGATCTGATCGTGGTGCAGCTTGAGATTACTCCTTTCTCTAGCGGTCATCTCCAAGCCTCGTATCAGAGGAGCACCATGCGGTGCTATGATGACCATCATGGTAAAGAAGAAGGTAGTAGCCACCGGAAAAAGCGAATTGCGACGAGTTGGCCAGATTGTCGAAATACTTTCTGACGAATACCGGGGAGCAGAATGTGCCCTGATGCATGAGAATGCTTTTCAGTTGTTGATGGCCACCATTTTGTCAGCCCAATGCACCGATGTAAGGGTTAACATGGTAACCCCGGTACTATTCGAACAGTATCCAGGGCCTCGTGAGTTGGCGGTGGCGGAAATTCTAGAGGTCGAAGAGATCATCAGAAGTACTGGCTTCTACCGCAACAAGGCTAAGAGTCTGGTCGGTGCCTCGAATACGATCGTAAGTGATTTCGGTGGCGAGGTTCCTGATACGATGGAAGACCTTCTTCGGCTACCTGGTGTAGCTCGCAAAACAGCAAATGTTGTTTTGGGTACTTGGTTTGGGATCGCGTCAGGAATAGTTGTAGACACCCACGTTTCAAGGCTATCACAACGTCTTGGGTTGACCGGGCTGACAAAACCTGTACCGATCGAGCGAGATTTGATGGATAAGCTGAGTCGAGATCACTGGATCGATTTTTCTCACTGGGTAATTCATCATGGTAGGAGGGTCTGTGGGGCACGGAAGCCGAAATGTGATCGTTGTGTCGTCGTGGATCTTTGCCCCTACTTCTCAAGCAATGTTAAGAGCTCATCATGAAAAGAACGTCCCCTAATCCGGGCCAGATCTTCCTCGTGGTTGCTCTGTCACTATGTCTATACCTTTTCTATGGGATTCTTAGACCTTTTTTGTTTTCTTTGATTCTCGCAATGACCATCGTTTGTCTTTTTCAGCGCCATTTCATCTGGTTGGATGAGCGGCTCGCAGGGAGGAAGAACCTGAGTTCGGGGATCATGTGTATCAGTATCACAGGCTTGATATTGGTGCCCTTATTTTTGGTTTTCATGTCAATTGTTGAGGAATTAGGTCTGGCTTATAATTCTTTTTTGGTTAATCAAACCAAGATGCAACAACTTTTAGAACGTCCGCTCATTGAGTTTTTAAATCCACTTTTCAACCAGCTGCCTCCGTTTCTGCGGGTGGATGAAGGTAGCCTAAGTAGTTTGATGGCGGTCCGTGTCGAAGCAATAGTTAGTTTTCTAGTAACGCAGTCCTCTTCCCTTCTCGGAGAAGTTGGTCGCATAGTGATTAATTTTTTGGTGATGATGTTCAGCATGTTTTTTTTGTTCCGAGATGGAAGATCTCTATTGTATCGAATGCGTGAATTGATCCCTTTAGAAAGACGATACCAAGATGTGCTGATTGGCAATCTGCAGAGCATTGTGCAGGCCACTTTCGTTGGGATTTTCGCAACAGGCCTCTGCCAGGGATTTTTGGCAGCACTTATTTTCTGGGGCCTTGGAATCGACAACCCAGTTTTCTGGGGAGGCCTTGTGGTAGTAGCCTCAACTATACCAATTGCAGGTACGGGGCTTGTGTGGATGCCCGTAGCTGTCTATCTGGTGTTGAGCGGATCTTTAGCGCAAGGGATAACTTTGGCAGTTCTTGGAGCGCTCATCATAAGCCTAATCGACAACATAATTCGTCCTGTCATCATTCAAGGTCGTTCCGATGGAATACATATACTTCTTTTGTTTTTTGCATTGGCTGGTGGGCTTCTTTTTTTCGGGCCTGCAGGTTTAGTTCTAGGTCCTCTTGTTACTGCTCTGTTGATGGGGTTGCTTGAGATTTATGGATTAGAATTTCGACAACTCGATAGCGAGTGATTACTTGACAACAAAGGGTTGGTGCAGTTGGAATCAATCTAGCCTCGGGCCTAGCCCTCATACTGATGGTCTCCGCTGCTAAGAGTGCCACTTTCTGAATCCACAGGGTAGGCTCTCTCAAGACAGGACTGGACGAAAATCTTGGCTTTTCGGCAAGCATGGAGAGAGTTTTCTCCTCGTGCTAGGAACGTCGCGATCGCTGATGACAGTGTACAACCAGTTCCTCGCGTATATGAGGTAGGTACACGAGGACCGGAAATGGTTATTGAATCTTTTTGATCAAAGAAGAAATCCGTGCAGTTTTTCGGATCGTGGCTATGTCCGCCTGTGATTAACACTGATTGGGCCCCCAAGTTCAATAGCGATTGGCCGGCTTTCTCCAGAAAGGACTTCTGCTCGGATGGAACTCCACTAATTTCCGAGGCCTCCTTGAAGTTAGGTGTTAAAATCGTCGCCAGAGGGAGCAGGAGGTTTTTCAGGGCCGAAAGAGTATTGCTGTCACTGAAGATGTGTCCGCTAGAACTCTGGATGACGGGATCAATAACGACAGGTATTTGAGTACCGGACAACTCCTCGGCCACTACCGATACGAGATCTGTGCTTGGTAGGATTCCAATTTTTATTGCTTCGGCACCACTTTGCAAGCTGGCTCTTATTTGCAAGCGAACTAGGTCCGGGCAAATTCCCGAGACATCCAGAACCTCTGATACGGTCTGGGTCGTAATAGCAGAAACGGCACAAAAAGGGTGACTACCCAAAGCTGTAATTGTCCGAAGGTCACGTTGGATTCCCGAACATCCAGAACTATCCGAACCAGAGATCGCTAGTACTTTTTTCATCGTATGAAACTCCCCATTGGAGAAAACTGCGATGACTTTATCGCGGTCAGGCAGGTTTCTGAAAGTAATACAAGCAAACTCTCTATGGTGGTCTAGGCTATGTTTTAGATAGGGGTACTACGTCTTCTCAGTCATCCTGCACGTAATCCGTTTTGGAATTATGTTACCCTTAAAACCTGCTTTTTGTGACGTAGAGATCGGAGAAATGTAAATGGCTTCACAAGGGGATAAGATAGCGTATTTTCTCGTCGGTGGTTTTATTGGGGCGGGTATTGCCTTCCTTTTTGCTCCTAAATCGGGCGAGGAAACAAGGGGGTATCTGAAAACTAGATACCGTGAAGGATCTGAGACTTTGAGCGAAAAAACAAGCGATGGCCTTGAGTACTTAGAGCAGACTAAAGAATGGTTGGCAGAACGCGCAAGTGAAAGCAAAGGGAAGTTGGGTGCTCAATCTCGTCGGGTTGTTGGAGCTCTTGGAGAAGGATTGGAGAAAGGGAAAGAGACGATCACTCAGGAAAAAGAAAATATCAGTAGAGCAGTGAAGGCTGGGAAAAAGGCCTATGCGGAAGCCAAAGAGGTAGAGGCCGTTGAGGGAGAATCCTAGAGAGGAAATGAGTTGAATTCCGATTTGCAAAACTGGATACCCATTGTGGCGTTTATTGCAGCAGGTGTGTTTGTGTTGCAGGTTGTAGCCGTTATCTTTGCCGTTGTTGCTGTGCGTAAGGTGGCTAAACAAGTCGAGGAAGAATCACAAAGACTTGAAAAGGCACTAAGTACCATTCGCTCCAGACTAATAGAATTGACTGACGGCTTGGAGCCGGTGAGAGGAGTGGCTCGGGATCTGGCGCTCAGCATGGAAACCCTCTCGGGAATACTCCAAAAGCGGGCAGCTCACGCGGATGAATTCCTGGATCAGGCGATCTCTACTGGACAAGAGCAAGTAGCAAAGGTTGATTACCTGATCAGCGATACAATTGAGAAATTTGAAAAGTCCACCGAAATGATCCAGAAAGATCTTCTGAAACCCGCGGTTGAAATATCATCCATCGTTAAGGGCATTCGCAGTGCTCTGGGTATTATATTTCCGGGTAAGAAGAGGAAGTCCTCTGAGACTAGCCGAGAAGAAGAACTTTTCATCTAATCTCGATGTTGGATCTGAGATCCTACTAGGTATCCAAGACCGAAGATTGTAATAATTGCAATCAGATGAAAAAATAGCCATCCTGCTGACATTTGATCCCCTTAGTTACAGATCCTAGCCAGTCATTTCCCGGGACTCCTAATCCTGCGTTTGCCTGAAAGACTGAAGGTCATTGATATTTAAGAAGACATCTTCTTCAGAGTCTCCGATCGCATTTTCCAGGATTTTCACTCGCATTTCACCAGATTTGATCAGCCCAGTGAGACTCAGCTGCTTGTCTCCTATCCACTTAGCCAGTATATCGACACATCGAGGAGAGTAGTATCCCACAAGAGGTTGTACACGGTTCGATGTATCTCTAGGTACGACGGCGTCGTAGTTTTTGGCTTGGTTTCCAAGAGATCTCAGCAGGTCTTTTGTCAGCATGGGCATGTCGCAAGGAATAAAGCAGTTCAATCTTTTTTTCGAGTGACGTAGACCCGAAAGTATTCCTCCCATTGGCCCACAATCCGGAAGTATATCAATCACAGTTGAGACTTCGACTTCGTACTGTCTAGCCTGTATTGATGAACCAAGCACGATATGTACCTCGAGACCCAAAGATGACAGTAGTTCTGAAGCCCTTGCTATTAGCGGTTGACCTCGCCATACCATCAGAGGTTTTTCACGCCCCATTCGTCTGCTTAGGCCTCCTGCTAAGATGTATCCATTGCCCTGCATCCTCCTAGAATTAACCGTTCGGTCGGGATAGATCAACTACTAGGCTATCTCTTTTGGAAGATATTCTTTTACAATTAGGGCATGAAGCGAATAAGCCCTCTAAGTGTAAAGTTGTCTTTTTTCCTCTATGGGATTATCTGTCCGTTGGTTTTTGTCCACACTGTTCAAGGCGGCGGGCTAACTACAGTAGATCCTAGCGATGTAGGAATGGTCTCTCAAAGACTCACCGAAATTGATTCCATTGTCCAGTCCGCCATTGAAGAAAAAGATACGCCCGGTGCGGTAGTCCTGGTTGCCCGAAAAGGCAAAGTAGTTTACAGGAAAGCATTTGGATACCGTTCACTACGCCCGATCAAAGAGATTATGACTGTCGACACCATTTTTGATCTAGCCTCGCTTACCAAGGTGATGGCTACGGCACCTTCGATCATGATTTTGGTAGAGGAAGGTAAGCTGACGTTATCGGATCCTGTAGATCTACTGTTAGAGGGTTTTGGAAAATATGGTAAAGGGAATATTACCCCGTTACAGTTACTAACCCATTTTTCGGGACTGCGTCCAGGACTCGACTTGGACGAAAAGTGGTCCGGTTACAATTCTGCTATCAAGTTTGCATTTGAAGAGGTGCTTGTTTCCGTACCAGGAACAAGATTCTTATACAGCGATATCAACTATATTCTCCTCGGTGCCGTGGTTCGAGAGGTTTCTGGTGTTTCGCTAGGAGAATTTAGCCGACGGCGCATTTTTTCATCTCTGGGGATGAATGACACTGGATTTAATCCTTCCGTATCTTCGGCACGGGTTGCTCCTACACAGCTTCGAGATGGCAAACTTTTGAGAGGGAAAGTACATGATCCTACTTCGGAACGGATGGGAGGTGTGTCCGGACACGCGGGACTTTTTTCTACGATTGACGATGTGGCCATTTTTTGCCAGATGATGTTGGAGGGTGGGACTTTGGACGGGAGTCGGATACTCTCCCCTCTGGCTGTTAGGAAGATGACCACAAATCAATCACCGGCTGGCAGTGACACCTGGAGAGGGATAGGATTCGATATCCAGAGCAAATTTAGTTCTAGTCGCGGAGACTTATTCCCGCTTGGATCGTTTGGTCATACTGGATTTACCGGAACTTCGGTCTGGATCGATCCCTTATCACGTACAGTGCTTGTTATTCTAACCAGTAGACTCCATCCCAATAGTCGTGGCGATGTGGTCCGCCTACGTAAGCAGATAGCTAATATTGTTGCTTCTGCTATAGAGGTGCCTATCCAGGCAGAGTAAATGTTGCAAAGATGCCCTGTATGTAGGAGTCGACTTTGGTCCGATGTCCTTTTTCATGGTTCAAAGTTGCGCTGTCCACGTTGTGGGGCCGAGTTCAAGGCTACAGTCCCATGGATGTATGTGAGAGTCATATTCGCAATCATTATAGGAATGGCATTTGTGGTGGTGGGCCTTCTGATCCCTGGCAATCTTACGATGCTTTTCATTTTGCTAGTTATTGTTCTAGCTTTTTGGTTACTGCCCTACATTGTCCGATTCGAATTGATAGGCCCTGAACTGAGAACCTCGAGAAGGTCTCTGGATTCTAAAGAATGGGGGAAGGCCTTAGAAGGTGAACACTTTTCCGAGGAGAGAATTGACGAAGAAAGAAAGTATTTTTTCAGTAAATTGCTATGGTTTTCTCTTTTCTCTAGCCTCGTATTACTATTGATCAGTGCCTTGATTGGGGTTTTTTAATAGGCGCAATATAGTTTTGTTAGCAGGTGGAAACTCCAGTTTCTGCAGTTCTTGTCTTGAGACCCAGCGTCCTCCAAGGCTAACACTCGGTTCTTGATCCGAAAGGAAACAGAAGAAATGAAGAGTGAGATCTCGGTCCGAATAGGAGAATGAGTCAGTATGGACCAATGTCCCCGATGTGCTGTCCAGTTCGAAACCACCTTCTTCATGAACTTCCCGGCAGGCAGTCTCGATTAGAGATTCTCCTTTTTGACGTTTGCCACCTGGAAATTCCCAATAACCGTCTAGATGTCCCGTGTCTCTGCGGGGCTGTACATAGAAGAGGTTGCCGTTCCGAATAATTGCAAGACTCACATCGTAATGTGGCCGCGATCGTGTCCCGAAAGAGGTTTTTCTTGAAACAATAAATATACCTCCTCCTATCAGGGTAAAGGCTACTAGGCTCAATCCGGTTAAGGACTCGTTAAGTAGGAAGAAGGCTAGCAGTGAGGCACCTATGGGCTCTGCCAGAAGTAATAACGATACTAGAGTAGGGCTTAGATATTTTAGACAATAATTGTAAGAACTATGTCCTATGCACTGAGGACCAGCTGCGAGGGCAAACATCAAGAGGTGTGTTTCGAAAGAAAGCCCCATGAAGCTTGTTCCACTTAAGAGGAGGACACAAGCAAGAATAACGGTGGCATAAAGGTAGGTTGGATAAATATAACTCCAAAAGCTTCTTGATTGTAAGCTTACATGTCCGGCCAGGACATAGATACTTAGGCCAACAGCTCCAGCCACAGCAAGGAGCGAGCCCTTGAAAGATCCTCCAATTTGGAAATCCGCAACTCCAAGGACGCCAGCTCCACAGATAGTGAGGAGAATGCCTAATACACTAGTTGAAGGTAGTCGTTCTTTCAAAAATATGCGTGCGGCAAGAGCGACAAGGATAGGGGTTGAGTTACCCAGAAGAACAGCTGTGGTTACACTGGTATGTTGGAGTGCTGTAGTCCAGAAGGCGAAATGGAAGGCTAGTCCACACCCGGCTAAAAGAACTAGCATGCGGAGACCCACGGAGGATTTCTTGCGATCGGGATTGGAGTTCCTGTCGCGTAAGTATAAGGGGAAAATCAGTACACTGGACCAGGCCATTCGGTAGAAGGCAATGGTGAGTCCTGAGGCTTCCGTATTCCACCGCACCAGAATTGAGGCTGAGGAGACGGCAGCAATGCCCAATCCCAATACCAATGTGACGGTCCAGATTGACCGTTCCTGCATTATAGACTTGCCATTGTTGCGGATGACGTGGAGTCGATCCGGGCAACTGATAGAGAGTGGATGAAAAAAAGCACGACGTAATGGAGTTGTTAGAGGTACCAAGGAATTTTCGCACTTTACTCTCCCAGGTGCAAAGCAAGAGGGTATAGAATTTGTCTGTATCGACTAGCAAGGTATGTAGTGTATGTTCTTTTATCTCCCAGTTTAGAAAGGTTCAACATGCGTAGTAAGCTCGGGACTGACTGGCCACAGGCCGTTGTAAGTGAAATATGTTCAGGTAATCCCCCTTTTCGAGCAGTCCCGGTTATATCTGTAGATGACGATGGATATCCTCATGTGGCGTTACTGGCGTTGATGGAGTTCTTGCTTTTTGAGAAGGACATATACTTTCACGTTAGTGCTAGTAGTAGATCGAGACAATTTTTGATAGCGCGTCCTTTTTGTACATGTCTTTTCTTAAGCCAAAAAGGTTGTTTCTATGTTAAATGTAAAATTTATGCTGAATTTGATCTGCAGGAAAGGACCGTTTTTAAGATCCGAACGCAATCTGTTATTGAAGACACGATTCCAGACTCAGAAACTGGAGCATTGTTACTTTCTGGACTAGACTTTGAGATGAGCCCGGAAAGCGTGCTAGGGCTGTCTACAGTGCGAGAACGTATCCTCAAGAGAATGAGTCAGCGAGCAAGCTGACCTTTTCTCAGAGGTCGCCGAGGGGTTCTGGGTTCGTTTGGGTACAGTTCAGCGACATATCGATCATACCCGTTGAATATGGGTGTCTTGAACCAGGAATGAGATCCTAACCAGTAGGAGCGTTTTTGACTCCATCTCGGATGTGGAATATTAGGGTTTACGTTCGATAGAAACCCGTAT
This sequence comes from uncultured Acidobacteriota bacterium, assembly GCA_964463145.1. GTDB lineage: Bacteria > Acidobacteriota > UBA6911 > RPQK01 > CBDAPI01 > CAYXBG01. The sequence continues at coordinate 36,837 of CAYXBG010000006.1, forward strand.
TCTGCTGGTTGGATTTGCCAAAAAGTTTTTGGTTGGTCTCGAACGAACTCGATTTTAACGACCGACTTTGGACTTTTATAGCCATACTTCCAGGGCACTACAATGCGAACTGGCGCACCATGCTGCTTGAGTAGAGGACGGCCATAGCATCCTGTAACGACCATTGTTAGGTCGTGCATCGCTTCGTCTATCCGCAAGGCTTCATTATAGGGCCAGGGATAGTAGGGAGCGCGGGGAATGCCGGGCATCTGAACTGGTAGGTAAGCCGTTACAAATCTTATGAACCGTGCTTCGGGCTTGGGATTTGCCAAATTAATGATTTTATTCAATGGGAAGCCGCTCCAGGGTATGTTCATGGCCCAACGTTCCACACAACGAAAATGATAAGTCCTTTCCTCGTGTGGAAATTTGAAAAGTCCATCGAGGTCAAGGGTGAATGGGTTTTGACAGGCTCCGGTCACTTCGATTTTCCAAGGGTCCACCTTGAAGTCGCCGACAAGCTTCCAAACTGGCCCGCCCCGCCCTGGCAGGAATTCATAGAAATTGTTGTGAGTTGCGGCTGTTTTCCTAGGTGTTAGATCTGACCCTGCGTGTTGGGGTAGAGGATAGAGTGTATTCCTCTCGGAGGGGAAAATGCCTGGACGGTGTATAGGTTCACTGAGGATGTCTGACTGACCAGCAGCGGATGAAGTGCAAGAAAGTGTTGAAGCTGTAGTTAATCCCAAGCCTAATTTCTGGATAAATGACCTGCGATTGTGGAAAAAGCTCTCGGGCGTGGCGTCAAAATGCGGAATATCTGCTTGATATTTTTTCATCATGTATTTAGGCATTTGGAAAGGAAGGGGAGGGAAGTATCCAGTCTTTTCTGGACATTGCTATGAGTGCCTTTAAATTCTTCATAACGATGGTCGATAGAGTGTGTTTCTAGTAACTTTGTGAATCGGCGTGCCCCAAATTGGAGCTGGTACTGATCCCGATTACCACAATCGAAGTAGAGTCCACGGAGTCGCCGCAAGTTTTGTAGACTTTCAGGGGAGCCTAGGATATGGATGGGGTCATGTTCAAGCCATTTTCCCCAGCGTTCTGGGATGATCTCGCAAGTATGGAGGTCGAAGGGAAGCTGTATTTTATTTCCAGTACCTGGATCCGGATCGTAAGTAGCTGCCATTGCTAGAATAAATAGAATCTGAAGGTGCTCGTTATCGACCTGAGGTGCTTGTTCGAAGGAGTCTAAAAAAACTCGAGGGCTAAAGTCGAAATCCTGAAGGGCTGTTGCGATTCTGGGGAATTCCGGAGGGAAGAGGAGATCAAACCCCATATCGGCTGAATGACAAGCAATCGCTCCCCATTCTGAGGAGTGACGCATCCCCTGGATTAAGGCTCCATACCCGCCGCTTGAAAACCCCATTACAGCACGTCTTTTTGGGTCTTGGGAGATTGGATAATATTTAATTAAATGAGGTATGAGGTCATCGACCAAGAAGGTTTCCCAGTTTCCGGTTATTGGAGAATCGATGTACTGATTCCCTCCGAGTGATGTGAAACAGTCAGGGAAGGCGATCACTGCCGGCTCCATGAGGCCCTCTTTGACCAGCCTTTCCATTCGTTCTGGGATATTCTCACCGAATGCTTTCCATCCCGTCATATTTAGGCTGCTATTTGTGAATGACGACAGGTAAACGATCAGTGGGGAAGAGGATTCACAATCCGGGGGGACATAGACGCGGACGAGTCGGCGAGCTGGATCGCCAAGGCGATTGTTTTGCAGTGAGGGTGCATCGACCCAATTTTCAAGTAATCGGCCGTCTATTTGTGAGAAACCATGTTGGGGCATAAATCAACTCAAGTAGGTCTTAATAATAGCTGAGTGGCTGTAATTATGTTTTCTCACTGTGGGTAAATAGCAGCTTCAGCCCAATGATCACGGTGCTTTGCAGTTAGGAATAGCGATAGTTCCAAGAAAATCAACATCGGATGCCTGGCCATTAATTGTCATTTTTTGTAGACGTGACAGGAGTGCCCGAAAAGAACTTCAGCACTCTCCATAAGGGTTTCGGATAGGGTTGGATGTGGATGAATGGTAGCGGCGATATCGTCTGCCGTGGCAGACATCTCCACTGCCAAGCATCCTTCGGCAATTAACTCTCCTGCTCCTGGTCCTACTATCCCAACTCCCAAGATTTGTCGTGTCTTGGAATCTAGGATTAGTTTTGTCATCCCATCAGTTCGATTTAGGCTTAGTGCTCGACCAGAGGCTGCCCAGGGGAATCGGGTAATTTTAATGTCTCGACTTTCGGACCTGGCTTCCCGTTCCGTGAGTCCGCACCAGGCTATCTCGGGGTCTGTGAAGATCACTGCAGGAATAGCCAGATTGTCAAAAGCTGTCATCTGTCCTGCAATCACCTCGGCTGCGACTTTTCCTTCTCGAGATGCTTTATGGGCTAGCATTGGCTGACCTGCAATGTCTCCTATAGCAAATATACGGGTGTCCTTGGTGCGGCACTGATGGTCGGTTTCGATGAATCCGTCATTGAATGTTACCTTGGTCTGGCTCAATCCTAATCCTCTTAAATTTGGGGTGCGTCCAACTGCCAGCAAGATTGCGTCAAAAGACTCCGAGTTCTGTTGGGATGATCCTTTAAAGCAAACTTCGAAGTAGTTGTCAGTCTCATTTATGTTATGGACTTCTGTGTTGAGGTGAATTTTTTCAAAAGAATTCTCTAACTGCTTGTGGAGTGGCCTTACCAGATCTCGGTCTGCTCCGGGCAAGAGACTTCCAGAGAGTTCTATTACAGTGATCTTGGATCCCAAAGAAGCGTATATGGTTCCTAATTCCAGTCCTATATATCCACCACCAACAACAAGAATTCTGTTATAGATTTCTGGGAGTTCCAGGGCTTTACTTGAGTCGAGAATACGAGG
>CAYXBG010000007.1:0-38768 GCA_964463145.1 uncultured Acidobacteriota bacterium
GTCGATTCTCCATTAAAAAAGCGGTGCCATGTTCCTTTGGGGTGATCGGATAAGCCTCGGCCATTTGGATTATAGAAACGTCGCTACAGTCTATCTCGAAGCCCCCTGGAGCCCGGTTGTCTTGCCTGATTATTCCTGTGATTTCAAGTGAGGATTCTTGAGTGACTGAGTCAGCCGCTCTAAAAGCTGTATCAGAAACATTGTTCTTGAAAACTACACACTGAACCAACCCCGAACCGTCTCTAACCAGAAGGAAGCGGAGCTTACCTTTATTTGTTCGATTGTAAAGCCAGCCCTTTATAGTGACTTCTTCACCTACATGGTTTGCTAGATCTTGAATGTAAACATGCATACTTAATTCCAGAATGGTTTTAACATCAGCCAGGCTTGCCTAGAGAAGCTATCTAAGAATCTGATAATTGTGCAAGTTCGACTTCAGTTAATTTCCTAATCTTAGGGAAATCATCCAGATATTCGAGAGAAATCAGGAGGCGACGCAACGAACCAACCATATATTGTTCATAAATGAAATTATTCCGGACGAACACCTGATACCCGAAGGTGCCGAGAGCTTTGGATAATCTTTGCACTGTCATCAGGTGGAATTCTCTGAGGAACTGTTTCTTGGAGGAGTTTAGATGTCTCTTGGATAGAAAGTAATCAAGGTATCCCTCCACTTCTTCAGGATTCAGATCATAAGAATCTTTCAAGAGTGAGACTAGATCGTACGAGGGAGGACCCCAACGGGCGTCTTGAAAGTCGATCAAGTAAAGGCGATCTCTGTGTATCATCAGGTTGCGGACATGGAAGTCTCGATGACAGAGAAATCTGGGGCAAGCAGATAGTTCTTCAGCGATGCGTTGGAACTCGTTTTCGAGGTTAGGGAGTGAGTTTTCATTCATGTGACGGTAATTCTTTAGATATTGTTTCCGAAAAAAATCGAACTCCCATAGTAATTTTTTGAAATCAAAAGCGAGGTTTGCAGCTTGATCAGATGGAGCGACAAGAGGGCTGCCATCATTCTGAATAGTGGCGATAAAATCAATGGCCTCGCAGAATCTCTCTCGCTTTCTTCTAGTTGTCGCCGTCATCAACCACTTTTGGAAAGTGATATTCCCAAGATCTTCTTGGAGCACGATGCCTAGAGATCCATCTATTTCGAAGATTTCGGGGACGGGAATCGAGATTTTTCTTAGCAATTCATAGATTTGAAGATAATTGAAGTCTTTGGGATCGAAGGGTTCTGGGTAGACGGCTAGGATGAAAGATTCCTTTTTAGCTGAGGTGTACCGGAAGTATTGTCGCATGGATGCGTCGCCGATAAGCTTCGTGACGCTATATTGATTTAGTCCAGGCCGGAACTTATGCCGGACGAACCTCATGAGACGTTGCTGAATCGGAGGTAATTCGTCGGATGTCAACAATCCAGCGGCCAGATTAAGAGATCATTTTGAACTTGTGGTCGGTGGGTCGGGTTACCTGAAGTCCAGTTGAATAGAGGTGTCACTATAACGTTTTCCAATCGCGTGTTACTCGGAAGCCGCACATCGGCGCAAATTATAGCATTGCGGATCAGACAATCTTTCTGAATTGTTACATTATCCCAGATGATGCTGTCTTCAACCTGGCTGCCGGTCTCTATTTCAACTTTGGCTCCGCGTATAACATTTTTCCTGGAAGGATCCAGGCAACTAACGTGAGAGGTTCTCTTTAAGCCCCGCCGCAACATTTCCATCGAATTTCGCCAGTAGCGGTCAGGTGTACTGCACTCGCACCAATACTCTCGAGAGAGGTGAGAGTAGATACGTTTTCCTTGTTCGATAAGGGAGGGATAGATGTCTTTGACAGAGTCAGAAGGCCCCTTTGGTAGATTTAGCAGGACTTCTCTATTCCATATCTGGATCCCTGTGAACAAAGTTGGAGTTCCCGAGTTACCAGGCCCGAAACCAAGTACTGATCCATTTTTTGAGACTCTCACGGGATTGAAATTGGTTTTGGAAGGAAACGGTAGAACGACTAGAGTTATCAACGCATCATTTGCTCGATGTACATCAAGTGCCAAACTTAAATCGATTTCTGAGTAGATTTTTCCATTGAGGATTACGATTTCTCTCCCCTTCAATAAATCTTTTGCGTGATGAAGGGCTCCTGAGGTGCCTAGGATTTGGGATTCAGGAGAAAAATCGATTTCAAGAGATGTCGAGGAACTAAAGTTCCTGGCAGCTTCTCGGATTTTGTTTGGAAGATAATGTAGATTGATAACGGCCGATTTAATGCCGCTCTCCAGCAGGGAATGCATGGAGTAGTGGATTAAGGGTTTCCCCAGAAACGGAACAACAGGCTTAGGTCTGAACTTCGTAAGTGGAAAAAGTCTTGTTCCTAGACCGGCTGCCAATATCATGCCAGTGACATAGTCTGGGTCTAGAATTTTTTCGATCCTCGATGGGGACATATTTGATAGGTTTTTGTCTTATTAGGGTTTCGATTCATTTGGGCTCAAACCTGCGGCCTTGTATAGATCCACGTATGTGTCCTTAATCACCTGTTTGTTTTCCAGACTTAGGATTTTGATAGCTTTCGTGATTGTGGAGGGTTCTCCTTCTAATTCGACGAAAAATCCTACGGGGGTTTCGTCTAGGCTGACTTCTAGTTTGTTTTCTCCGATCGCGAGAGACTGTATTTCACGAATCTTGGAATATTTGAAACGAGGTTCAAGACCGAGTGAGGCTAGTATTTGGTGCATAGTATCTGGATCAGAAACTGTAATTTGTAGTTCAAGTCGACGCTTGAAGAGCGGATCATCCTGTACGGGCCCCTTGTAAGTCAGTAGCCTCATCTGACCGTAGGATCGTATCCTCAGGGCGCACCCATTCTTGGTGAGACGGCTATCCTCAAAGTCAAAAAGGGTATTGGTCTCTAGAGTTGCTTGTGTAGTAGTACGGCTTCTCTGTAATGCTAATCTGTGACGCAAAGTGGCCATCGATTTTTCAGTTAAGGCGATTTTAATCTCGTTTTCCTGGCTCATTTTCAGTTATAGAGTAGGTACTGCTGTCGTGTTTTCTGGAACTTCTCCAATGAAGGCAGCCATTCCAGTTCAATTTTATCGATAGGTGTATTCTGTTCTATCTTGGATCTGATTGCTGGGTCACCGCAGAGAATGTCGAAAGGCAGTTTTTCGTACTCGTATTCATAGGGAGGTTCTTTCCAACGGAAACGTCCTGAATCTAGAGATCTATAAGACCTCAGTAGAGATAAGGCTGTACGCACAGGTTTGTAAAGTTTCCGATCCGTGACATGGATTTGGACACCTCCTATCAGTTTGTCGTGCCATTTGTGAAAGGTGGGAATTACATGACATTCACGGAAATGTACTCCCTCTAGGGGACTTTCTCGAAGGTCTCGGATTATTTCTTCCGGTCGGATCCAAGGAGCTCCTGTGATTTCAAATGGACGGGTGGTGCCTCGTCCTTCACTCAAATTTGTGCCCTCAAAAAGGCACATACCAGCGTATACGAGTGCCGTGTCGACTGTTGGTATGTTGGGAGAGGGGAATACCCAGGGCAAGTTAGTTTCCTCGAAGTACATATATCTTTTCCAGCCCTTCATTTGGACTATTGATAGATCGCAGCCTATTTCCATCTCTTGATTGAAATAGTTGGCCAGTTCACCGATTGTCATCCCGTGACGCAGTGGTAAGGGGTACATCCCGACGAAAGAGGATAGTTGAGGATCAAGAACTGGACCCTCAAGTACTTCACCGTTGATAGGGTTGGGTCTATCTAAAACGAGCATTTTGATGTGTTGTTCTCGACAGGCCTTCATAGCTAGGGCCATGGTGTAGATGAACGTATAGTATCGGGCGCCGACATCTTGTATATCGAAAACAAGTATATCGACTTCAGCTAGCATCTCAGTCGTCGGTTTCCTGTTCTCTGAGTAAAGACTGTACACAGGTAGACCGGTCACGTCATCGGTGTAGCTCTCCCATTCGATCATGTTGTCTTGGGTTTCTCCTCGAGCTCCGTGTTGAGGGCCAAAAATAGTGGTGAGATTGACTCGATGATCGGACCAAAAGAGATCTAGAATATGGTTAAAATGACGGTCGACAGAAGTAGGGTTGCAAATCACACCCACCTTTTTACCACCCAATAAATCTATCTGGTCCGAGAGTAGGATTTCAAGGCCGGGGATAACGGTCATCTAATACTCCGAATGTTTGGGCTTGATAGGGAGTAGAAAGTTAATGGCTTTACAGCAGGGGTCAAGTCGAGTTCAGCTGCGTAATCGAAAAAAAGTGAAAGCCCAGCGAGATTGTCTTTGTCCAAAGAGTAATCTAGGTTCTCTAGAATATACTCCTCAACCTCGGATTCCGTTAGTCCAAGATTTGAGGCATACAGCTTAGCAATCTGAGGGACTGCTAGCAGTCCAGCTTCTTTGGAACGTTGGAACATGTGGACTTTTTCCCCGAGGTCCACACCCTCTCTAACAGCCCAGAAAGCAAAAACAAAAGGGAGTCCGGTGAAATGATTCCATTCACTAGCTAGGTCGTGTAAGAAGAACTGGCCACGTGGAACACGAAAGGCAGGGTTTCCTATAATTAGTGCAGCATCGAAGTTAGCTAGCATGCGTTCTGGGTCGGGAGGATGCTCTTGGTATTGAATGTTCTCAAGTTTAAGGAATTTTTCGAGAAAAATGCGAAGCAAAGCTACGGATGTTCGGCTGGACGCGTCGATTGCGATTGTTTTCAACTCGGTCAGAGGGACTCGGCTAACAAACAAAACTGTTCGAGCCTCTTTCTTTGCTGAAATAGATATATCGGGGAGGACTCTTAGCCCCGGAATCCGCTGATACTCAATTGCAGGGATCAATCCAATATCTACTGTTCCCTGAGCCAACATTCGAGCGCATTCGGAAGGAACATCTCTACTGACTTCAAACTCTTGGTGGTGCAATCCTTCGAGGAAATTCCAGCCTAGAGGAACTGAGTTAAGGAACTCTATGAAAGATATCCGTATTCTCATGATTTTTCCAGGTGTTATCTGTCTGACCCCAAAAGTTAAAGTGTAGCAGAGTGTTTTCTATCATCCTGGGCTGCTGCCGTAGCAAGGTTATAATTGGAATAGGATTACAGTATTTTAACACTAGTATTGAGGCCAATAGAGGAACTCAGACTTGATCTTTAACTAGCTGTTTATTAAAACGATCTTGCAAATTCATGAGCATTTTGTGCTATAGAGTTACTTGAAAGCTACTAAGTGAGCGAAAGATAAACGAAAGGTTGCAGTCCGATGGCTAAATCGATTGTGGTGGTTGAGTCGCCTTCCAAGGCGCGAACAATCGAACGTTACCTTGGTAAAGAGTACGTTGTTAAGGCTTGTGCTGGTCATTTTAAGGACTTGCCAAAGAAAGTCCTTGGCGTGGATGTCGAAGATGGGTTCAAACCTGTCTATGATCTCATTCCTGGTAAAGAGCGCATTGTACGAGACTTGAAGAAAATAGCCCGCAGGTCGGAAGCTATTTTCTTAGCGGCGGATCCTGATAGAGAAGGGGAAGCGATCTGTCAACATTTAGTCGAGGAGTTGCGAAAATCAAAAGAACAGCCTGTTTACAGGGTACTTTTTAACGAGATCACTAAGGAGGCCATAAAAGAGGCTTTTGTAAACGCGGGCTCGATTGATAAGAACAAGGTGGCAGCCCAACAGGCTCGACGAATATTGGACCGCTTAGTTGGATACAAAGTTAGCCCTCTACTTTGGACAAGAGTAAGACGGGGACTTTCTGCGGGTCGAGTGCAGTCTGTTGCTTTACGCATGGTTGTTGATCGTGAGAAAGAACGACAGAAATTTGTTCCCGAGGAGTACTGGAACTTTTCCGCTGCACTCCTTGTAGGTAACGAACTAGAATTTGTAGCTAAGGCTACCAAGCTTGACGGGAAAAAGTTCCAGGTAACCGGTAAAGATCAGGCGGAAGCGTTGTTCAATGATCTTCAGAATGGATCCTTTCTTGTTTCTGGTGTGGAGAAAAGGGAGAAAAAACGTCTTCCTCCCGTACCCTTTTTGACCAGTACACTTCAACAGGAGGCATCCAGGAAGCTGAGGTTTTCCGTCAAGAAGACGATGGTTGTGGCTCAACGTCTCTATGAAGGAATTCAACTGGGAGGAGAAGAAGGTCGAGTCGGACTCATTACCTATATGAGAACGGATTCTACTAGAGTGGCAGACTCAGCTCTCTCTGAGGCCCGGGAGTACATAACTGGACGGTATGGGAAAGATTATGTGCCACAGAAACCCCGAAGGCACAAGAAGAGTAATAGATCACAAGATGCCCACGAAGCTGTTAGGCCAACTTCTGTTGCCAGAGATCCTGAGCAACTGAAGGATCTTTTAGGATCTGATGAGATGCGTTTGTACGATTTGATCTGGAGACGATTCGTTGCTTCTCAAATGAGTCCGGGGCTTTTTGATCACAATGAGATCCAAATCGAAGCCCCGAGGACTCAATTCAGTGCAGTCGGTGATGTCTTGCGATTTGAAGGCTTTATACGTGTTTACGAGGAATCGAAGAGGTCTTCTCGTAATGGTGATACCGAAGCTAATCGGTCTCTACCCGACGTAGCTGAAGGAGACCTTTTAACGTTGAAAGAACTCAAGCATGAACAGAAGTTCACAAAACCACCCCCGAGATATTCTGAGGCTACACTTATAAAATCTATGGTGGATCGTGGGATAGGTCGGCCGTCTACCTACTCCCAGATTCTTACTGTGATTCAGGACAGGGAATATGTCGTTAAGGAGGAACGGAAATTCGTGCCGACTGAAACAGGGGTAGCAGTTTCTGAATTGTTGGTGGAAAACTTTAAAGAGCTGTTTGATTACGACTATACCGCTCGGTTAGAGCAGGAATTGGATGACATTGAGAAGGGGGAGCTTGATTGGGTGGATGCTCTGAAGGCCTTTTATACTGGATTTTCCGGAGAGCTCGAGAGAGCTCAAGAGCAAATGAAGAACTTGAAAACTGAGGAGATTCCAGCCGGGTACAATTGCACAAAATGCGATGCGCCAATGGTAATTAAATGGGGTCGCTTCGGTCGTTTTGTTGCTTGCAGTAATTATCCGGATTGTAAAAATACTCGAGAGATTGATAAGCAAGAGTCCGTTGCAGGATCAGATGTCCAATCATTAGAGTGTGATAAGTGTGGAAGCCCGATGGTGACTAAGAAGGGCCGATTCGGAGAGTTTTTGGCTTGCAGTGGATATCCGAAATGTAAAAATACCCGCCGCCTTGTAGAGACCTCGTCTGGTAAGAAGGAGATTTTGGAAGATGTGCCATTAGAGGATAAGTGCCCGGAATGTGATAAGCATATGGTTGTAAAGAAGGGCCGATTCGGCGAGTTTGTGGCTTGCAGTGGTTACCCGGATTGTAAATATATCCGACAGGAAAAGACTGGTGTTATGTGCCCCGACTGCTCCAAGGGAGAGATAATCCAGAGAAAGTCACGTCGCGGTAAAGTTTTTTATGGTTGCAACGCTTATCCGAAGTGTAAGTACCTGCTCTGGCACAAGCCAGTTTCTGCTAATTGTCCGGAGTGCGACCTGACATTTCTTTTAGAGCGCGTGACTAAGAAAGAGGGGCTCATCCGAGTTTGTTCGGATAAGGAATGCTCGCATAAGGAAGTGATCCAGGAACCTGAGAAGGTTGTCAGCTAGAAGGGACTCTTCTGGTCGAAAGCCGACCCATTAGAAGTAATCTCCGGGGGTTGAGTCTTAGGTGTTTATTTAGGGTGATGCTGACTTCTGAGAAACAGATGATCCCGCGCTGCTCCGCTACTCGTCTATGGTTTGCCCTTCCTGAATCGGTTGAAGGGCTCCTTCTGTACTGAATGTCATATTATGGGGTGGACCGATACTCTGTACCGTTGGATTCCCCTCAAGTTCCGTTAATAAAGCTTCCGATGCCTCGATGGTAGTTAGGCTGAGAGTGTCTCGGATTCTTGCCAGTCGTATCTCATGAGATTTTTTGTTGCCTGCTAGAGAAGCGAAAGCCTGTACTAAGGTTTCTTGGTCGGTTGGAAAGTGGAGTGGAATATGTCCAGGGATTAGGTTTCGAGATGTAATCGCATTCAGATAGGTGACTCTTTCATCCATTTTCTCTACAACCCGTCCTGAACAAAAGTCTGCCAATCCAATCCCGATTGCATTACCACCAGATTTTTCTGTGAGGTCGAGAACTATTATCCGCATAATATCTGGTGTGTCCTGCCATAGAGAATTGAGTTTGAACCAACGTCCAGTGATATTGGGATCCATACCCGACCCACTGATTTCTTTCCCTATCCTGTCGATGATTAGGGTGTCGAGTTTTTCGAAAGGAAGACTCGGCATCAGTTTTTTTGCCGTAACCAAAAGCTGCCGTTCCCGGGCCTCAAGGTTGGCCGCAGGGATGAACTCGAGATGGGCCGTTTCGTGATAGGCATTTTCAATGAGGGCGACACCCATTATCAGTTTTCCACTGTTGATAAGTACTCTACCTTTGGTCAGGATTAGATGTTCATATCCTCGTATTGCCGCGGATTGATGGAATGTGTTGGCTCCCTCGATATTCCCAAGGCCCACAGCGATCATTTTCATCAGGCCACTTTCCATCTCACCTTTAAAATCAGTATGAGGCTTTATCCGATTGATCAGAATGATGCCGTCTGACTCGAATGCGGTGCGGTCTGTGTGTACGGCCACTCCGTCCACAGTTGACCCGATTTCGATCGATTCCGTTGATGAGACGATAGGAGCGCCTACGACGTTTTCAGTTACCCCATAACCTGCCAAGATTTTAGCTTGTCCCTGAGCAGTACTTCCTCCATGACTACCCATTGCGGGGACGACTAGAGGATGAGCCCCAAAGGATTTCAGATGAGTAACGACACCTTGGACGATTTTATCAATGTGAGAAATCCCACGGCTTCCGACAGCTACAGCAATCCGCTTATTTTTGAGAGTGGTCAGTAAATCGGAGTGGCGAGAAGCCTGTTTCCTCAAGGTTTTTGCAATGGAATCGAGCCTGGGTGCTTCAAACTTTTGCCTGACAGTCGCAATCCTTGGGAATGAGCTCATAAGACTTCCGAATATCCGAGTGGAGGGCCATTGGGGATCGACGAGGTTTTCATAGCAATTTCAGGAAGATAGATTGCGAACACATCGGAATCCTAAATTATTGAGCCCTGAATCAGTTGGCGTTTTCTGACGGGCACTGACTCTATATCCGGTGCAGTAATTCTCACTACACATCCAGGAGCCACCTCTGATCACTTTTTCGCGGCCGCTTTCTGGCCCGGTTGGATTCTGTCGACGGGTAGCTGTGCGATAAGTGTCAGGACTATACCAATCTTGAGTCCACTCCCAGACATTTCCTGAGATGTCGTACAATCCGTATCCATTGGCTGGGAATTTTCCAACAGGTGCTGGGGCAAGAAAACCATCTCCTCCTCCATCGTCTAGAGGGAAAGTCCCTTGCCATACATTGGCCATATGATTGTCATCTGGTCGTAGTTCATTACCCCAAGGATAGATTAGTCTGGGCAATCCTCCACGGGCAGCCCATTCCCACTGGGCCTCTGTGGGAAGGCTCTTCCCATGCCAATCTGCATAAGCGTGAGCATCATGCCAGGAGATGTGGACGACTGGGTGATCGAGTCTATCGGTGATAGAACTTTCAGGTCCCTCTGGATGTTTCCAGTCTGCTCCGGTGATGGGTTCCCAAGCACCTCTTTGCCGATTGAAAACTCCCGACCAGCCAATTTTTTCCGACTCCGTTATGTACCCGGCAGCATTTACAAATTCTTGATATTGACGATTGGTCACTTCGTAGCGGTCAATTAAAAATGCATCAATTTTCACGGGATGTGCGGGTCCTTCGAAGGAAGAGCCATCGTTGGTTCCCATCTCGAAAGTTCCTGCCGGGATCAAAACCATGCCTGGGGGGGCAATCTCGACTTCAGCACTTTTTTCTGGTCGGGGTTGAGAGGTGCACGAGCCTAAAAGAAGAAGTAATCCAATGAGAGAGGCCTGTGAAACTTTAATCATGAATTGGCTAGGTTTCCACAATTTCAAGACTGGTGTCAACTCACTTAGGCGCTGACAGGTGTTTCATGAAACTTTCCTCGAGATGCTGTTATACAGGTTTCCTCATAGTTAAGAAGGAATAACATTTCTGAGCTAGTTGTAATGTGGTGATGTGATCAATCCTGGAGTGCTTTGAAGCCAATGCCCAGAACTTTGCAGGCCATCTCGAGTTCTTCCATAACATCCCCATAGACGGCGTGAATGTGATTGCAGTGGAAGTTGTCGATAAAGGTCTCAATACTGCATCCGAATTTGGTGAAAGCATGAGGCCAGTTGTCCTGACAAATAGCTGCTATCTCATCATTCCGATCTCCGAAATCGACAAACTCCCCTCTAACCGCTGTTAGTTCATAGTGCAAGTCATGCCTGGTCAATCGGGCAAGCGTAACTGGGCCTGGTGCGGCGATGTGATATACCGATGCTCCTCCTGCCGGAAAATAAAATCCTTCGGGCCGGAACTCGGTTTGAGATAGGTTGGTTTCAGGATCTTTGCTACGGCTCGCAAAGTATGTTGCATGTTGACCACTGTTGCAGAGATCCCAGACGCCTAGATCAGTGTGATAATGGCGAACATCTGCAAAAAGCACAGGTGTATTGGCGACATGCTTAAGAAGTTGCATCGTCAGAGCAGCATCAGAATCTGCCTCAGTTGAGCAGACGATCGAAGGTTTTGGTAGGCCGTCCGGTCCATAAAGGTCGTTTAGGAAAGCTTCGGCCACGTCAGGGGTTGCAAAATGTTCAGACAGCTCACGTTGGCCTTTAATTCCACAAAAATCATACTTGAATTCTTCGATTAGATCGATTACCCCATAGTACATGGCGAGTTGTTTTCGCAGGAGTTCTTCAGTAAGACGGAATTTAGCATCGGGTTCTGTCCAGTGAATTTTACGAACGTGTTTTTTGAGATAAGCTAGGCTGGCGGATACTCGTTCCCCAGTCTTTAACTCCATTTTGGCGCGCCGAACGATTTCGAATTGGTCTACGTGGTCTACGTCGATGCCAAATTCTTTCATCCATTGAGCTGGATCGATAACTGTAGTGTCGATTCCTAGGGACCGACCCCCTATCAGAGCATAGGTCAAACCTTTAAGACGGTGAGCAGCCGCTATACCAACGAGTTGAGCTGTTAGACGCCGTTTAACGGTAGGATCTTCAATATCACCGAAATTCTTGGTGAAGGGAATACCGGCTTGATCTAGGGATCCGGAATTCGCAAGCATACCTACCAGTCCAGGATAACGGGGGTTGATGTTGGAGAACATCACGATTGGTTTTGGACAGAATTGTGCGGCAACTCTAGCGTATTGAGGCCAGGCCCAAACCGAGAAATTGAACAGGGTCACGTCTACATCTTCCGCCGCCAAGCGCTTTCCATTACGGACGGCTATTTCATTTTTCCAAATCACTTCGTCGCCGAGAATGACCTCGAATCCTTCCTCTTCCAAAGTACTTGCTAATTTTTCTCGGAATTCTTGGTTGACAGGAGCCAGGGGTTCCTGAAGAAAACTGCGGCCGTCTCCGAAGTCTAGAATTCCGACTTTGATACCGGAGGTTTTCAAGTGTTCGAGCATTGCGTGTTCTCCCTTAATATGCCGATTATGGTTTTAGGCAGCTGCTAATGAGAGCTCTGTTTTCTCCACTATATGTCGCTTCCTTGCTAGAAGGCGACTGAATCTGAATCAGGCAGTTCCTCTTCGTTTAGCTGGCTCGGCTTGATTTTCTCTATTTTCAGACGACTATCGAGGCGTCAAGATCCATTTCTCAAACACCACTGACTACCAATAATATGGACTGGAACCGATCCAGTTCAAGGAAGATTCTAATGTTTCCGTACCCTCTAGGTTATTTCTCTCACAAAGAGCTAACAAGCTTAGAGGACAAATCCCGCGAACCGACTCCGTAAACAGATTAGTTGTCCTTCTAAGGAAAAACTATCTGGTCAATGCATGTGGTGAATGATTGAGTTAAGCTTTGGAGGTCCTGAAGAGTTGGGGTTTTATCCGATGGGAAATAAGTTAATAGATATTAAAAGCAAGGTTTTTGAGAAGAAATCCAGTGAAGCTAAACTCCGATATATCTACGTTGCCGTCCTTCTCAACACTATTATTCTGATCACGTTGATGTGGTGGTTTTCTAAGGTCTTTATCTGATGCACCCTATCGACTGGCTAATAGTCGGAAGCTATTTAACCTATGTGGTTTGGGGTAGCGTCAACAAGAGTGATGCTACCGGTGCTATTAAGGGTTATTTCCTTGCAAACCGGAGTTTGCCCTGGTGGGCAGTAGGTCTTTCGATTATGGCAACTCAGATGAGTGCCATCACTCTTGTTGGTTCTACGGGTCAAGCTTTTGATGACGGTATGCGTTTCATTCAGTTCTATCTGGGGCTGCCACTGGCAATGGTCATCTTGTGCCTTACGGTAGTTCCTTTTTTCTACCGAGCTAAGGTTTACACAGCCTACGAATATTTGGAGAACCGTTTCGATTCTAGGACGCGGACTTTAGCGAGTATGCTCTTTTTAGTTTCTAGAGGTTTGTCGTGCGGGGTCATCATAGCAGCTCCTGCAGTGATTCTTTCTGTCGTTTTGGGTTGGGATCTGTCTCTAACCGTACTAGCCATCGGTGTGCCAACCGTTGTTTACACCATGTTGGGAGGTGTCCAAGCTGTTACCTGGGCGGATGTGAAGCAGATGGTCATCATCATCATTGGCATAACAGCGGTAATCATGATTATCGTGTCTCAACTTCCTTCTGGGGTATCAATTATCGGGGCCATGCAGCTTGCGGCAGCCAGTGGACGGTTGACTACTGTAGATTTTTCATTCGATCTTAAGAGTACCTATACGTTCTGGTCGGGCCTTCTAGGGGGGACCTTTTTGATGCTTTCTTACTTTGGATGCGATCAGAGTCAGGTGCAACGTTATCTGACAGCGAGATCCTTGAGTGAAAGTAGGGTCTCACTTCTGATGAGTGCTTTTCTGAAAATCCCCATACAGTTTGCCATTCTTCTGTTGGGGGTATTGGTTTTTGTTTTCTATAATTTTTCGGCTCCTCCAATTTTGTTCAACCAAGCTCAATTTGAGAAGGTTGAAAACCAGCCAAGATTTGAGCAACTGGTATTGGCCCATAAAAAAGCTTCCGAGAATGTCCATCATGCCTCTCGGCAGTTTCTTTTTGAGAAGTCTGCGACAAGTAAAGATGCGTATCTATCGGCCCTGCGAGAACGTCAGGAAATCCGCGGCAGAGCGATCCAGATTGTTCAGGTCAGTGAGAGTGCGTCCTCGTTTAGTGATGTTAACTATGTTTTCCCATCTTTCGTGATTAATAATCTTCCGATCGGGATGGTTGGACTCATAGTGGCGGCGATTTTCGCAGCAGCTATGTCGAGTGTCTCTTCTGAGCTAAACGCACTATCCACTGCGACTGTTATGGATTTCTATCGAAGATTTTTTCGTCCCGATGAGGAGGAGAAGCATTACCTGCGATTTTCCAAAATTGTTACGGGGATCTGGGGATTAGCTGCTTGTGCGGTTGCGGTCTATGCAAGTCAGCTCGGCTCCCTTATAGAGGTCGTCAATCGTCTAGGCTCTTTTTTCTACGGTTCGCTGCTAGGTGTTTTTGTTTTGGCAATAGCAACGCGTTGGGCAACACCCCTTTCCGCCTCGGCAGGTTTGATTGGAGGCATGATCGCAGTGGCCGGAGTTAGTCTGCTAACTGAAATCTCTTTTCTCTGGTACAACTTGGTAGGGGTGAGTGCGGTAATTTTGGTGGCCTTTTTTATCAGTTGGTGGGAAGGTGCCTTTGAGGTAGACCCAGGATTAGGTTGTGACTAGATTTTCTTGTCTGAAGCCGGTAATCGAGTTCAGATCTGAAAGGCAGGGGCTATGAGATTAATAAAGACAATGATTGGCAGCGTAATTCTTTTACTGATCTCTGGATCTCTTCTGGCTCAGAATCCTCAGTTGGATAAAGGAGCCGTAGGATTGGCCTTAGCCTTACGAAGACTTCCTGTGACGGCTTCTTTGATGAATATCACTGCTCACCCTGACGATGAGGATAATCCGCTACTTTTGATGATGCGTCGGGGAAAGGGTATCCGAGCGGGACTGCTGACCTTAACTCGCGGAGATGGTGGTCAAAATGAAATAGGGCCTGAGCTTTTCCAAGCGCTTGGGATAATTCGAACCGAGGAACTGATGGCGGTGCACCGCTATGACGATGTGCGACAGTTTTTTACTCGGGCCTATGAGTTCGGGTACTCATTTAGTGCGGAGGAAACTCTCGAAAGATGGGGAGAGAATCAGATTCTGGCCGACATGGTGCGGGTAATTCGTAAATTTAGACCGCAAATTATCCTCTGTCTCCCTAGAGACGGTGAGGGAGGAGGGCAGCATCATCAGGCGTCAGCGAAACTATCGGAGAAAGCGTTTCATGCCGCTGCCGATGCTAGTAGATTTCCTGAGCAATTGGAAGAAGGGTTGCGTCCATGGCAAGCAAAAAAGCTTTACGAGCGCTTCCGGTGGAGAGGGGGCTTATCGAATCTAGAGTCGGACATCACTGAAAATGTTCTGAGGGTTTCCACCGGATCCTACGATGCAGTTGTGGGTAAGACCTATGCCGAGCTTGGATTGGAGGCCAGATCGATGCACAGGTGTCAGGGGATGAATCAAGTGATCCCAGTTGGGGAGGACCATTTCTCGCTATGGCGCCGTGTTCTTCCGGGGCAAGAGGTCCTTCTGGAGGAGGATATCTTTGATGGGATAGAAACGGGGCTTATGGCAATTACTGAGATTGCGGATGGACAGATAGGGCGAGTAACGTTTCTTGGAGATTCACTGAAGTTAATACAAAGTACTATTGATGAGGCGCAACAGGCTTTTACAATTACGAATCCGGGCTTGACTACCCCTTCTATTGCTCGAGGACTCGATCTCGTTCGATCTCTCAAGGGGCGGATAGTTGAAAGCGGGCTTGATGAATCGACGAAATATGAGATTTTGTTTCTTCTCGACCATAAAGAACAGGATTTTGTAGATGCTTTGAATATGGCCAACCAGCTAAGCCTCGATGTTCTGGTCGAGGATGGGAATGTTACCCCTGGTCAAGAATTCGATCTCCAGGTGCTTATTGCTAACCGAGGCTCGCATGAGTTGGTACTGAAGGAGATGGAGTTTGTCCCATCCGAAAGCTGGACCATGGTTCCAGAACCTAGTCAGTTTAGCCTGGTTTTACCCTCGGGGAAGGTCGAACGTTACGATACTGCTCTCAAGACTCCGAGGGATGCCAGGGTCAGTGAACCTTACTGGAGTGGCCCCGATGGCCTAGCGGACCGATATGAGATTACAGGTAATACCGCGGTAGCTCCTTGGAATCCGGCGGCACTCTCAGTCAGGTTGAAATACAGTAGTTTTGGTGTTGACTCGGTTATCTCAAGCAACGCCGAGCATCGCTATCCTGGGAGTTGGGTGGGAGGGGAACAGCGTCACGATCTCATGATCGTTCCAGATGTATCTGTCTCTGTAGATCCGGATATTATGATATTCCCTTTGAATAGAAGCACATCCGAGAAGGAAATCAGAGTCACTGCTACGAACCAACGGAAAGGTGATTTGGAAGGAAATATAGTTCTACAGCTTCCAGAGGGATGGAGGTCGGAGCCGGTTCTTCAGAAATATACATTTTCACGCGAAGGAGAATCGATCACCAAAAAGTTTGTTCTTTATCCCGATCCCAGTGTTCGAGAGGGAGCTTTCCAGGTAGATGCTGTAGGACATTTCGATGGCAAGAAATATCAACGTGGGTATCAGGTCATCGACTATGATCATATACGGCGTCGCCACCTTTATCGTTCTTCGAGTGTGGGGATTCGTACAGTCGACGTAAGCGTTACACCAGAACTACGCTTGGGCTATGTGGCAGGAGTAGGAGAGTATCTCCCTAAAGCTTTGCACCAGTTAGGAATTGATTTTGAAATATTGGAGAAGGATGATCTCGCATTTTCCGATCTGAGTAGGTTTGACACCATAATCACCGGTATCCGGGCCTATTTGGTTCGAGATGACCTCAGGTCTCACAACAATAGGCTTCTTGACTGGGTTGAGGCTGGAGGTACTATGATTGTCCAATACAATAAGTTTGAATTTAATGGACAGTCTCCCAAGAAGGGAGGCACTTTCCGTCCCAGTCCATACGCTCCATATCCTCTAGTAGTGAGTAATGGCAGAGTGACGGATGAAACTGCCCCGATTCGAGTTATTGCTCCCAAACATCCAGTATTTACTTCCCCTAATCTTATCGGTCCTGAAGATTGGGCAGGCTGGGTCCAGGAAAGGGGACTATATTTTCTTGGGGAAAAGGATGAACGGTATGTTGATCTATTGACAACAGAGGATCCGTTCCCTTTCAATTCTGGGGAGAAGAGAGGTGTTCTGGTGGAAGCCCGCTACGGCAAAGGACGCTGGATTTACCTGGGATTAGGGCTGTGGAGGGAATTACCGGCCGGTGTCCCCGGAAGTTATCGTTTACTTGCGAACCTAGTTTCACTTGGTAATGCTAACTGACTTTGGAAATCGGAGTGACTTACTTGAGTTAGCTTTGTTGCTAGAGGAGGTCGTTCGGCCGGAGATCAAAGTTTCAATAGTTGGTGGGCAAGGCGAAAAGGCTGGATGAGACCTGTAATATCATGTAAAAAATCGGGCCCCTGCTCCATAAGAAATTGACTGAAGTTCAGTACTCTTTCTTGAGGTCTGTCGGAAGGTCTTAGATGAGTCAAAAGATAGTCCAGATGGCCTTGGAGAGCTGGTGTGGAGCTACGATAGTTTTTTACAAAGCGATTTCGGACCTTATCTAATTGATAAAATATTTTCCCCTGGGAATTCTTTAGTAGCGATGCGACAGTGGCATCCGATTGTTCGATTTGTTGTTCCAGTAGGTGCAACTCGCTAGCAAGGCTAGTTTTGATTCGGTCTATCTCCTCCAGCACGATTCCTGTTTTCGACTTACTAAGAATAATCTCAGCTATTGCATCCTGTGTTTTCTGTAACATGTCAATCGGCTCTAGTTGGTGTCTTTTTAGATAGCGCTGCTGGCGTTTGTTAACTATGGTAAATCCAGCTCGAGGCAGGATGATTGTCTCAAGACCCCAATAGTGCGAAATGGAGTTTGATTGAGCGAAATATGCTACTTCTGCAGGTCCACCGATGTAGTAGGCGGTTGGAAAAAGGTAATCTTGCAGGATAGGTCTTAATAACACATTAGTGCTCAACTGCTCTGGATGGTTGCGAGCTATATTCAATAATTCAGACTCAGAAAAAGAGAAATCCTTTTGACCTTTTGCCCTAAAAGACCCGTTGATGTACTGAAGTTTGTAGCGCTTGAGATCGTCTACAAGAAATAGGAGGCTTTCTGTCTCGTCAACCCAAACCTGAGGAGTATAAGATGCTTTTTCTAAAGCGGTGTTGCGGGTCAGTAAATCGGTGTTCAGGGAGGAACGATTCATGATCGTACGCTCAAAGAAATCGGAGAGGTTATCATGATAACCCTCTATGAGAGGGTCAAAGACTATTAGCCCATAGTCTTTGAAAGTTTCACTCAACCACACAGCAAAGGCTTCTCTAAATGTTCTAGTTTTAGAGTAGGCCTTGGAAAGGTTTTCCAGTATTGAAGTAGAGAATGGTAGAGATTGAGTATGGGAGGAGATTTTTTCTAAACAATCTTCGATATCTCGCAAGGGAATCGTTCCAGCCATTTGAAATCGAGATTCAGGGCCATTGGGGTAGCAGACATCTAAAAGACTTCCCTCTGCATTGTTGAAGTGACTGCATCGAATCTCTTCGAAATCCGATGCATTGGAGGCCAGCCAAAATACGGGGACGGCTTCGATCCCTTCTGAACGCATTTCGGCAGCCAGGCGTATGGCTGTGGCTGCTTTATATATTGTGTAAGACGGCCCCCCGAAAAGTGCTGCCTGTTGACCACTTACAGCGGCTACGCAATCACTGGATTCAAGTCTTGCTATATTTTTTAGGACCGACGGACTGCACCCTAATGACTCGTTGTAGGCCTTGAGTACTGGCAGAAGTTTCCCCATGGGGAACCTTTCGACTGATGTGACTTTTTTAGCACGAGCGGCGATCTCTTTGGAGGTGGTAGGGAGAGGAGGATAAAAATTTTCAACCTTATGAAACTGATCGGAGAAGTCGGTCAGAAGGGGGGAAGTCCCTGGGAGGTTCCGGTATGAGAGATATTCACTGTGCATAGCGTTTACGAACGAAGAACGATTGTTAAATGTGGATTTTCACACCCTTGCACTACTGTAGTCACAGGGTGCTTAGCCTCCATACAATGATGAGGAGCAGGGGGGATTTGTTTCATTATCTTTTCATCCCGTCATCCGATTTTTAAAAACGCAGATGATCCTTGGATTTGTTCTGGAGATTCATCTCATTTGTTCAAAAACTTTGCGTAATCAGAGCAAAGGAGGAGATCGGGGGGAACATCCTCCTCAAGAGCTGGGAATCGGCCTAGTTTTTCCAGGAAAAAGTTATCGTTTTCGTCATCATTTACCAGTGAAACTTCACCTACCAAAACGGGTTGGTCGAGACCCCAAAATTTGTGTAAACATCTAGGTAGGAGTCGAACGCTTTGTCCAGGGGTAAGGCGAACTGATCCTCCTGCTGGTACGGTTGTAGTGAGCCCATCGATCCGGACGTTAATATCTCTATCGGTTGTCATCCCATTTTCATCTGTTTGGTAGAGCTGTATTTCTAGTGTACCCCCACCTCTATTGATTATGTCTTCGACCTTAACCCGGTGGAAGTGAAATGGGGTTACTTGGTCAACGTTAACCATCATGATTTTCTCAGCGTAAATTTCCCCAGATCCCATCTTTAAGGCATCGTTTGAACCATTGCGTAAAGTGAACAAGAGCAGACCCGTTTTTTGGAAATTTCCTAGCCCGAAATCTGTTACATCCCAGCCAAGTTTTTTCTTGATTATCTCATTGGCCTTATCACCAAGGTCGATCCACTGTTTTAGATTCCATTTTGCAAAGTCAGGAAGACAGAATGAATGGGATTCGAAGAAAGATTCCCCTATTTGAAGTATGTTGTTAATCTCGCTACGTTTCACTACGCGTACCTTTTCTTGACCTCTGTCTCTCTCTTATAGTCTTTGAGACATACTGTTGGCAATAACAACCTCGGCGATTGATCTTTCAAGCTTGAGAGTGCTCTGCAGTAATGTATTTTGTAGATCTAGTAACCCAAGGATTGTCTGCCTGTGCCTATCTTTTACGGGAGGCCTGGCATGATCTCTTGACCTGAGGCATTGGTGCTGGCGGTCATTGGAAGCGTCGAGCATGCCAAGAGTTTTCAAAATTGATTTCGAATTCTCCTCGTCGTAAGTGTCCGACGTTTTCGATCGTGTTGTCGAAGACCTTAGTCTGAGGAGTGATTTCTCCGTCTTCTACCAGGTGTTGGAAATCAAAAAAGGATACAGATTGGATTAACGATGTAGCATTCCGATAAAAAACCAGACTCCGGTCCAATCCATCCAGGTCGTAGATGTTTTTCAGTTCTTTGAAACAGCGAACACTACTGTCGATTGAGCAGCCTGAGATGCCTTCTTTTAATCTTCCGGCTAGCAGGACGAAGCGGTTTTCCAGAACGGAAAAATCCCCGTCCACGGGCAGTCCATGCGAAGTCCAGGTAGAGATAAATGATTGTAGTGTATTTTCTATCCGAGCTAGGCAAGTATCGGTTAGTGGTCTCGAAAAGGCATAGACCCAGAGTCTATCCGTCTCAGAAAAACGAGCAAAATTATCCATTGGCATTGGTTCCTCGTCAATCATCATATCTCAATCGATCAGAACTCTGCGTACCCTAGGACCTATTCCTGTCAATATCTCGTGTGGGTTGGTTTCTGCTAGGACTGACAGCCCTGGACAAGACAGAGGACTTTCCAGGTCGTTGCTCATGATGGTGACAGTATCTCCAGGGTCTATATTTTTTAGGTCGGTCAGGTCAACACAAGTCAGATCCATCGTAACGAGTCCAACAACAGGTGCCAGTTGGTCTTTGATTAACACTTTCCCCTTGTTTGAGAAATGTCGGCGGTAGCCGTCGGCATAACCGATACCTAAAATTCCGATAGTGGAGTCCCTACTCGCTTGGTAGGTAGAACCGTACCCCAGCCACTCCCCGGCCTTTAATCGCCGAACTGACAGCATTTTTGTTTTCCAAGTTAAGGCAGGCTTGAAGTTGTCGAAGCCTTGACAAGGTGGAATTCCATAAATAGCAATTCCAGGTCGCACCTGGTCTAGATAGGTTTCTCTGAAAAGTAAACCTGCACTGTTGCAAAGGTGGCGTCTGTAGGTGGTGCCCTGAGTCGATCTGAGGAAGCGTTTTAGTTGTAGTTTTGTAAACTCACTATCTGAGTCTGCCCTTGCGAGGTGAGAGAATATTCCCTGCGGTGTAGGAGTAAGAGTCTGCAGAAAATCCTGTAGATTATTCCAGTGTAATCCCAGTCGTCCCATCCCCGTATTTATTTGTATTTCGAATTTGAGGCCATTAGGAACAGGTTTTGGTTCGAACCAAGAAGCAGTTAGGTTTTTTTCTTTAAATATTTTTTCAGACTTTGACAGACAGCCTTCAAACACAAGTATTTGAGGTCGAGGGCTGATTGCTCTAAGCTGCAAGGCTTCTTCTAGATGGGCTACTGCGAAACGATTTATTCCCTCGTCTAAGAGGAGCTGAACCAACTGCTCCATCCCGTGTCCGTAAGCATTTGCCTTGACCACAGGCATGATCCCCACCTTTGGACCTACTCTGGAGCGAATAAGGGAAAGGTTGTGACGGAGATTTGAAGCAGAAAGTTCTGTCCAGGACTTTGACATTTTTAGTCGTAGGCTAGGTTCTCAAACTTCGTCCACTGATCGATGAAAGCTAACTTAACAGTCCCTGTAGGTCCATTGCGTTGCTTGGCGACAATTATTTGAGCGACACCGGATTCATCTTCTAGATCCTCTTCTTTCTTGTACATATCTTCTCTGTAGATGAAGACAACGACATCGGCATCTTGCTCAATCGAGCCTGATTCACGGAGATCCGAAAGCTGGGGGCGTCCCATCTGTGTTCCCCTGCGTTGTTCAGGTGCGCGTGAAAGTTGTGATAAAGCTACAACAGGGATTTCCAGTTCTTTAGCTAGACCCTTTAAAGATCGACTGATAGCGGAGATCTCCTTTTCACGACTTTCATAGCGAGTCTGTTCACCGCTTTTTCCGGACATTAATTGCATATAATCGACTATGAGAAGGTCAAGGCCGTGTTCGGCCTTGAGGCGTCGAGCCTTAGAACGCATCTCGAGGATGGAGATTCCCGGAGTGTCGTCTATGAAAAAAGAAGCCTGATCAATATGACCCATAGTTTTCGCAAGTTCACTCCAGTCTTCCTTGGAAAGACGCCCGGAACGAACTCTGTGACTGTCGACTCGAGCTTGAGAACAAAGCAGTCGTGTTACCAACTGTGCAGCCCCCATTTCGAGACTGAAAAGGCCTACTGTTTTCCCTCCGACTGTCGTTGCATGCTGTCCAATATTTAGAGCCAGACTGGTTTTCCCTAGACCGGGCCGGGCCGCGATAATAATCAGTTCTGTCGGTTGAAGGCCGCTGGTTAGATTGTCCAGCTCAATAAAACCTGTAGCTATGCCCGTGATTAGTTCCTTGCGCTCATAGGCAGCTTGGATTTGTTGATAGGCATCGGGGAGAAGGTTTTCTAATTTGACAAAACTTTTATCAACTCTCTCCTGACTAATCTCAAAAATAGATCTCTCTGCTTCATCAAGGAGTTCTGCGGAGGCTTCCTGTTCAGAGTACCCCCGCTCCAAAATCGAGTGAGCCGAGTGGATTAGTTTTCTACGAACCGACTTTTCCTTGACGATCCGAGCGTACTGTTCGAGATTGGAAAGGCGAGGAACTCCCTCAATCAGGGAAGAAAGATATGTCGCCCCGCCGATGTGAGCCAACTTCTCGTTTCGTTCCAAGGCCTCTCGCAAGGTTAGTGTGTCAATTGATTGACTGGTTGCTGAGAGACCGGACATCCTGGAGAAAATCTCGCGGTGAGCAGGTAGATGGAAGTCATCCATACGGAGAAGACTAGCAGCCTGATCGAAAAGGGAGTTATCCAGAAGTATTGCCCCCAGCACGGCCCGCTCGGCCTCAGCACTGTGGGGAAGAGTTTTTTCGAGTGTGATGTCACTCGTTGCCATCGTGAATGGCATTGTACGACAGTTCACAGCCGGGGCATACACCCTTAGCCCAAGTTGGTCACAAAAGTTTTGATTGCTGCCGTTCAGGTGTTAGGTAGGAGTGGCCTCTTCGTTGGGAGTATCGCCAGGTGTGTCTTCTTTTTCCTGGTTGGTAGTCTCCTCAGTGAGGTCTTCCTTTTCTGTGGATGGCAGCGCCTCTTGTTGGGCGCTAAGCTTGTCTCCAGCTTCCTGGAGGTATGTGGCCACCTCACCCATTATTTTGGAGCTCTGTTCATTTTCCCTTTGGAGTACTTCGGTCAGGGGCTGCTCACCTTCGACGGTAATTGAGATCAATATCTCAATGGGGACCTCGGGATGAGGGTAGGCTTTAACAGTAAAATTACCGATACTTTTCAGGGGATGTTCTAGCTCCATTTTTCGACGATCAAGAATGAGCCCCTTTTCTTCGAGAAGATCTGTCAAGTCCTTTGAGGTGACGGATCCAAACAGTACCCCGGTCTCCCCAGCCTTTCGGCTGAGCACCAAATGGAGTTTTGCTAGCTCGCCAGCCAGGATCTCTGCAGATTCTTTCTCTTGAGCGGCCTTACGGGCCAAGACCTTTTTCTGCACCTCCATTATTTTTAGGTTTGCCTCGGTTGCTGGAATAGCTAGTCCCTTGGGAATTAGATAATTACGGCCGTAGCCATTGGCGACTTTCACTACGTCTCCTCGGCGGCCTAAATGAATCACGTCGTCTACAAGTACAAGCTGCATAAAATTCTCTCCTTGTTGGAGAACCCAGGAGCAAAAGTAGATGCCTCCTGATTGCCAAGGAAGTGAGATTGGGGAAGGTTTTGAAAATCCCGCCTGATTGAAAGGTTTAATCTGTAGATGTTGCCTCAGCGTCCTCTGCGGCAGTCGGGGAATCTTTCTCGACTGCCTCGGGTTGTGGGGTTTCGGGGCCAGAATCTGTACTGCGGAGCGCGCGCTTCGCGAGGGTCTTTTTAACACGTTTGTGTTGCTGGTCCGAGCGGATTGTTAGATAGCGAATCACGGACTCGCTGACCTTGAATCTCCGTTCAAGTTCACTAGCTGCTTCTGCGGCGTCTTCTTCTAGGTCCATAAAGACGTATGTCCCTTCCTTGTAGTTTTTCACAGGAAAGGCAAGAGGTCTTTTATCCCACTTGTCAATGCCGAGAACTTTGGCTCCCATTTCTTCAGCGACATCCTGGAAAGTCTTGATTGTTTCTTCCAAAATGTCGTTCGCCAAATCGGGAGCGAGCACGAAAACAACTTCGTATCGTCTCATGGACAAATTCTCCTAAATCCTAAAACATTAATTTTATCACGACAGCGATGTTGTTTACCTGATAAGTGGTGCAATTACAAGAGAGACAATCGACATCAGTTTGATCAGGATGTTCATAGCAGGGCCGCTGGTATCTTTGAATGGATCTCCTACGGTGTCGCCTACAACACCAGCTTTGTGTGCTGGAGAACCTTTGCCACCCAGAATACCTCCCTCGATCAGTTTCTTAGCATTGTCCCAGGCCCCGCCAGCATTGGACATGAAAAGGGCCATCAGGACTCCAGTAAGAGTGGCGCCAGCGAGCATCCCCCCAAGTGCATGGGGCCCTAGAAGCAGCCCTACTATGACTGGGAGGCAGATTGCTACTAGCCCAGGGAAGACCATCTCCCCTAGGGCTGCTTGCGTAGAGATATCGACACAGCGAGCCGTATCTGGTTTAGCAGTGCCTTCCATTAGCCCTTTGATTTCTCGGAACTGACGGCGTACTTCTTCTACCATCCTGAAAGCTGCTCGTCCAACTGCAGACATGGTCATGTCGGCGATCAAGAACGGTAGGGTGCCTCCTATGAATAATCCCACAACTACGTAGGGGTCTAATAGATTGAGAATTTCAAGTCCAACTGTTCTGCTATAGGCTGAAAAAAGTGCCAAGGCTGTGAGGGCTGCTGACCCTATCGCAAATCCTTTCCCCATAGCAGCTGTGGTATTCCCTATAGAATCTAGGCTGTCCGTGATAGCTCGCGTGCCTTCCCCTAACCCTGCCATTTCTGAGATACCTCCAGCATTGTCCGCAATGGGGCCATAGGCATCGACCGACATAGTAATCCCTACCGTTGCCAACATGCCGACTGCAGCGATTCCGATCCCATAGAGATCTGCGTAGTGGTAGGCGATAAGAATACTTCCACAGATAGTAAAAACCGGGAGTGCTGTAGATTGCATCCCGACTGCTAATCCAGCGATAATGTTAGTCGCAGAACCGGTCTTGGAAGCTTCGGCGATTCTTCTTATTGGAGAGGCTGCAGTGTAGTATTCGGTTATTAATCCTATAAGAATACCGCTTAGAGTGCCCACAACCACTGCGGCAAAGATCCCGATTTCCAAATTCATGCAGTTTATCGTCCAATAGGTCCCAGCCAGGAATAAAATGGCACTCACAATGGGGGCGTAGCGTAAGGCTTCTGCTGGGCCTAGCCGTTGCATCATACGAATGGAGGCTATTCCCGCCAGGGATGCAATCAGTCCAATTCCAATAACTAAGAGAGGTAGAGCCATGTATAGGATTCGGGTTTCCGGGCTAATACTCAGTGTTCCGGAGACGCCGGTTGCTGCAAGCGCTATTGTGGCTATCACCGATCCGACATAACTCTCAAAGATGTCGGCTCCCATCCCTGCTGTATCCCCTACGCAGTCGCCTACGTTGTCAGCTATTGTAGCTGGATTACGTGGATCGTCTTCCGGGATGCCTGCCTCTACTTTGCCCACCAGATCTGCTCCCACATCGGCAGTTTTAGTGAAAATACCTCCACCAACACGGGCGAAAAGCGCGATCGAACTAGCTCCCATCGCGAATCCGCTTATATCATCGAATGCTATCGAGCCACCTGCAGCTACTAAGAAAGCTACGGCTAGTCCGGCCAGCCCAAGACTGGCAACTGAAAGCCCCATGACAGATCCACCTGAAAAAGCCACGTTCAGAGCTGCAGCTACGCCAGAATCGTTGGCAGCCTGTGTAGTACGGACGTTAGCCCTTGTGGCGGCTTTCATACCAAAGAAACCTGCAAGCATTGAGCTCGTTGCACCTGTCAGGAAAGCTAGTGCTGTCCAGGGAGAGATGGCCCAGGCCAATAGAGATCCGACTATTAATATGAATATGCCCAGAATCCGGTACTCGCGTCGGAGAAAAACCATGGCTCCATCGTGGATAGAATCTGAGATCTCCACCATCTTTGAATCGGAAACTGCCACTTTTTTTATAGAACGGTAAATGAGCCCTGCGAAAAGAAGGCCAATCAACCCTAATAATGGCAAAAACGAAATAAAGTCAATCATCTGATATTCCTCGGAAGTATAGGATTAGTGCTAGCTGCTGTTGCAGGCCGACATAGCCTGCTCGATACCGTGTATCAGGAAGGTGTCAATCGCTTCGATTGATCGATCCAAAATCGGAATTAGATCTACCGTCTCTTTTTTCTCAAAATCTGCTAGGACAAAATCTGACAGATCTGCTCCCTTCCTCTGACCGTTAATCCCAACTCGAAGCCGGGACAATTGGGCAGATCCAAGAGTCTGAATTATAGATTCCATTCCTTTGTGTCCTCCAGAACTCCCCTTGGATCTCATACGAATTTGTCCAAAAGGAAGTGAGACATCATCATAAGCTACTAAAATATGGTGTTGTTCGACATCGTATTTCTTCATAAGCTTTTCAAACGCAAAACCACTTCTATTCATGTACGTGACCGGCTTAGCGACCAGAACTATATTGTTACTACTTTGGATCTGGGCTACAAGGGAAGACGAGCTGGGTTTGAACTGCCCGCCTCCTCGTTTAGAGACTAGTCGGTCTGCCAGCATGAAGCCGACGTTATGACGAGTTGAGAGGTAGCGGGCCCCTGGGTTGCCCAATCCTATGATTAGGTACATGTGGTGAAAACCATTTTATTCAGGTTCGGATGCCTCCTGTTCCCCTTCGCCTCTATCAGTTCCTTCTTCGTCGGCAGGAGTTTCTCCTTCCTCCCCTTCTTCAACCACTTCTTCCTCTATCTCAACTTTGGGTGGCGTCACGGTTAAAAGTACTAACTCTGGGCTCGATAAGATCGAGACCTTGTCTGATTCGAAAGTGAGATCTGATACTCGGAGGGCGTCTCCGATGTCCAGGGCAGATACATCTATCTGTATTTGATCAGGCACGTCAGTTGGTAGACATTCTACCTCGATTTCCCTTACCACTATATCTAGGATACCTCCCTCCTTGACCCCTTCGGCTTCACCTTGCGGGTCTAGAGGTATCTCGAAGACCCTTGT
Source organism: uncultured Acidobacteriota bacterium (assembly GCA_964463145.1). Lineage (GTDB taxonomy): Bacteria > Acidobacteriota > UBA6911 > RPQK01 > CBDAPI01 > CAYXBG01. Next base: position 26,694 of record CAYXBG010000007.1, read on the forward strand.
CTCGTCCATGGCGATGGTCTGGAAATCGGCATGGAGCAGATGGCCGCGTACTGGGTCAATCTGGAGATCGCGGATCAAGACATTTAATTTTTCCGAGTTTAGCTCCAGCTTGAAGATTGTGTTTTGGCCTGTATCAGAGTGGATAATAGAAAAGATCTTCTTTGGATTTACCGAAACGGATATCGACTCGGTCGATCGACCGTAAATGACTCCTGGTATCAGACCACTCGCCCGTAGGCGGCGATTAGCATTTTTGCCGAGCTCCGTTCGGGGTTCTGCTTCAACAACAAGATTTGACATTGGTTAGCTCCATTTACGGTATTTTCAGCTTCAATTATATGGTGAATTGGGTCAGGAAATAAAAAGCCTACTGACCGAAGTTTCTTCGTGGATCGAGCAGATTGCCTCGCCCATCAGGGCAGCCACACTAAGGATCTCGAGCTGTTCGATCTGTTTCTCTGGGCCGATTTTGATGGAATTCGTGACGATGACCTTTTCTAGAACTGACGATTCAAGACGGGAGATTGCCGGCCCAGACAGGACCGGATGCGTGATCGCCGCAAAGATTTTCTCGGCTCCTTGGTCTCGTAAGGCTTGAGCCGCTTTTACTAACGTTCCGGCAGTATCGACCATGTCATCGACTATCACCACATCTTTCCCTTGGATGTCTCCGATGATGTTCATAATTTCCGCTTCATTTGCATCAACTCGACGTTTGTCGATTATCGCTAGGTCTGTTTTTAATTGTTTAGCAAAAAATCGCGCTCGTTCAACTCCCCCTGCATCTGGTGAGACTATTGTCACGTTTGGTAAGTTAACAGATTCAAAATAGTCTAGGATAACTGGGGCCGAGAACAGATGATCCACAGGGATGTTGAAAAAACCCTGGATCTGTCCGGCGTGTAAATCCATGGTTAGTAATCGGTTAACCCCTACTGCTGTTAGGAGATCTCCTAGAACTTTGGCTGAGATTGGCACTCTAGGCCTGTCTTTACGGTCTTGTCGCGCATATCCATAGTAGGGCATAACCGCAGTAATTCTGCGAGCAGAAGCTCTCTTGAAGGCATCGATCATGATTAGGAGCTCCATTATGCTCTCGTTGACCGGGGGGCAACTGGGCTGGACTACAAATACATCGGCACCGCGAACGTTCTCTAATATCTGAAATCGGATTTCACCATCACTGAAGCGTTTCAATGTTAGCTTTCCCTGTTCAATCTGGAGATACTCACAGATCTCACGAGTTAGCTCGGGGTTTGAACTGCCGCTAAAAATTTTCAACATTTTCGCTGAGACTCTGATTAGTTTAAAAATCCTTCAAAATCAGTCCCGAATCGCTAAGAAACTTCCTATATCGGTTTTGGGAGAGAGTTCTACTTTCGAACACTTCCCCTCGGCACGATCCTACAAGGGACTGTACCACTGGCCGGGTACGTTGCTCAGATACGATACCCATAACGGTCGAACCACTCCCACAAAGGAGGACCCGATCACATCCAGCCTCGAGCAGCAAAGAGCGAGCCTCCGCGACCTCATGATAGTGTTTTGAGATCGGAGTCTCAAAATCGTTTTCGATCAGGCCACGAATATTCCGCCCCCGATCAACAAGTGCGCGGAAACGTTGGATTTTAGTATTGACTCTGGTCTTTGTCAACAGAGTCGACTTGCTGACCAGAGAAGGCCACTGACCTAGAGTATAGGCCTTTTCGGTAGAGATTTCCGAGTTTGGATAATAAAGGACTAATCTTTCAGAGGGGGCATCCTGGAGAGGCTCTATTTTTTCCCCTCTCCCTATGGCAGCAGCAGTGCCGCCTTTCAGGAAAAAGGGGACATCAGAGCCTAAGCCGGCGGCAATTTTGAAGAGTTCCCAATAATCTAGTCCGCAATTCCACAATTGGTTGAGTGCCATCAAGGTCGTTGCTGCATTTGATGACCCTCCACCTAATCCTCCTCCCACTGGAACTCTTTTGACTAGGTGGATATGGGCACCACACTTGACTGAGCAATTTCTCCTAAGGCGATCAGCCGCAAGCCAAGCGATGTTGTCTTTTCCGGCGGGAACAGATCTTCCTGAGCTAGTAACCTTTAACTTTGCACTGGAGTGGTCTACGCGAATACTTATTTCGTCATGCAGGTCGATGGTCTGCAGGATTGTATTGATTTCATGATAACCGTCTGTACGTTTCCCCAGTACATTTAAGAGCCAGTTGATTTTGCAGAAGGAAGGGAGTTGGAGTTTGTCCACGTTGTGAGCAGCGTTTTTAAAGGATAGCTTTCACCATCATCAGATCTTATTTGTGCATAGGAGGTTTGATAGGGCTCCTTTTTTCTAAGGCAATCAACTTAGCACGGACCTTTTCAGATTCTTCATGGTCTTCAGCCCAAGACACAGATTTCTTATAGTAGGTTAATGCCTTCGATTTATCACCTAGTTTCACGTAAAGATCCCCGAGATGTTCTAGGATGGTCGGATCTGAGCCATCTACCTCGAAAGCCTGTATCAGGTTTTTTTCGGCTAAGTCTAACTTGTTGAGCTTGAAGTACACCCATCCAAGGCTATCCCGGTAAGCTCCATTGTGTGGATCTTGGACTAGCGCTCGCTCGATGTAGTCTAAGGCTTCATTCAGACGTGTACCTCTTTCGGCGAGCATGTAGCCGAGATAATTCAGGACGACAGCGTGATTTGGAGTCTTGTCGAGAACCTTTTTGAACTGTTTTTCAGCCGATCTGATGTCTCCGAGCTGTTCCAAGGTAGCCCCCAAGTGAAAAGTTAACCTTTCGCTATCAGGGTTTTCGGCGAGGCCGTCCCGGATAACGTGTAATGCTTTCCGGTGTTCGTTATGTTCGCTATACAATTGACTAGTCGAGACGTAAAATTCTTCCACTTTCCCCAAGTCTCCAGCGCCTTTTTTTTCTTTTCTGAGTTGTTTTCTAAGAAGTTTTACACCAGCCCTTAATTGATCCGATGCTGATAGCATGCGTGCGTGGGTAATGGCGACATGAGTGTTGTCTGGGGCTTCTTGGTACAGGGACCTACTCAAGTGAAGAGCTTGGCGCAGCAGTTGAGCCTCTTTGAGGGTATAAACTAAGCCCAATTTGATTTGCTGATTGTCTGGATGTTCTTTAGATAGTGTTCGGAACAGGTTTATTGCCTTTTCATGCTGATGTGATTCTTGGTAGAGAACTGCGAGGAATTGGCGGAAACGAGTCCTGGAATCGACACGTGCGGGTTCATTGCTAGTGAGGGCTATCAGTTTCTCGAGATGCCTGATGGCCTTTCCCCTACGGCCAAGATTTCGAAGCGAGGAAGCAATGTAATAATTAGCCTCCAGGTGATTAGGGTTTTCATTCAAGACCATCTGAAGTTTTTCTACAGCTACCGAGTACTGTCGCCGTCCCTCGTAAGCTTTGCCTAGTTCAACACGAGCCTGCAGATCGTATGAATGCTCAACTACTCCAGAGAGTACTTCAATAGCCTCTTCAAAACGTCCTTTCCGGTTTAATAATGTGCCTAGAGAAAACCCAACATCGGATCTGTGCGCGTCATCTAGGATCACCTCACGGGCGCGTTGATATATCTCGATCGCCCTATCTACATGGTTCAACGAGTTGTGAAGATGTCCGAGCAGACTTAACTTTTGGCCCAGTTCTCTGTCTTCTATGAGAGATTCTTGGAGTATCTTAATAGCTTCATCGGTTCTAGAGAGGTTGGCCAGAGCTTGTGCATGTCGTAGATCAACGCCGGGTATGTTATCCCGTACGCCGCGAAGCAGGGCATAGGTTTCAGAGGCTTTTGACCATTGTCGAGAGGAGAAGTAAAGACCGGCCAGAGGGAAAAGGGCATCAGGGTCATCCGGAACCAAATCGAGGTAATTTGAAAAGTTAGAGATAGCATTTTCTAAAACATCTACTCGACCCTGTTGCACAAATGTTAGATAAATCTTGCCCAGCAACAGGTGAGGCTCTGGGTTTTCGGCATCTAGTTCGATCGATCTTCTGCAAGCATCGATGGCGGCTTGTAGTTGATTCGTTTCGGCTAATGAAAGAGCGAGCCAGGAGTGAAGCTCGGAGCTTTCAGGGTCATGACTGAGAGCTTTATTCAGTTCCTCAACTGCTCTCTCATGAGCTGTCCCCTCCCGATGAAAGCGTGAGAGACTAAAGTGGTAATAGGCTTTTGCTCGGTCGGAAGTTTCAGTGCTGCCCTCCAATATAGCCGTTCCAGACATGCTCAGCAGAATTGTCAGTATAAGTGAACCCATCTCGCCCTATTGGTTAAGATCCGTACTTGATGTAGTAAATGGTGCCCACATACCAGAGAGATAGACCTGTTGCTTCGTTATGTCACAGTCCACAAAGTGCACTCCTTCAGAGTATAGGTCTGGCCTCGGAATCAGACAACTGCAACTCGTCTTGGTGGTGGTATTTTCATCCTTTGGGGTGTCCCCTTGAATGATTCTGGATGGAGATGTGATTGATTCCACTATCAGGCCAAAAACGATTAATGGATGTTACAAGAAGTCCCCTCATCTCGTGCAGGGAGAGACGCCACTGGTCCGAAGAGGTACAGAGGATGAGTTTAGACCCTTGGAGGACCTTTGGTTTGCATTTGCCCGCCACCTCGGCGCCCACAATTTTAGGCCAGAGGTTTTGCAAGAAGACTAGTCTGGTCTCAGGATCGTCTGGTACCTGTTTCAGAACAGATGGTATCAGTTGTTTCAGATTTTTCATCTGAGATTAATGCTCAGGTGTGGACGTAAGTCGCTGTTGTTGTTTAATTCGCATCATTGCATGGCTTACTATTAATGAAATTTCTCCCATTCAGAAGATTCTAGAACTCAAATCTTGTGAGTGATGAGACTCCTCCCCATGTTATGTTCTTGAAACTGTAATGGCGAGTTAAAATCGGCTCGCAAGGAAAGTTTGCTCGACTTCTGAACTAACAACCGGAGGACCTGCTTGGATCGAGCACTAGCCATTTTTGGAAGGTACCCTCACAGAGGGAAGGTGAAGACTCGCCTAGAAAAGGGAATTGGAGCCGATAGGGCACTCCAAATATATTCAGCTTTCCTCCTGGATACGTTGGAGAGATCCCTGTTTTTAGAGGTTGAGGTCTTTCTTTTCCTGGCAGATGCCTCTGCGTCAGAAGTTGAAGGCTTTAAAGCCCTACACGAACTGCCTGAACGATTGCATGTCGTAAGGCAAAGCGGAAGGGATCTTGGGGAAAGGATGGGGAACGGATATGGGTATCTCCAGAGTCAGGGTTTCTCCTTGGTTGTATTTATCGGAAGTGATACCCCCACTTTGCCTATAAGGTTTGTGCGGCAGGCCTTTCAGATCTTGAGTAGTGCCGCGACAGTAGTCGGCCCAGTGGAGGATGGAGGTTATTATTTGTTGGGTCTTTGGGAGCCTCGTTTCGATCTTTTTAAGGGAATACATTGGGGGACCGAGCATGTTCTTGGCCAAACCCTCGCAAGGCTACATCCGGATGAGTTTCAGAAGCTCCCTCTCTGGTACGATATAGATAGCAAGGGTGATCTGAAAAGGTTATGGACGGAAATTGATCAATCTGAAGATCCTCCTCTCCGAACAGCAAAGGTTCTCCGCAGCTGGTCTCTTTCGAACCAAAGGATAATCTTCGATCAAGAGTCATAGGCATGAGAGTGGTGAAGAAGATTGAGTCTCCATATTTTATAAAGTATCTAACAGTCATCTGTATGTGGTAAGAGAGGGGGCGCAAGGCCCGAGGTGAAACTTTTCACCTTTTTTGCCATCGGACAATGCAGGATAAACGTTAAAGGATCGATGCGAACACTTCTGAGACTGATGATCGGGATGTTTTTTCTGACGATGAGACCAGAGGCGAAATGAGCGGAGTAAAAGAATTCCTAGGTCACTTATTGGCCCTCCGGATTACTGACGGTGAGCGACAATATTATAGTGACGACGCCTATAATATTTTTGGCAGTAGCATCTCTCGCCGCCGACCAATGCGGGTGGCCACAGCGCTAGGCATCCTGTTCCACCTTCTGGTTCTTTTCTTGGTTTGGCCTCAACTTGGTGGGACAGAACTCCCTCTAGATAACGAAACATTTGTGATTAAGCAGCTAGCGCGACCAGCCAAACTTTCAGGTGCCCAGGGCAGTCCAGTGTCTGCGCTACCTAAGCCTAAACCGGTAGTTCCCAAGCCCAAGCCGAAGTTTGTTCCGATTCCTGATCCCTCACCAGATGATCCAGAACCGGTATTACAGGCCACAGTCGATATCCCTCGAATCCTAGAGGAACTTTCGACTGACTTGAGTATTGGAGAGATCGATGCGCCTCCAGGCCCTCCGGCTAGGCTTGGGAGAGGATTGGGGAATAGAGGAGGTCCTGGTTCCGGTCGTCGCGGAGTTGGTGAAGGTGCCGGAGATGGAGGAGGGGCATTCCGAGTCGGCGGAGATGTGAGTATGCCTCGTTTAATCGTAAAAACCACACCGGCTTATACTGACGAAGCAATTAAGGCCAAGGTTCAGGGGGTGGTGCTCCTAAGGGGGATTGTTCGCCGAAATGGTAGGGTAGACACGCTTAGTGTTGTCAGAGGGCTAGGATTCGGATTGGAACAGAATGCTATTAGGGAGATAGCGACTAATTGGAAATTCCGGCCGGGAACCAGAAACGGTGTGCCTGTAGATGTCTGGGCAACGATCGAAGTTACGTTTAATTTACGTTGACTTCGGAGCCAATTTTACAGGGTGACTCTAACCCCATACGGGACTTTTCCCTTATACTATTCAGGCCTAAATAGCGGTGTCAGGAAAGTTTGGCCGGGATAGATTGAGCTAGGCGGGAAAATGCGACAAATTTCTTTAGGAGTCGGTGCCATAATCCTTGTGATTGATCTGGCAACGAAGTGGTTTATTAAAACCTATTATCTCAATGCGTCGCACCCGATCTTGGATGGTTTCCTTGAAATCCGATATGTTGAGAACACTGGGATTGCTTTCGGTTTTCTAGATTCTCTCGAGTCGGAGTGGAAGGCCCCAATACTAGGTTTGCTTGCAGTTCTTGCTGCTGTGATGGTGTCTTACTATATTTGGACTACGCCCCCACGAGAACGTAGTAGCCTGATTGCATTAGGGTTGATCCTCGGGGGGGTTATGGGTAATTTCATCGATCGGCTGATACACACTTTTGTGATCGATTTCATCCGGATCCACTGGAGAGACCTGGTGGCTTGGCCGACCTTTAACGTGGCTGATTCTGCAATCACCAGCGGGGTTATTCTATTTTTTCTGCTCAACATATTAGAAGCGTTTAAGTCTAAGTCAGCTGTAGACGAGAAGCGAGAAGCCTAACTTATGAATTTGCCCATGATAGTGGTTCTGCCAATTATGTTAGGGGCCTCTATCCCCGCTGGAACAGCCGCCACTGGTAGAGGAAATGCTGAGGCATTATCCCTGATTGCGAGGGCAAGGGCTCACTACGCTCAAGTTGAGTCTTTAAGGGCTGAATTTACACAAACTTATACAGCTGGGTTCGCACGAGATGAAGAGAAAGGAGTAGTTTTCTACAAGAAGCCTGCCCGGATGTATTGGGAATATAAAGAGCCTACCGAAAAGTATCTTATTGCTAATGGTGAAAAGGCATATTTTTATATTCCACGAGACAAACAAGTTCTTGTTTACAATATTTCAGGTTCGGAAGATCGATTGTTCTTATTCTTTTTTGGTGGACGAGATCCGGCAACAGACTTCCAGATTGAATTCGAAACCGAATTGGCTCCGCTTGTAAGTGGAAATCATCTTTTGAGGTTGAGCTCCCTGCAAGTCGACGGTTTTATTTCACATCTTTTGCTTGAGATTGAGAGGAAGACATTTAAGATACGCCGATTAATTTCAGTTGAAACTCTGGGGCAGCGGAATGACTATGTCTTGAACAACGTGGAAGAGAATGTCAGTATTCCAAATCGCCGGTTTCAATTTCGGGTTCCAAAAGGCGTAGAGGTGATTCGGCAAGACCAATAAATTCCAGGCAGTTCCAGTTTGTATTGGATGGAGTTAAATGAGTAGGAGTAGATTTCTTGAGCGGCATTAAGGCAAAGGTCAGCGGAGTTGGGATGCATGTCCCAAAAAAGGTCCTTACAAATCACGACCTTTCAGGACTTGTTGACACTTCAGATCAGTGGATTCGAGAGAGAACAGGCATTTCTGAGCGACGGTTTGTCTCCGAGGGTGAATCCAATAGTGATCTTTCGGTGGCTTCCATTAGGAAAGTTCTGGTTAAAACTGGATACGAGCCCGAAGACATTGACTTAATTATAGTGGCCACTGTAACTCCTGACATGATTTTTCCTTCAACTGCCTGCGTGGTCCAGGAGAAAATCGGTGCCAGCAATGCCTGGGGATTTGATCTTTCGGCGGCTTGTTCGGGGTTTTTATACGCTTTGAGTACAGGTGTGCAGTTCATCGAGACGGGCGCGTACAAGCGTGTTCTAGTGGTAGGCACTGATGTTATGAGTAGTATTATTAATTTCAAGGATCGATCCACCTGTGTCTTATTCGGAGATGGTTCGGGAGCTGTCCTCTTGGAACCTAGCACCGATGAGGCCGGGGTACTGGATTTCTTATTGCGCAGTGACGGATCGGGAGGCCAGCACTTGTGTATGCCTGCTGGGGGTAGTCAGAGACCTGCAACGCATGAAACAGTTTCTGAAGAATTGCATTATGTTCAGCAATCCGGCCGGGCCGTTTTCAGGTATGCCGTAAAACTCATGACAGGTGTTTGTAGAGAGATACTGGAGCGAAATGGATTAAACATCGAGGATGTCCAGCTTTTCGTCCCGCACCAAGCCAATTCGCGAATCATTGACTCATCTGTTGACCGATTGGGACTTTCCCCCGAGCAAGTATTGATTAACATCGACCGCTACGCCAACACTACTGCTGCTACAATCCCTATGGGTCTTGCAGAAGCTGAGGCCGAGGGTCGTCTTAAGTCCGGAGATCTGGTTTTGTTAGCAAGTTTTGGGGCTGGTTTTACATGGGGTAGTGTTCTTATTCGGTGGTAGATGAACTGATCTAGGAAGTAAACTAGAAATCTATTGTTTCTTGATTTTGGAGGAACCGTGAGTTTGAAAGGTGAAAGCCGTATCGAGTGGTTGGCAAAGCTTGACCAGTCAGTTTGGGATCAAACTGTTAAAGAGTTACTATCTAAGGTACACGAAATCGACCGATTGCCCCTCAGGATATGGTTTGCTTGGTGGCCCATAAAACTAACAAGGGGGTTGTCCAGTGCAGCCGATGTTAGTGACCTGAAGCGTCACTGGGAGTTAAGAGGGGATTTTTCCCTCGAGCACCAACTTTCTAGAACCTTAGGGATTTTTCATGCAGGATCTTGCTGGTCTGAGGTGGTGCGCTCTACTTTGAATTGGGTGGAAGGTGGTCAGGAAGAGTTTGAAACAGACTTGCTCGACTTGATATTGGTCACCGGCCGAGAGGTTGCATTAGAATCTAACATTGATATTGCTTTCATTCTCCCTTTGCAGGCGGCTGCCTTTATGGTTCTTTGTCAAGTGGGGACTGGACCTCTCAGTAGAAGTGAGGTGCGTAGTTCTTCCAAGTCTTTGAATCCGAACAAGATTCTAAAGAAAAGACGGCGGGATAAAGGCTCTGGCATTCTTTCTTTTTTGAGGGATGCTGATCAACAGCACACCGTTTGTTTCGATGAAAGTTCGGGAGACAATTTCACGGCCTATCATGAGCAGGATCTGTCGATGGCGGCGGCAATGGACACCAGGGATCATACAGTCGCTGATCCAAGGTGTACTGAGGGACCGATCCCGTTTCAATGTCGTAGTGGTTCCTGTGGTTCATGTTGGGTCGGCGTAGTCGGAGGGGAAGAACGTCTCGCTCCGATTTCAGAATATGAGAGAAGGCGGCTTCAATACTTCGGCTACCTGTCGAAGGAAAACCTTGATACACATCCTCCTGTCCGTCTAGCCTGCCAGGCTGCCTGCAGAGGGAGTGTGACTATTTTGGTGCCTCCTTGGAATGGCGTCCTGAATGGTCGGGACTAAGACCGATGGAGCTAACCGGTCATTGAAGGCCATTTCGTCATCAAGAGGATTTGACAGCACAATGGATGTCAGAAATCCCCCCCGTCAACTTAATTCTAGATATTGAACAGAAACCTGCGTCAACAAAAAATTCGACTAGATCTTTGCTTTTCGGATAATCGCGTACAGAAGCGGGCAGGTAGGAATAGGCTTCGTGATTGCCTGAGATCCAACCTCCTATTTTGGGTAGGATTTTTTGGAAGTAAAATCGATAGAGATTGTCCAGGATAGGGGTTTCAGGTTCTGAAAAATCCAATACAAACAATCGTCCTCCTGGCCTAAGAACTCTAGCGATTTCCCGAAGTCCGATGGTGTAATCCTCCAGGTTTCGCAGTCCGAAGGCGATGGTAATGATCTGGAAGGTGTTGTCAGCAAAAGGTAGTCTTAAAGCATCTCCTTCCACGAATTGAATTGGGTGTTTCAAATTTTGATTACGGGACTTTCGTAATCCTTCGACAAGCATTGGATGGGAAAAATCACAGGCAATAATCGGAGAAATGAGAGATAGCTCGATCGCCAAATCAGCAGTCCCGGAGCATAAATCAAGAACCTTGGATTCTGCAGTCACGTAAGGTTCAAGATACTTGCGGGTTGTTGTTCTCCAGCGCCGGTCTACAGAAAATGACAGCAAACGGTTAAGGAAGTCATAGGTTGGAGCGATGGACGAGAACATCTCTCGGATTTTCTGACTTTCCCGTTCAACCATGAGTGAGTGGGGCACGACTCGATGTCACCGATTGCCAGACCTCTCTCAAAAGAGATGTGGGCACATCCGTCCTGATAAGAGTTTTGCCGATTTTATCGAGGAGGACAAAGTGGAGTTGGGAATCCTGTCTTTTTTTATCGTGTTCTAAGAGTTCGAAGAGATCGTCGAATGCAATCCAGTCGATCTTAGGTAAAGCTCCCAGCCGACTGATCAGAGCTACTACACGTCTAGCACTTGCTGCATCCAGAAGTTCTTTCTGCAAGGAGATTTCGGTAGCTAGCAACATCCCCCATCCTACTGCCTCGCCGTGTGTTATGCCGGAGTAACCCATGATCGCCTCTAGAGCGTGGCCAAAGGTGTGGCCAAAGTTTAGAATGCGACGGAGATCCGATTCGTGTTCGTCCTGCGAGGTCACGGCAGATTTGATTTGACAGCAGCGTGCGACAATTTTTTCTAAGGTTTGAAAATCTCGGGTTAAGATATTTTCCAAGCTATTCTCTAGGAACTCGAAAAAGGTTTCATCATAGATCAGACCGTACTTAACAATCTCATAGACACCCGATCGAAATTCACGACTTGAAAGACTGGAGAGAGTGTTGGTATCGGCCAAAACTAGTTTAGGTTGATAAAAGGCGCCGATAAGGTTTTTCCCTTTTTGGTGGTTAACCCCGGTTTTGCCACCTACGGAACTATCAACCTGAGCTAGAAGTGTAGTTGGTACTTGAACGTAAGGAAGTCCCCTAAGGAATGTTGCTGCTGCAAAACCTGCGATGTCTCCAGTAACTCCACCACCTAGTGCAACTATAATAGAGTCTCGATCGGCTCTTTGAGCCATTAGATAGGTGTAGATCTTCTCTACTGTTCCAAGGTTTTTGAACGATTCACCGTCGGGGATGAGTATCTCAGTGACATGAGCCCCTGCTGAGGTGAGACTCTCCCGGAGAGTATTTCCATATAGCGAGGAAACATGCTGGTTGGAAACTAGGAACACTCGCTTACCCAACTTGTACTGGTTTAGAAATTTCCCGAATTGCTCGAGCAGGTCGGGTCCAATCAAAATATCGTAACTTCTCGGGCCGAGTTTTACAGGGACACTATTCACTTCATAAACTCAAAAGATTTTCAAATAGAGGGCTCTCAATTGAGAAGGCCCTGATTGGGGCTACTGGGAGTCGCATAGGTTTTTCTCGTGATTCTGCCTGCATGGTAGGCAAGGTAACCGGCCTCAACTCCATATTTCATAGCTCGGGCCATACAGACCGGGTCCGCTGCTCCT